>JBKPAK010000222.1:0-19642 GCA_046726415.1 Candidatus Methylomirabilota bacterium
CTCGAGACGCCTTATTGCGGTGGAAGTTCACCGTTGTCGTGAAGGGTGAGCGATGACCGGCTCGCCGGCCGTCTGCCGTCTCTCACTGGGCCCCCTTCTGGGTCGGCGACATCTTCCAATCAGGCAATATTTTCCCGGCGAGCTATAGCTTGACATCTGCCCTGACCAGTCGGAAGGTATGAAGCGGTTGCCCAATTTCCGGTCGGATAAGAATGTAATTTTGGACGGCGGGCGGGGCTTACGTGCTCGTACGATGGAGCAGCTCGCTGGCGCCCTCGTCAAAGCTGCTGCGGGGGACAGGTGAACGCTGCGCACACGGCTCAGCGATGGGCAGGCTGAAGGTCACTGGTCCGAGCACATCTTGGCGGCTGAAGCCGCTTGCCGCGATCGCATGCGGCCTGCGATTTCGCTGATCAGGGGTCACCGCAGAGCCGTGGCGGTAGCCTGCGGAGCGGGCGCCGTGCTGGTGCTCAGTTCGTGCGCGAGCCAGCAAGCGAATACCGCCGCCCCCATCGGGACGCCCGAAACCCAGACTGTCGCTCCCGCGGCGTCCCAGCCGGCGGCCTCTATGGCCACTGCGGATCTCAATCGCGCGATCACGGCTCAGCTCTCCCCACCCACGAACGAGGCCGATCTGACGCTGGGGGTAGGCGATTTCATTGAGATCTCCGTGGTCGATGTTCCGGAGCTTGACCGCAAGTTGCGAATTCCGCACAGCGGCCGCGTGACTCTCCCCCACCTCGGCGCTATCCAGGCAGCCGGGCTGTCGGCGCTGGAACTGGAGAGCGTGATACGAACGCAGCTCCGTGAAAAATACATGCACAACCCCCAAGTCTCGGTCTTCGTTCACGAGCACAAGAGCCAGCGGATCTCCGTCATCGGAGCGGTTCGAACGGGCGGGGTCTTCACCATCACCAGTCGGCTGCGGCTCGCCGACGCGTTGGCGATGGCGGGCGGCCTGACCGATGACGCCGGCCACGTCGTGTACGTGGTCCGGCGGCCACCGGCTGATGGAGGGACAGATGGCCCGCCGAAGGCAAACGCCGACGGCGCTGAGCAGACACCATCAGTTCAGGGCGCGGGCCCGAGCCCGCAACGCGCAGTTCAGGGCGCCGGCCCGAGCTCGCCACCGGCAGTTCAGGGCGCCGGCCCGAGCCCGCTACCGGCAGTTCGGGGCGCAGGCCAAAGCCCGCAACAGGTGATGACCGCCATCGATCTCCAGGGACTGGCCAATGGACATCCCGAACTCAACCTTCGCCTCGAGGCCGGTGACGTGATCGAGATCCCACGCGCCGGAACCTATTACGTCGGGGGCGAGGTCCTGCGCCCTGGCTCGTACCCTCTCAAGTCGCGTACGACTGTGAAGCAGGCCACCGTGGTGGCCGGAGGAATGAGCAAGGTCGCCGACCACGATGACATTCGACTCTACCGGGTGAGGCCCGATGGTCAGCGTGAAATATTCACGTACAGCTTCAACGACTTTGAAAAGGGAGGAGTGGCTCCCGATGTCCAGGCGCACGACGTGATCCTGGTCGGCAAGTCGGGCGGCAAGGCTGTCTTCTACACCATACTCGACTTCGTGAGATTCGGGGTCGGCGCCTCAATCCCATGAGCGACTCCGAGCGTCCGCGAGACCTACCCGCTCTCCTCCCCGGCGACAGTGGTCGTCATATCCCGGAGCGTCGAGGGAGCGACGTCCTGCCATTCGACCTCATCCGGTCTGGGGCCGGAGAGGGGGAACCGCACGGTACGCACTTCTGGGATTACTGGCGTGTGCTCAGGCGTCGACGATGGATCGTACTGACATGCCTTCTGGCGGGTGTCATGATCGCGATGATCCTGACGGCGGCCACCCCGCCCGTCTATCGGGCGACCGCCACGCTCAGGATCGAAAAGGACCAGCCCCGGATCTTGAAGTTCGAGCAGGTCGTTCACGAGACGGCATCCCAACAGGACGATTACCAGACGCACTACAAGATTCTGCGAACGCGAGTCCTGGCCAGCCGCGTGATCAAGGATCAGTCCCTCGACCAGCTGCCCGAGTTCCAGGGCGGTGACCGCGCCCGGATCCCGCCCGTCCTGGCCGCCCTGATCAGCGCAGGGGAGGAGCGTGTCTCGCCCATCCTGACCAGCGTGGGAGAGTGGCTCTCGCCCATCCTGGTCAGCATGGAAGAGCGGCTGCTGCAGCTGCTTCCCGCGGAGGCGCGATCGGGTGTGGCCCAGTCCAGGGGCGAAACACCTCCACCCCCGGTCGACAGTCACGTCAAACAGGCGGCGGTGGTCAACGCCTACCTCGATCGCCTCTCCGTCGACCCGGTTCGCAACTCGCGACTGGTCGCGCTGTCCTTCGACAGCCGCGACCCCAACCTGGCCGCCCGGGTCGCCAACGCGGCCTCCGAGGCATTTATCGCCTACCAGCTCGATCAGAAGATGCAGGCGACCCGCTACGCCACAAGCTTTCTCGCCCAAGAGCTGGACAAGGCGCGCGACCGGTTGGCGGACGCGGAGAGCCGGTTGAACCAGTTCCTCGACCAGAACAACATCATCTTTCTGAACGCGGAAAAGACCGGGCAACCCCCCGATCTGATCACCCAACAGCTCACGGTGCTCTCTGACGCTCTGCTCAAGGCCCGCGGTGAGCGGATCGCCCGGGAGGGCGTGGTGGCTCAGGTGGAGACCTACGACATTAACTCGCTGCCGGCGGTGCTGAGCAGGCCGCTGGTGAGCCAGCTTAAGCAGGAGTTGGTCACCCTCGAGGCGGAACACAAGAGACTCGGACAGATCTTCCGGGGCGAGTACCCGCGCATGCAGCAGCTGGCGGAAAAGATCCAGGAAACTCGCCGCCAGCTCGAGACGGAGGTCAGCCGGACGGTCAATGGCCTGCGGGCAGAGTATGAAGCGGCCTTGAAGAACGAGCGCGACTTCGAGGCGGCGTTGATGCAGCAGCAGTCTCGCGCCCGTGGACTCACTGCCCGGATGGCCGAATACAATCTGCTGCGCCGGAACGTGGATACCGGCCGCGAGCTGCACGGCTCGCTCTTGAGCCGCTTGCGGGAGACCCAGATCTCGGCCTCTCTGTTCACCTCGAATATTTCCATCACCGATCGGGCCGAGGTTCCGATTGTCCCCTCGCGGCCTCGCAAGAAGCTGAACCTGCTCGTCGGTTTGGTCATCGGGCTCCTGACCGGCCTCGGCCTCGCCTTCGTGGTCGACTATCTCGATACGAGCATCAAGAGCACCCGCGAAGCCGAGAAAGTGCTGCGGGTCCGCACGCTCGGTGAGATCCCCTTCCGCGCCGTGGGTGGCCGGGCGACGCGGTGGAGCCATGCTTTGTCCAGCGGCCGGCGGCGGCGGGCGTTTGCCCTCGCCTCGTACGCCCACGCGGCCTCACCATTGGCGGAGGTCTTCCGCAGTCTGCGAACGACCATTCTGTATTCGGCCCCGGAGAGTCCGCCGCGGGTCATGATGGTCACCTCGATCCATCCCGGTGAGGGCAAAACCTCGCTGGCCACGAATTTGGCCGTCAC
This sequence comes from Candidatus Methylomirabilota bacterium, assembly GCA_046726415.1. Classification (GTDB taxonomy): domain Bacteria; phylum Methylomirabilota; class Methylomirabilia; order Rokubacteriales; family CSP1-6; genus CAVWFS01. The sequence continues at coordinate 3,528 of JBKPAK010000222.1, forward strand.
CCTGGCCGAGCTCGATGCGGGTCCCGTGCTCTTGATCGATGCCGATTTCCGGCGGCCGGAGCTCCACAAAATACTCGGGATCGCGCGAGCGCCCGGCTTTGCCGATATTCTGTGCGGGCGAGCCCGGCTGGAGCTGGCCGTCACGTCGACGACGGTGCCGAACCTGTGCGCAATTCCGGGGGGCTCTGGACTGAGCGCTCATGAGCCGGCCGAGCTTTTTGCGACGGCTCGGCTTCAGCAGGCCCTGTCCACCCTCGGAGAGCGATTCCGTTACATCATCCTCGACACCCCGCCGTTGCTGGGTCTCAGCGATGCGCTGATCCTGGCCTCGCAGGTGGATGGGGTGGTGCTGACGATTCGCGAGGGGCGGGCGTCCCGCGACGCCGCGTACCGGGCCATCAAGAGCCTGGCATCGGTGCGCGGGCGGCTGCTCGGCGTCGTGCTGAACGACGTGCGTGGCGCCAGCGATTACTACGAGTATTCCGGTCGAAGCCGCCAGCGTCAGCGCGGGCGCCGACCGAAGACCGAGCTCCCACGCGGTCGGCCAACCAGTCGCGAGTCGCCTTGACCTCTCGTGCGGTCAGGCAGCCGCAGCGTGTCCTCGAGGAGTCTGGTCAGCGAGATCTCTCCTGTCTCGCGTCGGCACCCCGGGCTGGCGCCGAATGACCCGGCAGGGGCTCTCGTCGCGGCGGTCATCCTGAATGGGCCCGGTCAGTTCGTGGTGCGCGGCGTTGGTCACGGTGATCGGGTATTACAGTATTCTGACCACGTCGGCGTTCGAGCTGCACTGGATGCTGGCCTATCTGCTGATTCTCAGCGCGCTGTGGTGGGAGATGGGCCATGGCTGGGCTAGTCCGCTCGGGCTGTTTTTGGTCTTCGCCATTATGCGATTCGCGCTGCCCGGCCTCGGCCTGCTCTTCTCCGAGATACCGGCGCACGGACTGTTCGAAATCCTCGGTCTCACCGAACAAGACTGGTGGACGGCCCATTCCTTAGCGCTCCTCGGGGTCACCTCCACGGTGTGGGGATGGGTGGCCACCCGCCGCCTCTCGACCGGCTGGTTGTTTAGAGTGGTTGACCGACTCGGCTCTGGCGTGTCCCCTTGGCGACTCGTGCTGAGTGGGGCCGCCATTGCGGGCATGGGATTCGTGGCCCTGATCGCGTTTGTCAATTTCAACACCTCGGGGGCGGCCACCGAAACGGTGGTGGCCGGTACGTTCCGGAACGAGCAGATTGCCGAGGGTACCGGAATCTTCTTTCACCTCGCGCTGGGCCTGATCGCGGGCTCGGTGCTCCAGGTGTTCGCGCTTCGCTCGCTGGGGTTCCCTCGCCCCCTGGCCCTGCTGCCCGCGGTGGGCGGCGGGGTGGTCTTCTTCGTGCTGGGCGGGCGAGCGCGAGCGCTGACGCCGATCTTGGCCGCATTCATTGGATTGGCCGCGGGGAACCGACTGCCGAGGAAGCGATACGGGACCCTCGCGTGGTACGCGGGTTTCGCGGGCGTCCTGCTGATCGTCGGTGCGGTAGGCCAGGGCTACCGAGGGGACTATGGGCTCACAGCCTTCTGGCTGGTGGGGGAGTTCCTGGTCGACTACATCGAATACGCCATCTGGCTTGACGTGGGTCACCTGCATAGTCTGGCCGCGGTGGTCAAGCTCGATCCCGGGACCCTCGGCGCCGCTATCTGGGTCCCCGTATTGCCCGGGATCTCCAAGTTCTTGGGCTTGGGTCGTAGCGGTGGTGTCTTCATCGTGGAGAGCCTGACTGGCGTGTCGGACCCGGCCCGGAAGTGGGGTCTTCATGCGACGCTGATCGCCGACAGCTACTTGAGCGTCGGAGTGATCGGCGTTGTTCCTGTGTGCTTCGTGTTTGGGGCGTGGTTGCGAGCTCTCCACACGTGGATGGCGGCGAGCGGGGGGCGGCCACCGCTGACCGCCGCGCTCTACGGGGTGGCGCTCGTCTACAGCCTCCGCTCGTTCTTCGAATCGGTCGACAAAGTCTCGGAAATGGTCATCGCCACCGCGTTCGTCCTGATCGCCGGCGCGGTCGCGCGTGCGGTGGTGCCCTGGCACGCGATGGAAGAGCGTCGGGCCTGAACCACGAACCCTGGACGATGGGAGCCCCGACCGCGGCCGCCGCCCGTCAGCGCGGCTCATGAGGGCCCCGCCTGAAATTTCCGGCACCGGGCTGAGGAGGATTACCCATGAACAAGGCGTTGATCACCGGAGGAGCCGGCTTCGTCGGTTCGCACCTGGCCGAAGCGCTGTTGGAGCGCGGCTGGCGTGTCATCATCCTCGATGACTTGTCGACGGGCAGCATCGAGAACATTGCCCACTTGAAGGGGCACGCGCAATTCACCTATTTGTTGGACAGCGTCCTCAATCGACCTCTTCTGCTCGAATTGATCGATTCCGTGGACGTAGTCTTTCACCTGGCAGCGGCGGTGGGGGTTCGGCTGATCGTCGAGCAGCCGGTGCATACCATCGAGACCAACATCAAGGCCACCGAGGTCGTCCTGGAACTGGCCTCGCGAAAACGGAGGCCGGTCTTGCTGACCTCGACCTCGGAAATCTACGGCAAGCTGAACAAGGCCACCTTCAACGAGGAAGACGACGTGATCCTCGGCCCCACCTCGCGCGCGCGGTGGTGCTACGCGGCCTCCAAGATCATCGACGAATTTCTGGCCCGCGCCTACCACAAAGAGAAGGGAGCCCCCAACGTGGTGGTTCGCTTGTTCAATACCATAGGCCCGCGACAGACTGGGCAATACGGCATGGTGGTGCCGCGCTTCGTGCGGCGTGCGCTCCTGGGCGAGCCGCTTCCCGTATTCGGCGATGGGACCCAGCGCCGGTCGTTCACGTGGGTCGGTGATGTGGTGGGAGCCATGATCAAGCTGATCGAGCGGCCCGACGCCTATGGAGAGGTGTTCAACATTGGACACACCAAGGACATCTCCATCCAAGAGTTGGCCGTCTTGATCAAGCGATTGACGGCCAGCCCGTCGGGAATCGTGCACGTACCCTACCACGAGGCCTATGAATCCGGCTTCGAGGATATGGCGCGGCGACTCCCCGACATTTCCAAGCTGCAGGAGCGCATTGGCTATGCGCCCAGCATGGAGCTCGTCGAGATGTTGAACCGCATCATTGTCGCCGAGCGCGAGCGGCTGGTGCAAGCGGGGTTGATGTCTCCCGAGGCCGCGTGAGTGGTTGGCGGGTGTGCCGCCGAGCGCATGCCGCCGCCGCGCTCGGCGAGACGCTGGAAGCTGTGCTTCGCTGGGGGGGCGAGATATGGGCAACCTCTGAACGAAACCGACGCGCGGAAGTTCGCGGGACTGAGGACGCTGGGCGACGTCTTTGTGCTGGGGTTCGCCAAGGGACCCCGCCCGCAGCACTTCTTCCAAGACGCCCGCTTCTATCTCTTGCCCAATGTGCCCGCCCCACTCCTGCGGTATGCCGCCATGATGGTCGTGGGGCCGCTGATGTTGTCCTGGTTGACGTGGCGACACGGCATCGACGTGATCGTCGCCCAGTGCCCCTACACCGGCGCGATGGCGGCCCTCGTCAAGTGCGCCGCCCGCTGGCTTGGCCGGGCCCCCGTGCTGGTCGTGGAAGGTCACGGCGATTTCGAGGCGGTTTTTCTGTACCGCCGAGTCCTGGCCGAAGCGCTGTACCGGCGAGCGATGAGAGCGATGGCCCGGTTTGCGTTGCGGCGGGCCGACGTGCTGCGCGGCATCTCTGATTCCACCAGCGAACAATTGCGGCGAGTAGCCGGTCACCGACCCCTCGTGCAGTTTCTCACCTGGACCGACCTGGACGTCTTCGTCACCGCCGGCGGGCAGGAGATCCCGCGGGTCTCGGGGGACATTCTCTTTGCTGGAGTGATTGCCCGGGTGAAGGGCTTGCACCATCTCCTGCGGGCGTTCTCGGGGCTGGCGGAGGAGAGGGACGACATTCGGCTGGTCATTGTCGGGCGCGAGGCAGACGCCACCTACGCGGCCCAGATGCGGGCGGAGATCCTGGCCCGGGGCCTCACGGAACGCGTCGTGTTCGTGGGCGAGGTGACGCAGCAACGGTTGGCGGGGTTGATGGCGGCCTGCGCGGTGTTCGTCCTGCCGTCGTTGTCGGAAGGGTTCGGGCGAGTGGTCGTGGAAGCGATGGCCACCGGGACCCCGGTCATCGCCAGCCGAGTCGGTGGACTCGCCGAGCTGATTGCCGATGACCAGACCGGCTGGTTGTTCTCGGTAGGGGACGAGGACGCGTTGAGGGATCGGCTTCGATGGGTACTGGCCAATCCGCGGGCCGCGGAAGGGGTCGGGGCGAAGGCACGGGCCGTGGCCACCGGGCGCTTCAGTGCGGCGCAGTGGTTCGAGGGCTACGCGCAGATTCTCGCCATCGCGGCGGAGTTGCGCGACAACGGCGCCCATGACAAACGTTGGGCCCGATGAGGGTCTTGTGGTTCAATCTGGCTACCGATTGTGACGACCCGATCCTGGCCGCGGCCACCCGCTGGATCGACGAGATCGCCCAGCGAGTCCAGTTCGTACACGTGATCACGATGCGGCAGGGGCGGACCTTGCCGCGTGAGAACGTGAGGATCCTCTCGGTGGGAAAGGAGAAGGGATATTCCGAGGCCCGCCGCGCGCTGGAATTCTATGCGGCGCTCTGGCGCGTGCTCCGTCTCGGACCAATCGACATCTGCTTTGCCCATATGATTCCGATCTTTGCCGCCATGGCCGCCCCCGTCCTCAAACCCCGTCGAGTTCCCATCGTGTTGTGGTATACGCATCCCAAACTCAGTCGGGTGCTGACACTTGCTCACTACGCGTCCGATCGCGTGGTGACCAGCCTCCCCAGCTCCTATCCCTATCGCCGGGACAAACTCGACGTCATTGGGCACGGCATCGACACCGACGTTTTTTCTCCCGCTCCGGAGGTGGCCTCCCATGAAGCTCCCCTGATTTTGAGCGTCGGGAGGTTGTCCCCGGTCAAGGACTTCGGAACCTTGCTGGAGGCGGGGGCGCTGCTGCGCCGGCGCGGGGGCCGCCCGTTCCGAATCGTCATCGTAGGGAGCCCCGCCGTCCCCTCTGACCACCGGTACGCCGCGTGGTTGCAGGGCGAGGTCGGACGCCTGGACCTTGGCGAGATCGTGTCGATCCTTCCGGCGATGCCGGCTCGAGAATTGGCGGCCTGGTACAGGCGCGCGGTGGTCTGTGTGAACCTGACCGAGCAGGGATCGGGCGATAAGGTGGTCTTCGAGGCCATGAGTTGTGGGCGTATCTGTTTTGTTGCTCACGAGGGATTTCGCGAGGTCTTTGGGCGCTACGGGGACCAGCTGAGCGTCCCCTACCGGAACGCATCCGCACTGGCGGATCGGCTCCACTGGGGGTTGTCGCTCTCCATCGACCAGCGTGCGGAGATCGGCCGGCGGCTCAGCGAGCATGTTCGGTCGCACCATAGTGTGACGAGTCTGGCGGCGAGGCTCGAGGAGACTTTTCGGGCGGCCATTGTCCGCCGCCGGGGAGCGGCGCGGCCCCCCGGCACGGGCGCCCCCCGCCCCCGACCAGTCGTCACCTAGGGCCACGCCGGAGTTGAAGATCCTTCACGTGATCAACACATTGGCCGTCGGAGGCGCAGAGCTTCACCTGCTCACCCTGTGTCGAGGGCTCCGGCCCTACGCCCTCGACATGACCGTCGCCTTCGGCCGAGAGTCGATTGGTGACAGTCGCTCGCTGCGCAGCGATTTCGAACAATGCGGTGTCCGGACCATCAGGGTCGGTGCGGAGCGACGATACGACCCCAGCTTTCCGGTCGGGATCCTCCGCGTCCTACGGTCCGAGCGCCCGGACATCCTTCACAGCCATCTCCCCCGCGCCGATCTGGCCACGGGCGCGGCGGGGCTCGTGACTCGATCGCAGCCCTGGATCGTGAGTGTCCATGGAATGCATGACGCCCGCGACACGTGGTCGGGACGACCATGGATGCCCCTGGTGCGCCGGGTGTGGGCGGGGGCCGACCGCGTCATCGCGATTTCGGAAGCGGTAAAGAGTTGGCTGGTGAGGGAACAGGCCATTCCCGCGGCACGGGTGAGCGTCATTCACTACGGGATCGACCTGGCGCGGTTCGCTTCGGCGACCCGTGACCTGCGGGAGGCGTGGGGTCTGAGCGATGAACCTGTGGTCGGCTCGATCGGCCGGCTGGACCCGCGAAAGGGTCACGAACGCCTCATTCGAGCGATGGTGGCCGTCCACCGGCGAGTGCCTCGAGCGATCCTGGTGATTGCCGGCCACGACCCGGGCGGCTACCGGAACGCGCTTGAACAGCTCGTCGGCGACCTCGGGCTTCAGGGCACCGTGAGGTTCGTGGGCTTTCAGAGTGACGTTCCGGCCTTTTTGGCCACTGTGGATGTGTTCGCCTTTGCCTCGGACTCGGAGGGGTTCGGACAGGTGGTGGTTGAAGCCATGGCCGCGGCCAAGCCGGTGGTGGCCATCCGCATGGCCCCCCTGACCGAGATCGTTGCCGACGGCGAGAGCGGAATCTTGGTCAGCCCGCGTGACCCCGAGAGTCTGGCGGAGGCCATGGTCCGCCTACTCGAAGATCGAGAGGAGGCGCGGCGAATGGGACGAGGCGGTCGGCTCCGCGCAGAAGGCCTCTTTTCGGCGGAGACCATGTCGAGCCGGACGGCTCAGCTCTACCGAGACATTCTCACCGGTCAGGAGGTGGCATGAGCCAAGACGAAAAGCTGAAGCGCCTGATCGACGTCGTGGTGGCCTCCATCGGACTTGTCGTCAGCGCTCCTCTCTGGCTCTTGGTGGCGCTGGCCATTCGCCTCGATGACCGGGGACCCGTCTTCTTCGCCCAGGATCGCTGGGGACAAGGGGGCCGCCGGATACGGGTCCTCAAGTTTCGAACGATGGTGGTGGGGGCGGGGAGTCTCGCCGTTCAGGCGACCCGACACGATCCGCGCATCACGCGGATCGGTCGGCTGCTGCGCGCCACCGCGCTCGATGAGCTCCCCCAGGTCCTGAGCATCTGGAAGGGCGACATGAGTTTTGTCGGCCCCCGCGCGCTGCCGGTGAATGAGGTCCAGAGCCGCGGGCGAGACCGGGCCTCCGCAGATAGTGAGATCCCGCTGTTCAAGGAGCGCTTGGCGGTGAAGCCGGGACTGACCGGCCTCGCCCAAATCTACGCCCCCCGCGATGTCGAACGACACCGAAAGTTCCGCTATGACACGTTCTACATCCGGCGACGAAGCGTTGGGTTGGATCTGCGGCTGATCGCCTTGTCCGTTTGGATCAGCGTGCGCGGGCAGTGGGAATCGCGGGGACAGCGGAGGGCTAAGCGTCGGCGGGCGCATCTCCCGCGCGCGATCGCCGCGGGCGCTGACCCACGGCCCGACCGCGGCGGGCCGGCCAAGGTCGTTCGGGTGATCGCGCGATTGAACGTGGGCGGCCCGGCGATTCACGTGGTACTCCTCACGGCCGGTCTGAAACGGCTGGGGTACACCTCGGTCCTGGTGACGGGACGGGAGAGCGCCACCGAGGGATCGCTGCGTGACTATGCAGCGGCGCACGGGGTGATGCCGATTATCATTCCTGAGATGGCCGGCGAGTTGTCGGCGAACGGGCAGGACGTGCGTGCGCTCGTGAAACTCTATCGGCTTATGCGGCGCGAACGGCCGACCATCGTGCATACCCATACCGGCAAGGCGGGCGTGCTGGCGCGAATCGCGGCCTGCCTGGCGGGGGTCCCCATCATCCTCCACACGTTTCATGGGCACGTGCTGCGCGGCTATTACGGGCCCGTGAAGACATGGCTGCTGCGCAGACTGGAGCGGGAACTTGGGCGGCGGACGGATTGCATCGCGGCCGTGAGCGAGGGCGTCAAGCGGGAGCTCATCGACCACGGTGTGGCTCCCGCTAGCCGGATTGCCGTCATCCCTCTCGGCATTGACCTGGAGCCGTACCTGACGTCGACGCGGCGGGCCGGACGGTTCCGCGCCGCCCTCGGTATCCCCGCCCACTCGCCGCTGATTGGCATCGTGGGACGGATTGTGCCCATCAAGGATCATCGCCTCTTTTGCGACGCCGCCCGCCTCGTGATCGCGCGCTGGCCGGCCGCCCGCTTCGTGGTGGTCGGCGATGGCGTATTGCGCAGGGACATCGAGAAGTACGCCCACGACCTGTGGCTGGCCCAGCACGTGCTGTTCACGGGATGGCGGCGAGATCTGCCGGACGTCTATTCCGATCTCGACGTGCTCGTCATCGCGTCGCGGAACGAGGGAACCCCGGTAGCCGCCATCGAGGCGATGGCGTCGCGGTGCCCGGTGGTCGCAACGCGGGTCGGCGGGGTTCCAGATCTCATCGAGGACGGCGTGACCGGCCTGCTGGTACGATGGGGTGATGCCGCTGAGCTGAGCGAGGCTGTGCTGAAGCTGCTGGATGACCGCGGCCTCGTGAGACGGTTGACCGAGACCGCGCAGGCCCGGGTCCGCATCGACTTCACGGCCACCCGGCTCGTGACGGATATGGCCGCCCTTTACGAGCGGCTTCTGGATCGCAAGGGGATTGCCATCCCCGCCACGCTATTGTCGGCGGCCTCGGCAAACAGAAAAGCCCGTCCCGTGTTGTCGGGATGATCTCGGCACCGCCGCCTGACGGCGCCATCGAACCCGGGCGCCTCCCCAGCGACGCCGCCAAGATCTCTGCCACCCAGTACGCGGGCACGGCCCTGGCGTTCGCGACGACAGTCGTAGCCACTCGGCTCCTTGGTCCGGTCGCGTACGGCCTTGCCACCCGGGCCATCAGCTATCCACCGCTGCTGTGGGGTCTCGGAGGAGTGGCGCAAAGCGCGCGCGACGCCCTCACCAGCGTTCTCGGTGACCGGCTCACGGCAACAGTGGCCGGTGTGACGCTGCACGGCTCGTTCGCCCATCGGCACTATCTGGAAGCGCTGGCCGCCGTCCGATCGGATCCGCTGATGATGCGGCTCTTCTGCGCGGCGGTCAGGCCAGGGACGGTCGTGCTTGACATGGGCGCGCACCTCGGGCTCTTCACTCTCCTCGCGGCTGCGAGGGTCGGCCAGGCCGGTCGCGTGTACGCCTTCGAGCCGGATCGTCGGAATGCGCGGGCGATGCGCCGCAGCCTGACGCGGACCGAGCTTTCCTCGCAAGTGACGCTGGTCGAGGCCGCGGCGGGCGCGGAGCCCGGAAAGCGAGACTTCCATCTGCACTCACTCGGACCCAGCTCGTCATTGGGCTCCTTCACTTCCGCCTCATCGCCAGGCTTCTGCAGAAAGAGGCCCACGGCTCGCCGTGTCGCGCGTCTTTCCGCGAATTTCGGCCGCTCACGAGGGAGGTGGCTGGGCTGTTCGGATGGAACTTCCTGGCCATGTCCCTTGTCGGCGCCGCGGCGCACATCCCTCTGGCGCTCCTGGGACGTGGCCGCGGGCCTGAGGACGCGACGACAATCGTCACCGCAGCTTCGCATCTGGAGCATGCGTTAAGGCGCGTGGTCTATCCCGAACTCGCCAGCCGGTGGGCGGTCGGAGAACGAGCCGAGATCGCTGCCAGTCTCCGGCACTGGACGATTCGCTACGGCCTCCCGATTTCTCTCCTGTTGTTGGGAACCGTGCCGCTTCTCCCATTTATCATTCGTCTGGTATTCGGCGACAGGTACGGTGCCATGGGTGCCGGGGCGCAGGTGATGTTGCTGACAGTCCCGGCAAGCACGGCCGTGTTCTGGGGTGAATACGCTATACTTCTCCAGCGGGAGCATCCGCAATTGGACGTGGGGGGTGCGGTACAGACCGCTGTGATCGCCGTTCTTGCGTGGCCGGCCATCGCGTATGCGGGCTTCTCGGGATGGCGACGCCGTTCGCGGTAGCGAACAGCGCATTTGTCTTCGTCATGGCGCACTGGCTATGCGCGTCCTGATGCGTTCTGGTCTCGAGATCTCACCCTCCCGTTCGTCGATGGCTCATGGGGGTAGGCCATGAATCAGAGCGCGACCTGGTTCCTGTACAAGTTTCGTGGACACAACAATCCTCGATTCGAGGCGCTGGTGCACGGGCTGCGCGAGGACGTGGCCTGGCACGGGTTCACCTTCAGCGACCGGCGACTCGTTCGGGGCGCGCAGTTTCGGCTGTGGAAGCTGGTGGATCGTCGTGTCGTCTACCCCTGGGTGCTGCCGCGCCTCGCTCGCCGTTACCAGGTGCTGATGACCGTGGAAGCGGCGCAGATTGCTTTCTGGCCGCGGGAGAAATCGGTGATCCTCGACATCGATGATCCCTGGTTCACACCGGAGGAGATCGAGTCGCTGAATTTGCCGCAGGTAAAGGCCATCGTGACGACCACCACCAAGGCGAAGAACATCTACCTTGATGCGGGCGTGCGCAATCCCATTCTCGTAATCCCGCAGCCGGTTGCGTCCGACGGCGCGGGAGCTCCGGACCCGAAGCGGGTAGAGAGTATTCGCGCCTCGCTGCGAAAGTCCGATGAGCTGGTCGTGGGATACAGCGCACCAACCTTCACGGTTCGAGCAGACGGGCCACGGCGCGCGCGCAACGGGCTCGATGATATCGATCTGCTGATCGCCGCGATGGAGCGGGCCAGGCGCACCGAGCCGCGGCTGGTTCTCTGGCTCATCGGAAGCGTGAGCACGGGTGTCCGGAAGCTCGCTGCGGAGCGGGCGTGGATACGGATGCTGGGCTATCTTCCCTCGAACCAGATGCTCGATTACACCGCGAACTTCGATATCGCGGTGTATCCGCGCACGCTCCAGGTTCCGCCCGGTCATTTCAGCGTGAAAATCGCGCAGTATCTGACCTGCGGTATTCCCATTGTCGCCACCGAGCTCGACGAGGCGAGTTTTGTGCTAGAGGCGGAGGCGGGGCGGATCTGCCGGGACGAGGACGCATTCTCGACCGCGCTTTCCGAGCTCGCCTCTTCTCCCGAGCTGCGTGGGCGGCTGGGCGAGGCTGGTCGGCGTTACGCGCGCGCGAACCTCGATTGGCAGGCCGGATTGAGAACTTTCCGGGAGCTGTTGAGATCGTGAGCGGTGGAACCAATGCGGTGGCTACCTGCTTCGTCGGGACCGCGCGGCTCAGCCTGCTGCAGGACGCGACAGCCGAAAGAAAATTCCGCGCGCTCAGCGCGTTGGGCGGATTGTCCGTCATCGCCTTCTGGACGGACGCGCGCTTCGACGCCTTCCGGCAGTACGCCCGTTTCCGGCGGCTTCGGCCTGCTCGTCGTAGATATCTTGCACTGTCCGCGCTGTGGAGAGCGGCCGCGGATCGTGGCGAGGCGCCCGCGGCCACCAACCCTCCGTCGGCTGCTCGCGCGTCTGGGGCTGGGCGGCCCCCCACCCTGCGCACCGCCAGCGCGACCGTCCCCACGATCGACGGCGTAACCGCCCGCACGTCGCTTCCAGGGAGCCGCCTTCACCCGGGGTCCGCTGGGCCGCCGACCCTCATCTGCTCGCCCGCACCGCGGCCGCCGTCACGATTCCCGCCCTCGTGGCCCTCGACACCGTCCCTGACGCCTCCTGGCCGTGCTCGGGGGTTTGACGATGGCTCCGCCGAGCGCCATGGTGCTCCACCACCGAGGGTCGGCGGGAAAGGTTGTCCGGCGGAGTCCCGGGTGAGAGGGCATTTAGAGGGTCTATGCTCGGCTCTGAGAACGGACGTTCCGTTCACCCGCCCTTTATCCTGTCACCATGGCCATGCGGTATATCTCCGAGTTTTGGGGCGGCGGGCCGCCGCGCCGCGGTTGGCAATATCTCGCGGATCCGGTATGTGGCCGATCTCGCCGCCGCCGCGCTCATTGCCCCGGCGTTGAGTGCCACCCGGGTGTCCACCCACCTCTATGATGTGCCGGGGACCGCTTCCCTCATGATGGTGTATGCTCTGTCCTTGCCGTTCTATTCGCTGCTGGGAACGAGCCTCGCTGTTCTCTCGGCCTACGAATTTCTCGGAATCGCTGGGGTTTCCGCGGTGGGCGTCGCGGCCTTTACGCTGCTGATGGCGGCCAGGGCGATGGCGCGCGGAGCGCGTCAGCGCTAAAAGGAACGGGAAGATGCCGATGGCGGCGACGGGCAAAGATCTCGAGGCAGACCGGCGGCCGCCCTCCTTCGCGGGCGACCGCTTTCCCTGGCGGCAGTATCGGCGGTTGCTCTGGAACGAGGCCACCCTGTCCCGAGTCCTCTCGGAGATCGAGTTGGAGAGTCTCTGTGACATGAAAATGTCCGGAGTCGAACGGCGCGTTCTGGTGGCCGGCGGGGGCCGTACTGTGGGGGGTTCGGACCGCGTCGCCCTCACCCGGAGGCTCGCCGAGTTGCCCACCGTGTTTGCCGATGTGCTGCCGTCCCGCACACCCGACATCGTGGCCAACCTGACGGAACCGTGGCCGTTCCGGGACGATGCGTTCGATGTCGTTCTGTCGACGTGGGTGGTCGAGCATCTGCCCGATCCGACCACCTACTTTCACGAGACATTTCGGGTCTTGCGAAGTCCCGGTCTCTATCTGTGCGCCGTCCCTTTTCTCTACCGACAGCATGGCTCACCCCAGGACTTCGTCCGCTTCACCGACGACGCCCTCGTTCACCTGGCCTCCGTGGCAGGCTTTCGCCACATCCTGGTTCATCGAGTTGGTGGCACCCCGTTGGTGTGCTGCGTCAATTTGTTGTGGCCGATCCTCGGTCTCCCCGGGTTGGGATTGTCGGCGTTTGCCGTGGCTACGGTCGCCGACAAGGCCTTGGTGGTCATCAGCCGACTGGCCGGTCGGCGGGGTGAGGTTTTGCAGAGCTATCCCATGGCCCATGTCTTGGCGGCCGAAAAGCGCGGGTAGGAATGCCGACCCTTCGTGTCGCGATCGCCGCCGGAATCTTCCCGCCGGACATCGGTGGGCCCGCCACCTATGTGCCCGTCCTCGCCGAGGGGTTGGTGGCGCGCGGACACGAGGTCACGGTGGTGACGCTGAGTCACGGCGTCGATCACAATGATCGAGCATACCCGTTCCGGGTGGTGCGCCTGCCGCGTCGATCGTGGACGCCCGGGCGCTGGGTGGGCATCGTGGCCGAGATCGCCGGCTGGGGACGACGCGCCGACCTGCTCTTCACCAATGGCCTCGGTTTCGAGACGGCCATTGCCGGCAAGCTCGCGGGGCGACCGGTGGTGGAAAAGGTCGTCGGCGATCTGGCCTGGGAAAAGGCCATGCGGGCAGGGTGGAGCGGCCTGGGTTTCGAAGCGTTCCAGTCCGAGCGCCTGCGGGTCCGGGCGGAAATGCTGAAGGCCGTTCGCCGCTGGTGGGTCCGCCAGGCCGAGCGCGTGATCACTCCCTCCAGATATCTGGCCACCATCGTCCGGGGCTGGGGCGTCCCCGAGGCCAGAATCGAGGTCATCGCCAATGCGGTGGAACTGACCGAACGAAGGCGGCCACCCGCGCCCACCGGTCCCGAGAGGCGAACGGTCGTAACGGTGGGGCGGCTGGTGGCTTGGAAGCACGTGGACGGGATCATCCGTGCGATTCATGAGGTGCCGGGAGTCAACTTGCTCATCATTGGCGACGGTCCCGAACGGGAGAAGCTCGAAGCGCTGGTAACCGCGCTCCGACTTAAAGGCCGCGTCACGTTCGCTGGTCAGGTCAGTCAGCCGGACGTCGCGAGGCTGATGGCACAGTGCGATCTGTTCGTGCTCAATTCGAGCTATGAAGGGCAGCCGCATGTTGTGCTCGAGGCCATGGCGGCCGGACTTCCCGTGGTGGCCACCGCCGTTGGAGGGACGGTGGAGGTGATTCGGCACCCCGAGAACGGAATTCTGATCGGAAACGGGACCACCGGGCTGACGTCGGCCATCGCTCACGTGCTCGGCGATCGCGCGCTCTGGCGCCAGCTGCGCGACAATGGATGGCAGACCGTCGCCGGATTCACGCGCGGCGCTATGGTCGAAAAGACTGAACGGCTTCTGGCCTCGGTGGTCGCGGGCGGAAGGGGCTGAGGCATGCTGCGCCCTTCGCCCGGGGGTGGCGAACCGCGGGCCCTGGCCGGCCACAGGTTGACGGTGGGAGCGTCCTGCTAACGCATGTGCGGCATTGCCGGCGCGGTTCAGCTCAACGGCTCCCAACCCGTCTCTGAGCACAGCATTCGGCGAATGACGGCGGCCCTGCGCCACCGCGGCCCCGACTCCGAAGGGATCTGGGTCGAGGGTGGCGTCGGACTCGGGAGCCGTCGATTGGCCGTGATCGATCTCTCCCCAGCCGCCACCCAGCCGCTCGTGAGCGCCGACGGCTCGCTGCGGCTCGTCTTCAATGGCGAGATTTACAACTTCCGCGCCCTCCGTGCGGAGCTGGAGGGGCGCGGCCATCGATTCCATTCCGCCACCGACGGCGAGACGATCTTGCACCTGTACGAGGAGGAGGGGGTCGACTGTCTCCGACACTTGCGTGGAATGTTCGCCTTCGCGCTCTGGGACGGATCGCGTCGCACGCTGTTCATCGCGCGCGATCGGCTCGGCAAGAAGCCGCTCCTATTTCACGCGGCTCCCGGCCTATTTCTCTTCGCCTCCGAAGCGAAGGCCATCCTGCAGGACCGCCGCATCTCGGCCTCGCCCGACTACTCGGCCATCCACGACTACCTGACGTATGGCTATGTTCCGCCCGACCAGTCGGCCTTCCAGGGAATCCGCAGACTGCCGCCGGGGCATTATCTGCTCCTCCGTGACGGCGTCCCCCGCATCGAGCGATACTGGACCCTCCGCTACGCGCCGAAGCGCCGCCAATCCGAGGCCGTGCTCGCGGAAGAACTGGAGACCCTCCTCAGTGAGGCGGTCCGCCTCCGCCTCGAGAGCGACGTGCCGCTGGGCGTCTTGCTCAGCGGCGGATTGGATTCCAGCACGGTCGTCGCCCTCATGCGTCGCCTCGGGGTCCCTTCGCTGCGGACGTTTTCGATTGGCTTCGAGCATGCCGAGTACGACGAGCTGCCCTACGCACGCCAGGTTGCCCGGCGCTTCGAGACGCAGCACCACGAGCGCGTGGTCAAACCGGCGGCCACCGAAGTCCTGCCCCGTCTGGCCTGGTACTTCGATGAACCGTTCGCCGATTCCTCGGCCCTGCCCGTTTTCGCCCTCTGCGAGCTGGCCCGGGAGTTTGTCACCGTCGCCTTGAGCGGAGACGGAGGGGACGAGGCGTTCCTCGGCTACGATCGATACCGCGCCCTGATGCTAGGAGGGTGGTTGGACCGGTTGCCCTTTGGCGTTCGCCGCGCTCTGGCGGCCAGCGGCCGGCTGTTGCCGGCGGTCGGCGCCAAATCGCCGGCCCATCGATTGCGGCGACTGCTCGAGAATGCCGCCCAGCCCTCGACCCGCCGCTACGGGCAGTGGATCGGCCTCTTCAGCAATGCGCAAAAGCAGGAGCTCTACGAGCCCGAGTTCGCTCACAGTCTGAACGGACGCGATTCATTCGCGTTCCTCGAGCGCGCCTTCGCGGATTCCGACGCCTCTGAGCTGGCCGAAGCCGCCGCCTACGCGGACGTGCAGCTCTATCTACCCGGCGACCTCCTGGTCAAGATGGACTTGGCCAGCATGGCGCACTCGCTGGAGGTGCGCTCTCCCTTCCTCGACCATCGGGTGGTGGAGTTCGCGGCCACCCTGCCGCGGGGGCTGAAGCTGAGGGGGTTGACCCAGAAGTACCTACTTCGTCGCGTCATGGCCGACGTCCTGCCGGGACCGGTGCTGCGGCGCGCCAAGATGGGATTCGGTGTCCCCATCGATCACTGGTTCCGGCGCGACCTGCATGACCTGGCCCATGATCTTCTGCTGGGCCCGCGAGCGCGGGCCCGCGGCTACTTCCGGACATCGGCAGTAGCCCGGCTCCTCACCGAGCATGCCGCGGGACGGGCCGATCATCATGGTCGTCTATGGAGTCTGCTGATGCTGGAACTCTGGCATCGCACCTTCATCGATTCACCTCGGGCGGCGGGTGGGACTCCCGAGTCCTGAAGGTGTGGTTCTGACTGATGGCTTCCGTCCCCGCCGTGTCGATGGATCTCACCCTCACGTTGTAGGACGTGTTCGGGCGTAGATCGACCAGCGAGAGCTGGTGCTGGCGAACAAAGGGCAACCGGGGAT
>JBKPAK010000223.1:0-18058 GCA_046726415.1 Candidatus Methylomirabilota bacterium
CTACGACAAGATGGCCAAGGAGTTGGGCGCTCACGGCGAGTTCGTCGAGAAGCCGCACGAGATCCGGCCGGCCCTCGAGCGCGCCTGGGCGTCGGGCAAACCGTCCGTGGTCAACGTCATCACGGACTACACCGCGCGCGCCACGACGGTGCGCTTCTCGGCCTATACGACGTAACGACGTAACATAGTCGGGGGGAACGAGCGCCGTTCCCCCCGACACCCCTGCCGCTCCCTGAGCGACGGCGGGGGAAGCGTTGGCTCCGTCTCCACCAGGCCAGCGGTTCCATGCCTCAGGCCGCTCCGCCTTCGCCTCCCGCGTTCTCGCACTTCGCCCACGTCCAGAAAGCCGGCGGCCTCGTTCTCCGCGGGTATGAGACGTCGGGGCAGGCGCGGCGGTCGCGGTCGCCCCGGTCGGCACCGGCCCGGAACCCACGAGCTCGACGCTCTAGAGTCTCGGAGCGCGGCTTACGAACCGCTGGAGTGGGAGAGCACCTTCCTGGGGTCGAGGGCGTCGCGCAGACCGTCGCCGATGTAGTTAATCGACAGAACGGTCAGGAAGATCGCCGTGCCGGCGAAGACCGCCCAATGCGGGGCGAAATCGAGGTTGTCCTTGGCGTCGAACAAGATCCGCCCCCACGTGGGGATATCGGGGGGAAAACCGAGTCCCAGAAACGACAGCGTCGATTCCTGGAGGATGGCCGCCGCCACGTCGAGCGAGGCCGCCACGATGACGGGGCCGACGGCATTCGGCAAGATGTGGCGCACCACCTGACGCAGAGGCGGCGCGCCGAGCGCCTTGGCGGCTTCGACGAACTCCTTTTCGCGCAGGGACAGAAACTGGGCGCGCACGAGACGCGCCACGGGCATCCATCTCAGGGCGCCGATGACGAAGACGATCAGCGCGAAGATACCCGCCTCTGGTCCCAACGCCTTTTTCAGGGGGTCGCGAAACAGGTAGACGACGAGCAGCAGGAGGGGCAGCGCGGGCAGGGACAGGAAGAGGTCGGTAATGCGCATCAGTGTGTTGTCCACGGCGCCACCCACGTGACCGGCCACCGCGCCGATGAGGGTGCCGACACTGATGGCGATGAGCATGGCCGCCACTCCCACCGCGAGTGAGATCCGCCCTCCGTACAGCATTCGGGCCAGGAGGTCTTGACCGAGGTCGTCGGTCCCGAGGGGATGCGTCCACGACGGCCCCTTCAGCTTGGCCTTGAAGTCGATGGCATCAATGGGGACGCGGTAGACGAGAGGCCCCGCGAGCACGGCGGTGACCAGGGCGAACAGGATGACCGCTCCGCCGAGAGCCAGACGGTGCCGGCGAAAACGACGCCACGCCTCGTGCCAGAGCGTCTCGCTGCCGAGCGCCGCAGCCGCCGGGGTCGCCCCGATCATGGTGGCCACCCGCGTGCCGGTGCTCATCGCGTCGAGGATCCCCTGCCGGGTCTCATCGGTACGAGATCCGAGGGTCGAGCCAGCCGTAGAGCAGGTCCGCGACGAGGTTGAAGAGGACGACCAGCGCCGAGAAGACGAACGTGATGGCCATGATGACGGGGGTGTCGTTGGCCAGGATGGAGGCGATGAGCAGGGAGCCGATGCCCGGGACCCGGAAGATCTGCTCGGTCACGATGCCGCCCGTGAAGATCAGGGGGATCTGCAACGCCACCAGGGTCACCACCGGGATGAGGGCGTTGCGCACCACGTGCTTCACGATGGTCACGCGCTCGGACAGACCCTTGGCCCGAGCCGTGTTGATGTAGTCGAGGCGGATCACATCGAGCACGGAGGAGCGCACGAAGCGGGTGAGAGAGGCAGCCTGGAAGAGGCCAAGTACGCTGATCGGCATGATGCTCTGCCGGACCTGGTCGCGCAGCCAGCCGAGCCCCGACGAGCTGAGGTCGGCCCGGTAGATAAAGGGCAGCCAGTCCAGGTAGATGCTGAAGAACAAGATGAAGAGGAGTCCGGTGAAGAACGTGGGAAGCGAGAACCACACGAAGGCCAACGTGGTGGACAGCTGGTCGAACAGCGAGTACGGCCGCATGGCCGAATACGTTCCGATGGGCAGCGCGATCAGGATGGCCAGGGTCTGTGCCGTGCCCAGGACGAACAGGGTGGTGGGCAGGCGTTGCAGGATGAGCGCGTCCACGTTCACGCGGCTCACGAAGGAGAATCCCCAGTCCCCGCGGAGCATCGCCGCGAACCAGCGGATGTAGCGCAGGAAGACGGGGTCGTCGAGTCCGTACTGCGCGCGCAGGTTGGCTCGCACCTCGGCGGGCACGTTGGGATTGGTGGCCAGTTCCTCGAACGGATCCCCAGGGGCCAGGGCCAGGATGGTGAAAAGCACGAGGCTGATCCCCAGGAGCACGGGAATCGAAATCAGCAGCCGCCGCAGGAAGTACTTGGACATCGGGGGTCAGGAGCGGCCGGGCGTCTTCGCCCGGCTGCCCGCCGCCACGTCTAGGTCTCGCGGTGCCAGTTCGCGAGGTTCCAGAGGTTCGAGTCCCAGCCCGAGATCTCCGTGCCCCTGAGCTTGTTGGACACTGCGGAGATCACGCTCCGCCACAGGACTGGGATGACCACCACGTTCTGGATGACCAGGTCGTTCATCCGGATGTAGAGGGCCGCGCGCTTGACGGGATCCAGCTCCGTCTCGGCGGCTCTCCACAGCTTGTCGTACTCGTCGTTGCGCCAGCGCGTGATGTTGCGGCCCTGCCACTTGTTGTCCTTGCTCGATGCCTCCCACGAGGTGAACTGTTCCATGAACGCCTGGGGGTCGGGATAGCCCATGGTCGTCGTGTACATCTGAATGTCGGTATAGAAGTGGGCGTAGGTGTCGGGATTGGCCACGTCGGAGGAAAAGTACACCGAGGGTACGATCGACTTCAGCTCCAGATCGATCCCCACCTTGGCCGCCGCCTGCTTGACGATGGCTTGGGTCTTCTGGCGGGGAGCGTTGATGGCGGTCTGGTAGACCATCTTGAGCTTCTTGCCGTCCTTGGCCCGGATGCCGTCCGGGCCTCGCTTCCAGCCGGCGGCCTCGAGGATCTGGTTGGCCTTGTCGACGTTGAACTCCCACTTCATGTTCTTCGACTGGAAGCGCGATGGCGCGTTCAGGAAGTTGGCCGAAATCTGTCCGAGCCGCCCGTAGATTTGCTCCTGGATCGAGGCGCGGTCGACGAGCACATTGAGGGCCTGGCGGACGGCGGGATCGATGAGAAAAGGATGCGTCGTCTTGAGACTCGATCGTTCCCCGTCGACCTCCTTCCACGGGTCGGTCTGGTTGCACTGGATGTGCTCGATGTTGCCGGCCACTGCGATGTCGACGCGCCCACGGCCGCCCTGTTCCATGCGCCGGAGGATCTCGTCCTCGACCTGTAGGTTCCAGGCGAAATCGAACTCCCCGGTCTGGATGACGGCGCGGGCCGCAGAGACGGCGTCTCCGCCGCCCTTCATTTCGAGGGTGTCGAAGAAGGGGCGATTCGGCATGTGGTAGCTCGGGTTGATCTCGGCCCGGACGAGGTCGCCGGGCTTGAAATCGACGAACTTGTAGGGCCCGGTTCCTATGGGCTTCAGGTTCGTTGGCGCCTCCCGGGACTTTCCACCCTTGTACGCCTCGAAGAGGTGCTTGGGGATGATCATCCCGCGGTTGCTACAGAAGGCTTCCTGCCAGAAAGGCAGCGGCTTCTTGAAGGCGACCTTCACGGTGTGAGCGTCCACTTTCTCGATGCGCTCGATGTCCTTGTACGAGCCGATGGTGGTGGCCGCGGTGGCCGGATCTGCGGCGTACTCCCAGTTGAAGACCACGTCGTCGGCGGTGAAGGGCTTCCCGTCGTGCCACGCGACGTTCTTCTTCAGGCGCCAGGTCACCGAGCGGCCGTCCTTGCTCAGTCCGCCGTTCTGGAGGCTCGGGAGTTCTGCGGCCAGGATGGGCACCAGATTCCCGTCCGGCTCGAAGGCGGCCAGCGGCTCGTAGAAGATGCGCGAGCCGTCCTGATCCTTGGTGCCCACCGCGAAGTGGGGATTGAGTAGGGTCGGCGATTGCCACCAGAGCGCCTTCAGCGCGCCGCCACCACCCCGTTTCGTTGGCGCGAAGGTCGCCTTGGGCTGGGCGTTCGCGATGCCCGCGGCGGCGAACATCTGGCCCACCATCGGAGCAGTCAGCCCCAGCGCCAGCATGGTCTCCACGAATGACCGGCGCGACAGACGGCCGGCCTTGACCTCGTTCAGCAGTACTCTCAGGTCCTTCTCGTCCATCGGAAGCCTCCGTTCTGGCATAGCCTGGGCTCCGCGCCACCACCTCGATGGCGAACGCAGGGCCGCCGCGGTCATGAGTCTCGGAAGTGCCTTCTTTCGAACTCGGCGCACGGCGCCGGGGATCCTCGCGGGCCGCCCGGAGGGGGGCTCGCGATGCCGTCATCCGCGATGCTCCAGCATGCGGACGGCGACGTCGATGGCCTCCACCATGCTCTCCGCGTTGGCGATGCCCTTCCAGGCGCGATCGAAGGCGGTGCCGTGATCCACGGACACCCGGAGGAAGGGCAGGCCGACGGTGACGTTGACACCGGACAGGCCCGTCCACCGCCGGCTCTTCTCGTCATAGGAGAAGCCGAGCGTCTTCACGGGAATGTGCCCCTGATCGTGATACATGGCGACGACGATATCAAACTCGCCGCCGCGGGCGCGGGAGAAGAGGGTATCGGCGGGCAGGGGCCCGTGGACGTCTAGACCCTCGCCGCGAGCGGCTTCGATGGCCGGCGCGATCGCGGTTTTCTCCTCGTCGCCGAAGAGGCCGTCCTCCCCGGCGTGTGGATTGAGGCCACAGACGGCGATCCGCGGCCGCGGCTGGCCCAACCCCTCCATGGTCCGCTGGGCGAGCCGGATCGTCCGAAGCACTCGCTCGGGAGTGACCAGATCGGGCACGCGGCGCAGGCTCACGTGGGTGGTGACGTGGATGACGCGCAACTCTACGCCCATGAGCAGCATGGCGTAGTCGCGCGTATTGGACACCGCCGCCAGGATCTCCGTATGCCCGGTATGGGGCATCCCGGCCGCGGCCAGGGCCTCCTTGTTGATGGGCGCCGTCACCATGCCGTCAATGGCCTTGGACATCGCGAGATCGATGGCGCGCAGGATGTACGCATGGGCCGCGCGGCCGGCGGCGGCACTGACTTCTCCCCGTGGCAAGGTCGCCGATTCGACGTTGGCCAGATCGAGGCACTCCAATGTGCTCTCCCCCCAACGACAATCGGCCACGTCGGTGACGGAGCGCAGGCGGAGGGGTGAGTCGACAAGCCGGAGCGCCTCGCGCATGACCGAAGCGTCCCCAATCACGACGGGGCGACAGGTCCGTTGGACCTCCGCGCCGGCTGCCGCCCGCGCGATGATCTCGGGGCCCACGCCTGCCGGGTCGCCCATGGTGATGCCCAGGATCGGTCTGTTCATCGGGTTGCCTCCGTAGCCAGCGATACGAAGAGATCATGGTCGCCGAAGCCTCCGGCCTTGGTCAGCACGGGCAGGGCGGCACGGCCGGGAATGCAAAAGTCGCCGAGGGCGAGGCCCGGGCGAGGGGCGCCGGCGAGGTCGATGCGTTCGGCCCCCAGGCTTTCGAAGAGCGCGACAGCGGTCTCGCCGCCAGTGGCCACCACGAAATCGACGCCACCGGCCTCAATGCGGCGCCGCGCTTCGGCCGCGAGATTTCTCGCCACCGCGGCGCGGTCGCCGCAATCCGCTTTCGGCGTGGTGATGACGGAGAGGCGGGCGGCGCGGGCGGCGGCCACCTGGCATCGGGTGACCGGGTGCCGGCTGCCCGCGACGATCAGGATACGTTGCGCGCGCGGCAGTGGTGCGCACGGCGCGAGTAGACCCCAACGGCGGGCGAGCGCGCCAGCCAGCCCGGCCGATCCCACCAGGAGGGGAGCGGTCTCCGCAGTCAGGGCGGCATCCACGAGGGCGTCGAGATCGGCATCGGTCTCCGCCTCGGCCAGCACCACGGAGCCCGCCAGCCGCGCCAGCCGATCGCGCAGGGATTCCGGCTGCGCTCGCACGCCGTCGAGGGGAATCCAGGCGAGAGGGCGTGCGAATTGGGATCGGAGCAATTCGGTGACATCGGGCCCGCGCCGCCTCGTCAAGGGCGCCGTCGCCGGAAACTCTGGATCGCCGGCGACGGCCGTGGAGTTCACGGGCGTCCCGTGAACGGTGAGCACGCGATCCGCGACGACGCGACCCTGTGCCGGGAACGCCGGGCAGAGGAGCGCGGTGGAGAAACCACCGGCCGCCATGACGGCTTCGGTCTCGGCGCCGATGCGCCCGCGGAGGGTGGAGTCGATCTTCTTGAAGACGTGGGCGGCGGCGACTCGCGCGGCAGCGGAGCGAACCCTGTCGGCGGCCTCACGGCCGTCGAGCGCGCGCGACTCCGTGTCGATCACTTGCACCGCGGCCGCCGAAATGGTGCGCGGCCAGATCGTGAATGGCACGGGTCCGGGCCCCGCGAACAGGGCGCCCGCGTCGCACCCGCCAGTGAGGTCATCGGCGATGATGGCGAGCGCGGTCCTCACGGGGCAGGCAACTCACCAGTCGGCCTCACGACCTCCGGCGCGGCGCTTCGCTCGACGCGGACCACGATCCGGGCGAGGAGATTGTGCATATCGAGAAACACCAGGACGACCTGACCGAGAACGATGAACGGGACGCCAGCCAGGACGCCCGAGGCGGCCAGGAAAAAGGCGACCAGCGTCACCTCGGCGACGGCGTGACCGGTGATGCTCCCCCAGGGCATGTCGATGACGAGCGCCACGGCAGCGAGAAAGACGCCACTGGCGGCCAGGGCCAGCCCGACGGCGACCAGGATGCGGGCCCAGAAACGGGTGAAACTGGGATTCATAGCGCCCCCGGGAGTTGACAGCGTCGCCACCGAATATAGTGGTAGTATTCCCGGTGTTTCAAGGATGCCTGAGATTCGCGTGGCACGCGCGCTCACCCTCGCCGCATCGCTCGCGCTGGCTGGCCTCGTCGTCGTGATCACCGCGTTGGTGGCGATGAGACCCGGCACCGCATCGCGGCCGGCGGCGCCGCCGGTCGCCCCGCCCGTGACGGTCGGGCCTCCTTCGACCGCGCCGGACCCCGGGGTCGTCGCGATGTCGGACCGGCGCCCGCTGAGTGTGGACGAGGCCATGCGAGAGCTCGACCTGATCAAGCCACCCCGGGCGCGGGGGGTCGAAGACTTCACGCTCCCCACGCCGGGCGGCGGGCAGTTCCGGCTGAGCGCGCATCGGGGCAAGGTCGTCTTCATCAACTTTTGGGCGACGTGGTGCCCGCCGTGTCGCGAGGAGATGCCGTCGATGGAGCGGCTCTACATGCGCTTGAGGGATCGCCGCTTTGCCATGGTGGCGGTGTCGCTCGACGCGAGCTCGCCGGTCGTGACATCGTATCTCGCCGAGGGGCGCTTCACCTTTCCGGTAGCCCTCGATCCCAAGATGGATCTCGCCAACTCCTACGGGGTACGGGCCCTGCCCGCCACCTTCATCGTGGACCCGCGTGGAGAGCTGGTGGCCATGGCCCTGGGCCCCCGCAGCTGGGATGGACCCGCCGCCATGGCGCTCATGGAAGGCGTGGCTCGCTGACCATGGGCGAGTCGGTCGGGGTGCTCGTCGCCCTCAGCGCGGGCCTCTTTTCCTTTCTCTCGCCCTGCGTGCTCCCGCTCTTTCCGTCGTATCTCTCGTTCATCACTGGCATGTCGGTTTCGGATATGGCGGGCGACCTGGCTCCCGCCGCTCGTCGCCGCATCCTGCTCAATGCGCTCACCTTCGTGCTGGGCTTTTCCGTCATCTTCGTGGCGCTCGGAGCCTCCTTCAGCGCGGTGGGACAGGCGCTGCTCGACCATCGCGACTGGATTCGTCGGGTCGGCGGCGCCCTCATCGTCGTCTTCGGGCTGTACATTACGGGCCTGCTGAAAGTTGGGCTCTTTGGGCGCACGACGCAGTGGCAACTCAGTGAAAAGCCAGCCGGATACTTCGGCTCGTTCCTCGTCGGGGTGACGTTTGCCGTGGGATGGACGCCGTGCGTGGGACCAATCCTGGGAGGCATTTTGTCCCTGGCCAGCACCACGGAGACCGTTCAGCGCGGCGTGGGACTCCTCGTCGCGTATTCGGCCGGTCTGGGCATCCCATTCCTGCTGTCCGCGCTGGCCCTCCAGTCGTTCCTGCGCTTCTTCAAGCGCTATCGGCCGTTCATCCCGGTGGTGGAGCGGGCTGCCGGCGTGATCATGATCGTCGTGGGCGTGCTCGTCTTCACCAACTATTACGTCGTCCTGAACGCCTGGGCGATCTCGCTCACGCCGGACTGGCTGCTGCGCCGTTTGTAGCGCGCTGACCGCCCGTGCGCGTCTCTGTCCGCGTTCCGGCAACGTCGGCAAACCTCGGTCCCGGCTTCGATGCCCTGGGTCTGGCCCTGGCGCTCTACAACGACGTCGTGGCCACTGCCGCGGACCGCGTGACCGTCCGGATCGAAGGGGAGGCCGCAGGGCGGCTTCCGACCGATGAGCGCAACGTCGTGGTGCGGGGCGTGCGACTGGCCTTCGATGAAGCAGGACGGTTCTTCACAGGGTGCGCGCTCACCTGCGTCAACCGCATTCCGACGGCGCGGGGACTCGGCTCGAGCGCGGCCGCCTGGGTAGGCGGTCTCATGGCCGGGAACGCCCTCCTGGGGTCGCCGCTCACTCGCGAGGTTCTCCTGAAGCTCGCCGCTCGGGCGGAAGGGCATCCCGACAACGTGGCCGCCGCCCTGTTGGGCGGTCTCACCGTGTCGTACGGCACCGCCGATGGCGCGCTTGCCATGACGCTTCCCGTGCCCAGCGAGCTTCGGTGGGTGATCCTCGTACCCGAGATCTCGAGCACCACGGCCGAGGCGCGGGCTGTCCTCCCGGCCTCGGTTCCGCGCGCCGATGCCGTGTTCAACGTCCAGCGGGTGGCCCTGCTGCTGTCCGCACTCCTGGCCGGGCGGCTGGAAACGCTGAGCGCAGGCATGGACGATCGGCTGCACCAGCCGTACCGCGAGCGGCTATTCCCGTGGATGCCGCGGGTGGCTGCCGCCGCCCGCACCGCGGGCGCGCTCGGATGTGTCTTGAGCGGGGCCGGGCCGTCGTTGCTCGCGGTGGTCACCCAGGACGCCGACACCGTCGCGCGCGCCATGGAGGCCGCCCTCGCGGAAGCCGGTGTCAGGGGCTCCGCCCGGGTGCTGAGCGTGGACGTGGCGGGCGCGACCTGCCGCGCCGATGAGCCGCGATGACGCCGCCTGTCTCGCCGAAGGCCCCTCAGGGCGCGCCCTCTGATCGGAAGATCCCTCAGGGCGTGCTCTCTGATCGCGAGCTGGAGATCGCCATCGCGGCCGGATGGATTAGGCCGAGCCAGCCGATCGAGGATGTTCAAATTCAGCCGGCCAGCCTTGATCTCCGGCTGGGAGCGACTGCCTACCAGCTTCGAGCGAGCTTCTTGCCCTGTGGGAAGCCCGTTCAGTCTCGGCTTCACCAGCCCGACTATTTGCGCGGAGAACTCGTCAACGACGAGATTCCCCTCCTCCCGGGCGCGACCCTGCAGCCGCACTCGGTTTACCTCGTGCCCCTCGTGGAATCGCTGGAGCTTCCGCGCTCACTCCGCGGGCGATGCAATCCCAAGAGCACCACCGGGCGCCTCGACATCTTCACGCGGCTCATCACGGATGGAAGCGAGCGGTTTGACGAGATCCGCGCTGGGTATCGAGGGCCGCTGTACCTTGAGATCGCACCCCAGTCCTTTCCCGTCCGGCTTCAGGCCGGGGTGTCGCTGAATCAACTCCGACTCCTCAAGGGATCACCATCGGTGTCTGACACCGCGCTGGAACGGCTGTATCGCACCACGCCACTCCTCTACTACGACGATGACGACCGCCCGGTGCCTTTCCGCGACGTGACCCTGCGCGATGGACTCGGCATGAGCATCGACCTCTCCGGCCGGCTCACCGATGGCCTCATAGGCTATCGCGCGCATCCGAACCCACCAGTAGTGGATCTCAGCAAGATCAATGACTACGATCCCGATGACTTCTGGGAGCCAATCAAGCGCCCCAAGGGCGAGTCCTTCATCCTGGAGGCCAACCGGTTCCACATTCTCGTGTCGAGGGAACGGATCCGGGTTCCCCCCGAATACGCGGCCGAGATGGTGGTCTACGACGCCGGCGCCGGGGAAATCCGCACGCATTACGCGGGCTTCTTCGATCCCGGCTTCGGCTTCGGCGACGGTCGTGTGCTGGGCACGAAGGTCGTGATGGAAGTGAGGGCGAGGGAAGTGCCATTCCTCGTCTACCACGGTCAGACTTTCTTCAAAGTCTGGTTCGAACGGCTGTGCGGCCCGCCCCACCGCGTCTACGGGGTCGGTCTGGGCTCCTCGTACCAATATCAGGCGCTCACCCTGAGCAAGCAGTTCCGGCGGGGGCGGGGGCGCTGACACGCCGGCAAAAGCGTTGCATGGGTATGCTCATGCGTTAGAATTACGTCAGGCGACGGGTGTTCCGGACTCGGCACTCGACGGGAGGGTGTGATGGCTGAACAGAAGCGGAAAGAGACGCGGCCGACCAAGCCTTCGGACAACGGCGACGGCGCGGCAGCTAACCCCGAGGTCGCCAAGAAGGGCAAGAAGATCAAGGAGGACATCGACAAGCTCCTCGACGAGATCGACGACATTCTCGAGGAGAACGCCGAGGAGTTCGTGAAGAGCTACGTGCAGCGCGGGGGCGAGTAGGAGATGCCGATCTACGAATACCGCTGCCGTCACTGCACTCAGGACTTCGAAAAGTACGTTCACTCGGCGGCCACCGCGGTGGCCTGCCCGGCGTGCGCCAGCAGCAATGTGAGCCGCAAGCTCTCCGTGTTTGGCCTCCGGAGCGACGGCCGTCCTGTCGCGTCTGCCATGCCGGCCGGCGGTGGATGCTGCGGTGGAGGATGCTCCTGCCACTGATCGGTGCGCTCCTCGAACCCCGACCGGGTTCGACGCGGCCCGTCGCCTGAGCCCCCGCGTTCCCATCGGTCGGCCAGATGGACCTCCGGCGGCTCGAGATCTTCGCCAAGGTCGCCGAGCTGGGGAGTTTTTCGCGCGCGGCCGAGTCCCTCTTTCTGACGCAACCCACGGTGTCCGAGCACATCCGGTCGCTGGAGGAAGAGCTGGGAGTCCAGCTCCTGGATCGACTCGGCCGCGGCACCACGCCGACGCGAGCGGGCCAGCTGCTCTTGGGATACGCCAAGCGCATGTTGGCGCTGGGGCGCGAGGCTCGACAAGCCATGGACCAGTTCCAGGGGAGGATGCTGGGCGAGCTGGTGATCGGAGGCAGCACGATCCCCGGCGAGTACGTGCTTCCGGCCCTGGTCGGGCGGTTCAAGCGCAAGTATCCCGAGGTCTCGATCTGCCTGCTGATCGGCTCAAGCCAGCAGGTGAGCAGCTGGCTCGAGGAAGGACGAGTGGAGGTCGGAGTCGTCGGGGCACGCCCCACTGGACGCGCGCTGGAGTCGGCCCGGCTCATGGCCGACGAGTTGGTGGTCGTGGTGAACGCCGATCATCCGTGGGCGGCCCACGAGACCATCACCCTCGAGGAGCTGAGGGCAGAGCCAATGATCGTCCGCGAGCGAGGGTCCGGCTCGCGAGACGCCCTGGAGCGCGCCCTGGCCAAGGTTGGGCTAGACCTTGGCGCCTTCCGGGTGGTGGGTGAGATGGGATCGACCCAGGCGGTCAAGCAGGGCGTACGGGCCGGCGTCGGAATTGCGCTGATGTCCGATCGGGCCGTGGTCGATGAGTGCCGCACGAGGCTCGTGGCGTGTGTGCGGCTTGAGGGGCTGACCATCTCGCGCGATTTCTACCTCGTGACGCATCGAGAGCGAAGCCGGTCGCCGCTGGCCGTGGCCTTCCTGGAGTTCATCGAATCGGACGTGGTGGATCGGCCATCGTAACGACACCATGACTGGCAAGCAGATCCGGCTGACCTCATACGCCTCGTGCGCCGGCTGAGCGTCGAAGATGGCTCCTGGAGATCTCCAGGAGGTGCTGGCCGCCCTGAAACCGGCTGACCCGAGAGCTCACGGCGATCTCCTCGTCGGTCTCGCCCAAGCCGATGATGCCGCCGTCTACCGGATCGCGAAGGACATGGCTATCGTCGAGACGGTCGACTTCTTTCCACCGGTGGTCGACGACCCCTACGCGTGGGGCGCGGTGGCCGCCGTCAATGCCATGTCGGACGTCTACGCCATGGGCGGCGAGGTGCTCTTCGCGCTGGCCGTGGCGGGCTTTCCCCGGGATATGCCCAAGGCGATCATCGCGGAGGTGTTTCGCGGGGGTGCCGATAAGGTGGCGGAGGCCGGCGGGATCATCGCAGGGGGCCACACCGTCGTCGACAACGAGCCCAAGTATGGTCTCTGCGTGACGGGACGCGTGCACCCCGATCGGGTGATGATCAAGGGCGGCCTCCGGCCCGGCGATCGCCTTTTCTTGTCCAAGCCTCTCGGGACGGGGGTCATTACGACGGCGGCCAAGGGGGATGCCACCGACGAGGCGACGTTGCAAGGGGCGTTGACCTCCATGCTTCGCCTGAATCGCGGCGCGGCAACCGTGGCTCTCGAGTGCGGCGCCCGCGGGTCGACCGACATCACTGGTTTCGGCCTGCTCGGTCATCTCGCCGAGATGATCGAGGCGTCGGGCGCCGGTGTTGCGATCGAGGCGTCACGGCTGCCTCTGCTGCCAGGGGCACAGAGCTTGGCGGCGGCGGGTCGCTTCAGCGGAGGGATGGGTCGCAACCGCCAGTATCTAGAGACCGCGCTCGGCCAACGCCTGTCCATCCACGTCGATGTGCCCGGCCCTTTGGTCGGAATCCTGTTCGAGGCGGAGACTTCGGGAGGGCTCGTCTTCTCCGTCTCGCCGGATCGCGCCTCCGACGTTGCGCGCGGGGCTAAGGAGCTCGGCGAAGAATTCGCCGAGATCGGCGAGGTCATCCCGGAGCGCTCAATCCGCGTCGTTTACTGATGAGGTGGGGCTCGAGGGCACAATCTCGTCGGGCGGCTGCGGGTCGTCCACAACGTCCTCGCGGGAAACCTCGGACGCTGGTCTGGGATCAAGGCTCTGCTTTCGCTGGCGCATCCCGGCGAGGCGGGCCAGGCCGCGCGGGCCCTCAGCCGCGTGGGTATTGTCGAGAAGCTGTGGGCGCGGACGGACGAGCTGTCGGGCGGTCAGCAGCAGCGGGTCGCCATCGCGCGGGTCCTGATCCAGGATCGCGAGGTGATTCTGGCCGACGAGCCCGTGTCCTCCGTGGATCCCTCGCTGGCCGTAGCCATCGTGAGCCTCCTGCGCGACCTGTCGCACGAGTCGAACAAGACCCTCCTCATGAACCTGCACAGCGTGGAGCTGGCCCTCCGCTATTTCCCGCGGATCGTCGCGCTGCGTGACGGATCGGTCCTCTTCGATCAGCGCGCCGATGCCGTGACGTCGGAACTGCTCCAGTCGCTGTATGCCGGGCACCATACGACGAGCGACAGCTGGCGGCCATGGAGGACCGCCTCCCGGACCTTGGCCACGCCTGCCACCCGCTTCCCGGCTTCTCCAAGTAAGTCGCAGCCTTCGCGGTGACCTTAGTCGCGTCGCTGCGCGTGGCCGACGTCGATCCCCGCCGTCTGGTCGAGGCCGGGCGCTGGGTAACGTGGCGCGCTTCGCGGCCGGGGCGTGGCCGCCGGACCTGTCGCCCGGGTTCCTGGGGCTCATGCTGCGGCCGGCGCTGGAGACGATCCAGATTTCCGTGATGGGAACCGCCATCGCCGTCGCCATCGGCCTTCCTCTGGGACTGCTTGCCACGTCGTCGCTGGTCTGGCGCGGGATCCGGCACGAGCGCACGTCGGCGGGGCGAGGGGCGGTGGCCGGGTTCGTTCCCTACGCGCTGGCTCGCGCGGTGCTCTCAGTGTTCCGCTCGATTCCGGAGTACGTGTGGGCCTTCATGTTCGTGCGCGCGGTCGGGTTGGGAGCGTTTCCCGGCGTCCTCGCCCTCGGGGTCGCCTGTGGCGGGATGCTGGGGAAGGTCTATTCGGAGATTCTCGAGGGCGTCAATCCGCGCCCCCTGGAAGCGCTCCACGCGGGCGGTGCTTCGAAGCTCGGCATTGTGCTCTACGGTCTGATTCCTCAAGCGTGGCCCACCCTGGTTCGTGGGGGCGGGCGGGCTGGGTCAGCGGATCCATGTGGCCATCAGCCTCTTCCACGAGCACCAGCTGCTCACGCTGATCCTGGCGATCTACGCCATGGTGACCCTGGTCGACGCCCTCAGCGCCTACCTGCGGTCGCGGCTGGTCTGAGCGCTCCGACTGCGAAGGACGGCGAGCAATCGCTGCCGCAGCTCGACGGGAACGGGCGGGGGAACGGATAGTCGGCGGACGGCCTTCACCGTGGTTCGGAACGTATTCAGGAACGCGACGCACGGAGCGCAGCCGTCGATGTGCCAGTCAATCAGCTCCTTTGTGGCGTGCGGCAGGCGTCCCTCCACGTAGTCCGTCAGGAGTTCGGCAATCTGCCGACACTCGATGTCTGGCGGTTCCGGGTGCTCGCTCATGGCCACCACTATATCCGGATGCTTCGAAGGGGGCCCAAGATTCTCCGGGGCGTTGGACCGACGCCGGTGAGGCCCGGAAATGCGGCCCTCCGCCGGAAGCTTGGTCTGGCCGGCGGGTCGCAGTCCCACACCTCGATCCGGCATGAGCCTTTCGTGAGCGATCCGGCATGAGCCTTTCATGAGCCTTACGTTGACGGAGTGTCGACCCAGTTTGATAATGGCCCAACGGTCGCACGCTCTCAAAAGGAGATGGCATGAGTCACGACGCCCGAGTCCAGGAGTTTGTCACGGCCTTCGGGGCCCTGCGCGCGGAAGTCGAGAAGGTCATCGTGGGGCACCGTGAGATCATCGACAACGTCCTGGTCGGGATGTTCGCGGGTGGCCACGTCCTGCTGGAGGGCGTGCCGGGATTGGGGAAGACCCTCCTGGTCAAGACGCTGGCCGAGGGACTCGAGCTGTCGTTCTCGCGCATTCAGTTCACGCCGGACCTGATGCCTGCCGACATCCTCGGGACGAACATCATCGTCGAGGACGCCGAGGGTCGAAAGCACTTCCAGTTCCAGCACGGGCCGATCTTCGCCCACACCTTGCTGGCCGACGAGATCAACCGCGCGACACCTAAGACGCAATCGGCGCTCCTGGAAGGGATGCAGGAGGCATCGGTGACCGTGGGCGGCGTCTCGCGACCGCTGCCCTCACCGTTCTTCGTGCTGGCCACCCAGAATCCCATCGAGATGGAGGGGACGTATCCGCTCCCCGAGGCCCAGCTGGACCGGTTCCTGATGAAACTTCGGGTCCGGTATCCCGCCGTGGAGGAACTGAACGCCATCATCGATCGCACCACACAGGCCCGGACGGCGACCGTCAGCCAGGTCATGACAGGGCCGGCGGTCTTGTCCTATCGCGAGTTGGTCCGCGAGGTCCCAATCGCGTCCCACGTGCGGGACTTCGCGTCCGCGGTGGTGATGGCCACGCACCCGCAGTCGGAGCATGCTCCGGATGTGACCCGGCGCTTCGTCCGCTATGGGGCCAGCCCGCGGGGGGCGCAGGCGATGGTGTTGAGCGCCAAAGTCCGGGCCCTGGCCAGCGGCCGGTACAACGTCAGCCTTGAGGATCTCAAGGCGGTCGCGGCGGCCGCGCTTCGGCACCGCATCATCCTCAATTTCGAGGGCGAAGCGGAGGGCATCGACGTCGACAACCTCATCGGACAGATCATCGAGACCGCCGAGGTGGCGTCGAGCGCTGGCAAAGAGGCATTTCTGCGCTGAGGGGAGAGCCGATGAGCGTCGAGAACCTCGACCGACTTGTCCGCCAGGTGGCATCGCAGGTCCGCTGGCGGAGGGCCGAACACTACGGCCTCCGCGGGGCCTTCTATGGCGCGCTGGGGGCCGTCGGCGTGCTGATCTTCAAGCAGTCGCTGGGTACGCCCGCCATCCCCGCCGCCGGCGCGCTGCTCGTACTCGGCGCGCTCGTGGGCGCGGCGGTGGGCCTCGCCAAGAAGGTGCCGGTGGCGGATGCAGCGCGCCTGGCGGACCGGGCCTTTGGCCTCGATGACCGAGTGGCCACGGCCCTGGAGTGGGCGAACCGTCCGGATCGGACGCCTCTGGTCCAAGCTCTGGTGGTCGACGCTACCGAGCGCACGGGCAGCTTGACCATGCGCCAGATCGTGCGGCGTCGGTCGTCGCGCGAAGCGCGGTTGCTCGCCGTGCCCGCGGCAGCCGCCGTGGCTCTGGCCCTCGCCCCCGCAGTCCCCGTGCCATCGTTCAAACTGCCCGACCTTTCCGCCAGCCGCGAGGAAGAGAAGGCGCAGGAGCGGGGGGACGCGGCTACGATGCAGGAGGCATCTCGAGGCCTGGCCAAGGAAGGACTCAAACGGCCCTCATTCGAGGAGCGCGACTTCGTCCAGCGCGCGGGCACGAGCGGGTCGACCACCGCTGGAGATCTGTCGGCGGTCTTCAAGGACACCTCCTTGGGCAATGCGCGGCCCGACTTCAACAGTTTCCTCAAGAAGGGGGACGACCGCCTCAAGATGCTGGAGCAGGTGGACCGCCTGCCTGATCTCCAGTCGGACTTCACGAGCAGCCAGTACAAGGTCGTCTACCGGCGTGCCAAGGAACTGCGCGGGGGGCTGAGCCCGGATATCTCGCCTCAGAAGCTGAAAGAGTTGCTGGAGGAGATGGAGCGCCTGGGCCGGAAGGGCGGCAACAGTTGGAGCCCGGACGCCGCCGAGGGCTTGGAGGCCCTCGAAGGTGGACAGACCGACCGCGCCATGCAGGCCATGGAGAAGGCACTCAACAAGATGCGCGCCATGGAGGAGCAGGGGCGTTCGGGCAAGAATCTGCGGGGTGGGCGGGAGAGCGACCGCAGTGCCAAGGGGCGCGACCGAGGCCGGGGCGGTGAGGGTGGACCCGACGAGCAGGATTTCGGAGAGGGCGAGGGGTTGCTCCCCGGGAAGGGCAAGAGCGGTTCCCCGAAGGGCGAGGCCACCCAGCGGCTGCGCGGCAATCCCTACGATGTCGGCGTCGAAGGGGAGTCGCGCCGAGGCAAGAAGGAGGGCTTTGACACGAACATGGTCGGACGCGGAGGACAGATGCCGTCCAGACTGCAGTACCTCGGCGTGATCGGGCAGTACCGCAAGATGATGGAGGACACCATCACGCGGGAAGCCATTCCGCGTGACTATCACTCGCAGATCAAGGACTACTTCCAGGCGCTGGACGAGCGATAAAGCGTGCCGGCCACCATTCGCCAGCAGTTCTTCAGCTCGGACTTCCTGGCGCAGTTGGAGCGGCTCGCTCTCGCCTCGCGGCGCTCCTTCCGCGGCCGCGTCAAGGGCGAGCGCCGGAGTCCCCGCAAGGGTCAGAGCGTCGAGTTCTCCGACTATCGCGCCTACGGCGTGGGCGACGACCTTCGCTACGTCGATTGGAACATCTACGGCCGCACCGACCGCCTGCACGTCAAGCTCTTCGTCGACGAGGAGGACCTGTGCGTGCATCTGCTCATCGACGCCTCGGCGTCCATGAGCTTTGGCCGGCCCTCAAAGCTCGAGTACGGGACGCGTCTGGCTTCCGCCCTGGGGTTCATCGGCCTGGTGAATCTGGAGCGGGTCGGGGTCGGGATCCTGCGCGAGCAGGTCACCGAGGGGTGGGCCCCCGTGCGCGGACGCAATCAGTTCATGCCCCTCGCCGGCTTCCTGTCCGGCGTGCAGGCGAGCGGGGGCACGAGCCTCAACGCCGGGCTCGCGAACTACGCGGCGCGCGGTCGGGAACCGGGAATCGCGGTAGTCCTCTCGGATTTCCTCGATCCCGGCGGCTACGAAGCAGGGCTGCGAGCCCTGCTCGAGCATCGCTTCGAGATCCACGTGATCCACCTGCTCGATCCGGGGGAAATGAATCCCGACATCGGGGGGGATCTTCGCCTCATCGACAGCGAGACGGGAGAGGTGCGTGAGCTGACG
>JBKPAK010000224.1:0-20736 GCA_046726415.1 Candidatus Methylomirabilota bacterium
CGCCGGCAAGGCCTCGGCCATCGAGGGGCGGATCAAGCAGATCCGGGTGCAGATCGACGAGACGACGTCCGACTACGACCGCGAGAAGCTGCAGGAACGGCTGGCCAAGCTGGCCGGTGGCGTGGCCGTGGTCAAGGTCGGCGCGGCCACCGAGACGGCCATGAAGGAGAAGAAGGCCCGCGTCGAGGATGCGCTGAACGCCACGCGGGCGGCCGTGGAAGAAGGAATCGTGCCGGGCGGCGGGGTGGCCCTGCTGCGGGCGGCCAAGGCGGTGGACAAGCTCAAGCTCGAGGGCGATGAGAAGGTCGGCGCCATGATCGTGCGGCGCGCTCTCGAGGAGCCGATTCGCCAGATCGTCGAGAACGCGGGGCTGGAAGGCAGCGTCATCGTGGAGCGGGTGAAGGCGGAGAGCGGTCCCAACCGGGGCTATGACGCCGAGACCATGGATTACGTCGACATGCTGCAGGCGGGCATCACCGACCCCACCAAGGTCGAGCGGGTGGCCCTGGAGAACGCGGCCTCCATCGCGTCGTTGATGCTGACCACGGAGGCGCTGGTGACCGACCTCCCCGAGGAGAAGCCGCCCGCGGCGCCGCCCATGCCGCACGGAGACATGTACTAGGCGCGAGGTCGCTTCAAGGCGGTGGGGAGACACATTCCGCACTATTGAGGTGAGGTCCCACACTCCCAGCGTCGATCGCGTGCGGCGTGCACGGATGTGCTGACGGGCACGGCCCGGGAACTCCCGGGCCGTATCCTTTTTGAGGCGTTGATTGCCTTGCCCGGACCGGACATGCTTGGTAAGCTGAGGCGCTTCGAAATGTCCCGAGGCCCGAGGGGGTGAGCATATTCTGCGGCCTTACGAGATTCTCCTGATCGTCGATCCACGTCCCACCGACGAGGAGGTCACCGCGTTGCTCACGCAACTCGGAGAGACCCTCGCGGGGTTGGGTGCCGAAGTTACCAAAGTCGAGAACTGGGGGAAGCGCCGACTGGCCTACGACACGAGAAAGCAGCGCGAGGGTACGTACGCGGTTTTCGAGGTGCGGGCCGAGCCGTCGATGGTGAAGGAGTTCGAGCGTCAGCTGCGGTTGAACGACAACATCCTGCGCTTTCTCAGCACTCGGGTTCCGATCCGGAAGCGGGTACGGCCGGCCAAGACTCAAGAGTCCCCCGTGCCGGGGGACGCGGCGCTTGAGGAGGTCGGTTGATGGCGAACCTGAACAAAGTACTCCTGATTGGCAACCTGACTCGTCCTCCCGAACTCCGCTACACGCCGAGCGGCACCGCCGTCGCAGATCTGCGGATGGCGGTGAACCGCAACTACACGACGCAGGGCGGAGAGAAGCGGGAAGAGGCCTGCTTCCTCACCGTGGTCGTGTGGGGCAAGCAGGCGGAGAGCTGCGGTGAGTATCTCGACAAGGGCAGCCAGATCTTCGTGGAAGGCCGGCTGCAGACACGCGACTGGGAGGGCAAGGACGGCCAGAAGCGGACGGTTACGGAGGTCGTCGCCGAGCGAGTTCAGTTCATGAGCCGAGCGAAAGGCGCGGCCGCGGTAGCCTCGTCGGCGCCGGCGCCGTTTGCCGAGGAAGCCACCGCGGACGACGACGTGCCCTTCTGAGCGGCGCGAATCGAGAGGAGGAGTCACCCATTCCGACACCACAGAAGCCCATGAAGCGGCGCCGATTCGGGCGGCGCAAGGTCTGCAAGTTCTGCGTGGATCGCCTGAGCCTCGTCGACTACAAGGACGTGCGCCGTTTAAAGAACTTCGTGACTGAGCGGGGCAAGATTATCCCGCGGCGGATCTCCGGAAGCTGCGCTCGCCACCAGCGACAGCTCACCCATGCCATCAAGCGGGCGCGCACGGTGGCCATCGTGCCCTACGTGACGACCGAGTAGCGATGAAGGTGATTCTGCTGGACGATGTCTCGACGGTGGGGCGACGCGGTGAAGTGCGCGACGTATCCGACGGCTACGCGCGCAACTTCCTCCTTCCCAAGAAACTGGCGATGCCTGCCACCTCCGGGAACCTCAAGAACCTCGACCACATCAGAAGGCAACAGGATGCGAAGGCCGACCGCATCCGCAGCCAGGCGGAGGGCCTGCGCGCGCGCATCGAGGCGCTGCTCTGCGAGGAGCGGCGGCAGGCCTCCGAGGAAGGCAAGCTGTTCGGCTCGGTGACGGCGCAAGACCTCGTGGACTGCCTGGAGGGCAGGGGGGTGAAAGTCGAGCGACGACGTGTCCTGCTCGAGGAGCCCATCAAGGCACTCGGGGAGACCACGGTGCCCATTCGCCTCCACCCTGAGGTGACGGCCCAGCTTCGCGTGAACGTGCTTCGGGAGTCCTAGGCCCCTCGTCCCCTCGCCATCACCACGGTGGAGCTCCCGTCCAGAATCCCGCCCCACAATCTGGACGCCGAGCGCGCCGTGCTGGGCGCCGTGCTTCTAGAGGGCCGCGAGGCGCTGCCGCGGGTGGTGGAGGTCCTCAGCCCGAGCGATTTCTACACCGAG
This sequence comes from Candidatus Methylomirabilota bacterium, assembly GCA_046726415.1. Taxonomy (GTDB): domain Bacteria; phylum Methylomirabilota; class Methylomirabilia; order Rokubacteriales; family CSP1-6; genus CAVWFS01. The sequence continues at coordinate 2,511 of JBKPAK010000224.1, forward strand.
GCCGATCGCGCGGTCTACGCCACCATGCTCCGGCTGTTCGAGCGCGGTGAGCCGGTCGACCTGATCACCCTCACCGAGGAGTTGCGCCGGGAAGACCAGCTCCAGTTCGTGGGCGGACCGGCCGCCCTCGCCCTGCTCGTCGAGCAGGCCTCCATCGCCGCTCACCTCATGTCCTACACGAGCATCGTGCGGGACATGGCCATCCTGCGCGAGCTGATCCAGACGTCCACCCAGATCATCACCCAGGCCTTCGACGCCAAGGAGGACGTGAAGACTCTGGTCGACGAAGCGGAGCGCCGCATCTTCGGGTTGGCCGAGCGGAGGATGGAGGGGAGCGCGGTGCCAGTGTCCCGCATCCTCAAGAGCACCTTCGAATACATCGAGCGACTCTACGAGCGCCAGGAGCACATCACTGGTCTCGCGACGGGCTTCGAGAAGCTCGATCAGGCCACCGCGGGTCTCCAGGCCTCCGATTTCATCATCATCGCGGGCCGCCCGAGCATGGGCAAGGCGCAGCCGCTCGACGCTCGGATAAAGACCAAGACGGGTTGGAAGCAGATGGGCGAGCTGCGGTTCGGTGACGAGCTGGCCTCCGTGGACGGACGGCCCTCGCGCGTGAGCGGCATTTTCCCCCAGGGGCTCCGGGAGGTGTACCGCGTGAGGTTCTCCGACGGGCGATCGACGGAGTGTTGCGCCGAGCACCTGTGGCGCGTCCACTGCCGCGCATGGCGGGAACCGCGCCTGCTCACGACCGAGGAGGTCGCGCGCCACCTCGGGTGGATGCGCTCCCGGCACCGTCTCTGGATCGACGTGCCAACGGGTGACTATGGCCACTCCGCGCCGCTTCCGCTGGATCCCTGGCTCCTCGGGGCCCTGCTTGGCCAGGGCAAACTGTCGGGCAGCAGCGCAATGTGCTTCGCCGCTGACGCAGACATCGCGGTCCGCGTCGGGGAACGCAGCGGAGAGGGGGTCGCCCGGCGGGCCGCCGGTGGGGGCGATCATCGGCTCGCCTCGGGCGGCGGCGTCCCCGGCCCCGCCGCGTGCTGCGGCTCGCACCGCGGGCGTCTCGTCTGGTCGGCCGGGGCCCCGAGCCGCGGCGGGTCTGGCGTGCCTGCCAACCCGATCAGATCGGCGCTGCGCGCTCTGGGGCTCGGGTCCATTCGAGCCGAGCAGATGTTCATTCCCCAGATGTACCTGGAGGCTTCGCGCGAGGCGCGCCTCGAGCTCCTCCGCGGCCTCCTGACCGCCGACGGCTGGGTCGAGCGCTGGGGCAGCGCGCGCTTTTGCTCCACGAGCGAGCGTCTCGCTCACGGCGTGGCCGACCTCGTGCGCTCTCTGGGCGGCTGGTGCTCCGTGCGCCGTCGGGGCCCCGCGTTCCGCGGCGCAGCGGGCGTCGAGGAGACCCGGCGCGCGGCGTTCGTCTGCCACCTGCACCACGGGGTGCCCAAGGCGATCGCCACGCCGGGGTCGAGGCGCGGTGGCGCTCGCGAGGTACCGCACGGCCGGCGGCGCCTGGCCTTTATCTCGATCGAGCCGACGCGCGTGACCGAGACCCAGTGCGTCGCCGTGACGCATCCCTCGCGGCTGTACCTCACCGACGACTATGTGGTTACGCATAACACGGCATTCGCCCTCAACATTGCCCAGCACGCGGGGGTCGCGCGTCACGGGAAGGTCCTCGTGCTCAGTCTCGAGATGTCCGCGGGGGCGCTCGTGCAGCGCCTGCTGTGCGCCGAGGCCAAGGTCGATTCGCAGGCGGTCCGGACGGGCCGCCTCAGCTCCGCGGACTGGCACCGCCTGACGGCCGCGGCCGGCCGCCTGGCCGAGGCCCCGATCTTCATCGATGACAGCGGGGCGTTGACCGTGCTCGAGGCCCGCGCGAAGGCGCGCCGGATGAAAGCCGAGCATGGCCTGGACCTCGTGATCATCGACTATCTTCAGCTCATGCGGGGCCGGTCCGGAATCGAAAACCGCCAACAGGAGATCTCCGAGATCTCCCGCTCGCTCAAGGCCCTCGCCAAGGAGCTCAACGTGCCGGTGGTGGCCCTATCGCAGCTGTCGCGGGCGGTGGAGAGCCGATCGCAGCGGGACTACCGACCACAGCTCTCGGACCTCCGCGAGTCTGGTGCCCTCGAGCAGGACGCCGACGTGATCCTGTTCCTCTACCGCCCACGGGTGTACAAGGACGACCTGCCACCGGACGAAGAGAACGTCGCCGAGGTGATCATCGGCAAGCAGCGCAACGGGCCCATCGAGACGGTCAAGCTCGTCTTCCTGCCTCAGTTCGCCCGCTTCGAGAATATCGCCGACCAGTATCGCCGCCCGCTGTAGACCTCGGGGCCCTCGCGGTCGGTCCGACAATCTCCCCGGCGTCGCTTCGCCGGGGACTCCCGCGAAGCGTATGATTGGCTTCCGTGCCCTTGCCACGGTCACGGCTGAAGCGCCTCTTCGTCGGCACGCCTCTTCCCACCGCGCAGTCGCGTCATGAGCGCCTCGATAAGCGCACGGCCCTGGCGGTGTTTGCCTCCGACGCGCTCTCGTCCGTAGCCTACGCCACCGAAGAGATCCTCCTGGTCCTGATCCTCGCCGGGGCGAGCGCCCTCAGCCATTCCCTGCCCATCGGGCTGGCCATCTGCGTCCTCATCTCCATCGTGGTCAGCTCCTATCGCCAGACCATCCGCGCCTACCCCAAAGGCGGAGGCGCCTACCTCGTCAGCAAGGACAACCTCGGCACACTGCCCGGCCTGGTGGCCGGCGCGGCCCTCATGACCGACTACGTCCTCACCGTGGCGGTGAGCGTGGCCGCCGGGGTGGCCGCGGTCACCTCGGCCGTGCCCGGGCTCTTTCCCTTCCGGGTCCTCCTCTGCGTGGCCGCGGTGGTGATGATCTCGGTGGCAAATCTTCGCGGGATCCGCGAGTCGGGCAAGCTCTTCGCGGCGCCCACCTACCTCTTCGTGGCCAGCCTCGGGGCCATGGTCATCTACGGTGCCCTCGGCGCGGCCTTCGACTTCATTCCCGAAGCGCCGTACCAGCCTCATCGCCCCGGCTTCGAAGGAGTCGGGTTGTTTCTCATCCTCCGCGCGTTCTCGTCAGGCTGTGCCGCCCTGACCGGAGTCGAGGCGGTGTCGGACGGCGTGACGGCGTTCAAACCACCCGAGGCGCAAAACGCCCGCGTGGTGCTGACGTGGCTCGGGATCATCCTCATCTTCCTGTTCATGGGCATCACGCTGCTGGCCTACGACTTCGGCATCAAGCCCATGGAGGATCAAACCGTGATCTCGCAGCTGGGCCGACATGTGTTCGGCGCCGGAGCGATCTACTACGGGATTCAGGCGGTGACCATGCTGATCCTGCTGCTCGCCGCCAACACCGCCTTCGCCGACTTCCCGCGGCTCTGTTTCTTCCTGGCCCGAGACCGCTTCATCCCGCGTCAGTTCGGGACGCAGGGCGACCGCCTCGTCTTCTCGAACGGCATCCTCATCCTGAGCGGCCTCGCCATCCTCCTCCTCGTGCTCTTCCGCGGTGACACGCATGCGCTGATCCCCCTCTACGCGGTGGGGGTGTTCCTGTCCTTCACCCTCTCGCAGGGAGGCATGGTGCGCCGGTGGCTTCGGCGGAAGGAAGAGGGGTGGCGGTGGCGGATGTGGTTCAACGGCGTGGGCGCCCTGGTGACCGGCATCGTGATGCTGACCATCGCCGTCACCAAGTTCGCCCTGGGGGCATGGATCGTGGTGATCCTCTTGCCCACCTTGGTCGCCGTCTTCCTGCTCATCCACCGCCACTACGAAGAGGTCGCTCGGCAGCTCTCCACGGAGGCCATGGAGACCCCGCCCCCGCTCACCAACACGGTCCTCGTGCTGGTTGGCGACCTTCACCGCGGCGTGGTGCGCGCCCTCCAGTATGCGCAGTCGCTATCGCCGAACGCGAAGGCGGTCTTCATCGAGGTCGATCCCGAGCGGACTCGGCGGCTGGAGGAGAAGTGGGGCAAGTGGGGAATGGGGGTGCCTCTCATCGTGCTGACCTCACCGTACCGCTCGCTGCTGGGGCCTTTGCGCGAATATATCGATCACCTCCAGGGGCACGACGACAATCACATGATCACGATCATTCTCCCGGAGTTCGTGCCTCGAGTGTGGTGGCATCACTTGCTGCACAATCAGACGGCGCTGCTCGTCAAGGGGGCCATGCTCTTCCGCAAGAACGTGATCGTCGCCGACGTCCCCTATCATCTAAAACACTGAGCGGCGGGCGCTCGGGCGAGCTGGTGCATCGACTCTGGTACACTTCAGGAGCTCGCCGCATGAAGATCGCGCTCTTCCCCGAGGGTCCGCTCGATGTACCCGCCACCCTGGCGCGCTATCGGTTGTGGGGGGAGGATCCCGCCAATCGGCTGGTCGGGAACACCTTCCTCCGCGTGCGCCGGTACGAGGGCCGTCTGTGGCCGTTCGCCGTCCGCTGGACGGGCTCCGTCGACACGCCGCGTCTGGAGGTGGAGATCCCGGGCCCCGGTGCCGTCCGCGTGGCCGACGCGGTGATCGCTGAGGTCCGGCGCCTCTTCGGGCTCGACTTCGATCTGCCGGGCTTCTATCGAGTGGCCAAGGCCGATCCGGCACTCGGATCCCTGATCGAGCCCCTGTACGGACTGCGGCCCACCGTGACCCCGGGCGGTCTCGAGATGTTGGTGGCGGCCATCACGGCGCAGCAGGTGAATCTCGCCTTCGCGTTCGCGCTCCGCGCGCGCCTCGTGCGGCGCTACGGCGAGCCGGCGTCCATCGCCGGCGAGACGGTCTACGCTTTCCCTGGCGCGGAGGCGCTGGCCCGCGGTCGCGTGGCCGCGTTGCGCGCCATGCAGTTCTCCACGCGCAAGGCCGAGTACATCCGGGATCTCGCCCGCGCCGTGGCCGTCGGCCATCTGGATCTCGACGGCCTCGGCGAGAGCTCGACCAGCGCGGTGATCGAGCGGCTCACCGCACAGCGCGGCCTGGGCCGGTGGACCGCGGACTGGTTTCTCGCGCGCTGCCTGGGGCGGGGCGACGTGTGCCCGGCCGGTGACCTCGCCGTGCGCAAGGCGTTTGCCCAGTACTATGGACGGGGACGCGCGCTCCGCGAGTCGGCGATCCGTCGCCGGGCGCGCGCATGGGGTGCTCATCAGACGGTTGCGGTGCACTACCTGCTGGCCGGGCTGCGGCTCGGGCGACCGCAGGTCGGCGGAGGGACATGAACACAAAACGGCCGCTCCCGCTCCTCGGCCAACCTGATCCCTCTGTGCCGAAGGACGTCCACTTGGTCGGGCGGTACGCGGTCGGCGTGACGTGGGGCGATGGTCACGGAAGCATCTTCCCCTTCGATCGGCTGCGTCGCGCGTGCCCCTGCGGGAGCTGCGCGGCCGTCGAGGCGGCGGCGATAGAGCGCGCATGGCCGCAGGAGATCACACGCACGCCGGCTGGGCTCCGCGTGCGGTGGACGGACGCCCACGAGAGTCTCTGGCCCTATGCCGATCTGCGCGGCCTCTGCCAATGTGCGGGTTGCACGGGCGGCCACTGAGCCATGCCGGGCCGCCTCGCCACCGAACCTCAGTCCATCTCGAGGGGCGCGTCGCCGGACCGGGGCCGGGTGCTGTTCGGGGTGATGCTATCGATCTTCTTGGGCGCCATGGAATCTACGGTGGTGGCCACCGCCATGCCGACCGTGGTCGCGGCCCTCGGCGGAATGGCGATCTACTCCTGGGTCTTCTCCGGCTTCCTCCTGGCCTCGACCGTCACGATGCCACTCTGGGGCCGGCTCTCGGACCTCGTCGGGCGCCGCACCATGTTCATGATCGGCATGGGCACGTTCCTCCTCGGCTCTGCCCTGTCGGGGCTCGCTCAGGACATGGTGCAGCTCATCGCCTTTCGCATGGTGCAGGGAGTGGGGGCGGGTTCGCTCATCACCCTCGGCATGACCATCGTGGGCGATCTGTACGGACTCGAGCAACGGGCCAAGAAGCAGGGATACATCTCGGGCGTTTGGGGCGTGGCGTCTCTGGTGGGGCCGCTGCTGGGGGGCGTGCTCACTGATCACGTGTCGTGGCGGTGGGTCTTCTACATCAACCTCCCCTTCGGACTCCTGGCCATGGCGATGATCGGCACGGGGCTGGGGCGCGAGACTCCGGCGGCGCGTCGTCCGATCATCGACTACGCGGGCCTTGCGATTTTCGCCGTCGGGGTGACCGCGTTGCTCCTCGGCGTCGTCGAAGCGGGGCGTCCGGGCCCGTGGGGACGGGCTGGAGCGATCCTGCCGCTGACGGTGGCCGCGCTGGCCGCGCCGGCTTTCGTCCGGGTGGAGCGGCGCGCGCGCGAGCCGATCGTCCCGCTGGGGTTCTTCAGCAATCGGATGGTGCTGGCGGCGCTGGCCACCGGATTTCTGTCGGGGATGGCCATGTTCGGAGCCATCTTGTTCGTGCCGCTCTTCATGCAGGCGGTGGTCGGGACGTCGGCGATGATGGCCGGTTTCGTGCTCACGCCGTTCGTGCTCGGCTGGATGTGCATGTCGATCGCCAGCGCTCGCCTCGTCCTGCGGACCGGCTATCGCGCCCTGGTCCTCGGTGGGATGACCTGCCTCACCGTGGCCTTCCTGCTCTTCTCGACCTGGGCCGAGGACCTCACGCCCATGCTGGCCATGGCCCACGTCACCTTGGCCGGCATCGGAATGGGACTCGTCTTCGTCCCCATGCTGATTGCCGTTCAGAGTGCCGTGCCGCGACATCAACTGGGACTCGCCACGTCGGTGACTCAGTTCTTCCGCACCATCGGCGGAACCCTCGGGCTGGCGATTATGGGCGCGGTGATGGCCCAGCGGCTCCACGCGGGTCTGGCCATAGGCGCGGCCGTGCACGGAGTCTTCGTGGTCGGCGTGATCATCTGCGTGCTCGCACTGCTGTCCTCCTGGATTGTGCCCGCCGGCCGCGCTCAGGATCTCGCCCGGGCCGACATGTGCGGTGAGCCCAGCCGCGCGGAGGGGTAGCGACCTGGCCAGCGACGTGCCGCTCCTCGACCGGCTGTCCCGCCTGGCCCCGGTCCCGGCCGCCGCGGCCGTGAGCCTGATCGAAAGTCTGCCCGCGCCCCATCAGGACCCGCTCCTCGGCCCCCTCTTCGGGGTGGACGAGGACGGCGATCGCGTGGTGAACGCGCTGGTGCTGGCCGTCCTCCAGCACTTCCAGCAGAAAGCGGAGCTGACCTGCTATAGTGCCCTCCTGGAGGGGCTCACCGGCATCTGGAATGCCGCGGTGCGCTCGGCCGTGGTGGCCAAGCTTCGGGCATCCGGCCTACCTCCCGATGACCTGCTGCTGCGGCTGCAGGCGCTCTCGCCGACCTTGGGCTTCGCGTCGGAAACCGGGGAGTGGTCGCGAGAGTGGCTGGCCGACCCCTTCACCCAGGATCTGATCCTGGTTCAGCAGTGTGTGGTGCGCGCGCTGCTTGCCCTCCGGACCATGGCGGAGAGCCGGGCGGTGGAGATGCTGGCGGCCTCCCCGGATCCGGGTTCACCCCCCGCCGCCGGTATCTGAGCGCGTCCAAACCATGGGGTAACGCATGATCCAGATCGAGGGCGCCCGGAAGAGCTACGGTGGCCAAGCGCTCTTCCGCGACCTCTCGTGGCGGCTCACCGGAGGCGAGCGCGTGGGGCTCGTGGGGCCTAACGGAGCGGGCAAGACCACGCTCTGTCGAGTCCTCGCTGGCCTGGAAGAGCTCGATGAGGGCCAGGTGACGCGTGCGCGCGACGCCACCATCGGGTATCTCCCGCAGGAGGCGGCGGGTGCCCCGTCAGGGTCGGTCCTCGAAGAAGCGCTGAACGGGTTCGCTGACGTCTGGGCCATCGAGCACGAGATGAACGAGGTGGCGCTCGGGCTGGCCACGGCCGCAGACGAGGCGCTCACCGCCCGCTACGGCGATCTCCAGCACCGCTTCGAAGCGCTGGGTGGGTATCGCCTCGAAACCGAGGCCAAGGCCATCCTCGGCGGCCTGGGCTTCGCGGATGCCCACGCCGGCCGTCCGCTGGCCGAATTCTCCGGAGGCTGGCGCATGCGGGCGGCGCTCGCCCGGCTCTTGCTCCTCCGGCCGTCCCTCCTCTTGCTGGACGAGCCCACCAATCATCTCGATCTGGAGTCTCTCGCGTGGCTCGAGGAGTTCCTCGTCGCCTACGAAGGGGCGGTGGTGGTCGTCTCGCACGACCGCTACTTCCTGAACCGAATGGTCACGTCCATCGCCGAACTGGGCTCGGCGGGGCTCACCACGTACCAGGGCGACTACGACGATTTCCTCGCCCAGCGAGAGGCGCGGCGCGAACTGCTCGAGGCGCGTGCGCGCAATCAGGCCAAGCAGGTGGCCGAGATCGAGCGCTTTATCGAGCGCTTTCGCTACAAGGCGACCAAGGCCCGGCAGGTCCAGAGCCGGATCAAGATGCTGGAGCGCATGGAGCGACTCGCGCGGCCGGAGTCGGCCCGCCAGATTCGCTTCAGCTTTCCCGAACCACCCCGCACCGGCCGCCGGGTGGTCTCCCTGCGCGGCGTGCACAAGGCGTACGGGGAGACGGTGGTGTACGCCGGCGTGGACCTCGAGCTGGAGCGCGGCGAGAAGATCGCCCTGGTCGGGCCCAACGGCGCCGGGAAGTCAACGCTCCTGCGCATCGTGGCTGGTGTCCTGCCCTTCGAGGCGGGCGAGCGGATGCTGGGTACCCATGTCACCGTGCACTACTACGCCCAGCATCAAGTCGACGCCCTGGAGGCCTCTCGCACCGCGGTGCAGGAGTTGGAGGCGGTCGCTCCCCACCTGACGCACACGCGACTGCGCACGATTCTCGGCACCTTTCTCTTTTCGGGCGATGCCGCCGACAAGAAGGTGGCCGTCCTGTCGGGTGGCGAAAGGGCCCGCCTGGCCCTGGCCAGGATGCTCGTGCGGCCGGCCGCCCTGCTGGCCCTCGACGAGCCCACGAATCATCTCGACCTCGTCTCCCGTGAGGTTCTGGAGGAGGCCCTGGTGGCCTTCCCCGGCAGCATCCTGTTCATCTCCCACGACCGGTACTTCATCAACCGCGTGGCCACGAGAATCGTCGAGGTCGAAGCCGGCGTGCTGACACCGTACCCCGGCGGCTACGACGATTATCGGGCCGCGAAGGAGCGCGTACTCCCCCTCGCCGCGGACGATCAGCCAGTGCCGTCCGCGCACGCCTCGGCGCCGGCGCCCGCGCGATCCCCGCGCGTGTCGGGGACCGCGCGCGAGGTTCGGCGGCGCCTGGACGACGTCGAGGCGCAGATCCACGCGCTGGAACGTCGCCTGGAGGAGCTGGCCGCGGCCTTCAGCGATCCCGGCCTCTACGCGGATGGCCATCGCGTGCGCGCGATCGCCCGTGAGCGTCGCGACGCCGAGGACCGGGTGGCCCGGCTCATGCGCGAGTGGGAGGAGCTTTCCACGCTACTGGCCACCCATGAGTGACCGCGACGTCCAAGGGGGACGGCGATGAATGAATGGTGGGTGCCCGTCGATCCCGCCACCCTCAAGCGCGAACGGGCGCGGTCGCGCGAACTGCGGGCGAGCCAATGGTGGAAGCGGCGCATCGGGGCGGGGATCTGCTTCTATTGCAGCCGCCGCGTGGGCGCCAGCGCTCTGACCATGGACCACATCGTTCCGCTCGGACGCGGCGGGCGCGGTGTGCGCGGCAACGTCGTCCCGGCGTGCAAGCTCTGCAACACCCAAAAGAAGGCGAGGGTGCCCGTGGAATGGCAGGAGTATCTCGATCGACTGGAGTGATGTCGGGGGGAGCGAGCGCCGCTCCCCCCGACATCCCCACCGCCATTGTGGTGACGGCGGGGGGAGCGTTCGCTCCGGCCCCGCCTCGTCAACTGCTCCTCGGGGACTTTTGTGAAGATCAACTGCTTCTCGGCGACTTCTGGCGCGCGCGGCAGCGCTGCCGGCATCAGCGGCGTGACCTGCGGTCCGCGCGCTGCGAGAGACATGTATCTTCCGGAGGTGTCTGAGAGACTGGACATTGATTCGCCTCCGACGAAGCCGGTTGAATGAGCGCGCTCGATGCGGTCGAGCGTGCGGTTCACCCACACTTCGCAGGAGGTCATCATGGCGATTTCTCGTATCCACTCCGCTCTCGTCGTCCTCATCTGCCTGCTCGTGGCGGGTTCGGCCCACGCGCAAGGCGCGAAGGGCGCGGACGATTCCGCTCCGCGTTCGCAGCCGGCATCCAAGGTGACGCGTCCCGCTCGCGTGGTGGCTACGCCGGGCGATGCGACAGTCAACGTCAATACCGCCAGCGTCAAGGAGCTGATGACGCTCAATGGTATTGGGCGCAGGGTGGCCCAGCGCATCGTCGCCTATCGCGAAGCGCATGGCCCGTTCAAGCGGCCCGACGACGTGCAAAAAGTCGAAGGCGTGGGCACCGCGCTGTGGGAACAGAATCGCGGACGCATTGCCATCCGCTGAGACACAATTTTTCCTTGGCGTGTCGCGCAGCTCATGTAACATAAGTCACAAGTCGGTCGGAGCGTCACAGCGCTCCAGCAGCGTCCCCGCCGGCACTAGGGTCGGCGGCTGAACGTGACCGAGCCTCGGGCCGGGAGTCGGCATCCGGTTCTGGGTGAGTGGGACTGGGCCCGCGTGGTGCCCTTGCCGAGAATAGGAGGTGATCCAGCCGATGTGTAACCCTACGGTGATCTGTGAGGTGGTTGCCTCCTAGGCAGACTCCACGCTAACTCCAGGTGGAACGCCTGGGACCCCCAGGCACCACCGGCCCCGACGATCCCGCCGACACCAGCGGGGCGGCGCGCAGCAGTACCGAAATCGGGAGCGCGTCGCAGCGATCGTCGGGGCTTTTTCTTTCTGCGCGCCAGCCACCGACCGGCGTGCAGGACTTCCCGCGCCAGCCACCGACCGGCGTGCGGGACGCGTCGCCCGACGGCCGAATCACAGCCCGGCGGAGGAACCCGGAGTGGGTTGTGCGAACGCGTCCCGGGCTCGTGCAGCGAGCCCGGGACGAGATGAGGGAGAGCTAGACCTTCCTGACGTTGCTGGCCTGAAGACCCTTCGGGCCGCGTGTGACTTCGAACTCGACTCGATCACCCTCGGAGAGGCTCTTGAAGCCGTTGGCCTGGATGGCGCTGTAATGGACGAACACGTCCTCACCGCCCTCCTGCGTGATGAAGCCGTACCCCTTTGCGTCGTTGAACCACTTCACTTGTCCCTGTGGCATTCCTGCGACCTCTCTTTACGGGGGTCTTCAGCCCCGATGTGTTCCCGCTGTTCAGCGGGGCTGCCCTCCGGCGTTGGAGGGCAAACAAAAACGCCGCGCGAACGGGACCCCGCGCGGCGTGTTCGTCGACTCTCGCTATGATTCTCGAACTCCCTTTGTGAGACCAGGACCGGCGCAGAGGGTGCCACATGCGCGGAGAGAAGTCAAACGAATTCTACGCGGCGGGTGATGGGCCTGGATCCGTTCTTGGTGCCCAGCCAGCCCGGGATGGCCACCGAAAACCGCCCCGCCGTACCACCCGCTACCACGACGTGAATTTCGTCTAGCGACGGGAACTTAGGAATCATGGCCGCAGGCTCCGGAGGCAACTTTGCGTAGCGCAGGTTGGTCCCCTCCCCATGGCTCTCATCGGGCAGGAGCCCGGCGTATGGGACCCGTATGGTCTGATGAAGATAGCGGGCCACGTCATCTCTCGTCCACCCGCTTTGGGCGAACGTCTGCGCGTGTTCGGGGCCGACCACCAACATGGTGTGGCAGTACAGCGGGAAATGCTTGCTGTTCCATAGCCCCGCCATGGACCAGCCGAGCGAACCGGCGAGCGCTTGGGGCGTCCGGCTGGCGTGATCAGAGATGCCGTGCGGTCCTTCGCCGGCGAACAGGGTCACCGCACTCGACTCGGCAGAAAATCCTCGGCTGGCGTGATAGGGCGGCCAGGGACTGGCCTCCTCGTTCTCGGCGATGCAATAGGTGTAGCGACCGGGATGACCGAAGGTGGACATTGAGATTTCCCCGGGCCGAACACCCCCAACGTTGATCATGAGCAGGCGCAGGGCGCGTCCGATGGTGGCGTTCGCGCGGTAGCCAGGTCCGAACACACCAAAGCTCGCATTGAGGCCGATGCGCGTGCGGATGGGGCCGTTGACGAGGATGAGCGGCGCCGCGAAATGGGTGGAGGTCGACACGCCGTGGAGGTTGAAGTCGGGATCGCACACACACTGCACCGCGGCGATGAGCACGGGCAGGTACTCTGGACGGCAGCCGGCCATCACCGCGTTGATCGCCACTTTTTCGACGGTCACGCGCCCGTAGTTCGGCGGCATTTCGCCCAGCAGCTCATCCCCCGGCCGCGCGGCGCCCGCTCGCATGCGGGCCACGCGCTCGCGCGTGGGCGGCACCACCGGCAAGCCATCGGTCACGCCCTTGTCGAAAAACAGCTCGAACTCGTCCGCTGTCATGGCGCCGCGCGATGCTATACCCGGAACCGCGCCATGGCTACTGCTGCCCTCGCATCGAGTCGCGCCTTCTGCTGGACAACCGCTCGAAAAGCCTATCGTTTCGCAGAGTCGGCGGGAAGTGATCCCAACCAGCTAAATCCTTGTGAACATTGATCTTTCCCCTTTATTGGGGCCGGCTACTTTGCTACGATAGCTCTTGCCTGTCGAATCGGACCGGTGAACGATGGAGCCGCGATGTTCTACAACCTGCTAGCCGGCATGTTCTCGAACGATCTGGCGGTGGACCTGGGCACCGCCAACACGCTCGTCTACGTTCGCGGCGAGGGGATCGTGCTCAACGAGCCCTCCATTGTGGCCATCCACCAGCCGGACCATTCCGTGCTTGCGGTGGGCCGCGAAGCCAAGGCGATGCTCGGGCGCACGCCCGGCAGCATCGTGGCCATCCGCCCACTCAAAGACGGCGTCATCGCGGACTTCGACGTGACGGAGAAGATGCTCCACTACTTCATCAACAGGGTGCATCGCCGCCGCACCCTGGTCCGACCGCGCATCGTGATCGGTGTGCCGTCCGGGATCACCCAGGTCGAGAAGCGCGCCGTGCGCGATTCCGCGATGCAGGCGGGCGCGCGGGAGGTGTACCTCATCGAAGAGCCCATGGCCGCCGCCATTGGCGCCGGACTGCCCGTCGAAGAGCCGGGCGGCAACATGATCGTCGACATCGGAGGCGGCACCACCGAAGTGGCGGTGATCTCGCTCTCGGGAATCGTCTACAGCAAGTCGGTCCGCATCGCCGGCGACGAGATGGATGAAGCCATCGTGCAGTACATCAAGAAGCACTACAACCTGCTGGTGGGCGAGCGGCGGGCTGAGGAGATCAAGATCAACCTCGGCGGCGCCTATCCGGTCGGCGTTGAGCGGCGGACGATGGACGTCAAGGGCCGGGACTTGATCGACGGGATTCCCAAGACCATCGTGGTCAGCGACGAGGAGATCCGCGAGGCTTTGCGCGAGCCCGTCATGACCATCGTGGAGACGGTGCGCACGTGCCTGGAGCGCACACCGCCCGAGTTGGCCGCGGATATCGTCGACAAGGGGATCGTGATCACTGGGGGTGGCGGCCTGCTCCGCGGCCTCGACCACTTACTGCGGCAAGAGACGAGCCTCCCCGTCACCGCGGCCGAGGATCCCCTGTCGTGCGTGGCTCTGGGCACGGGCAAGGTGCTCGATGAGCTGGATCTCTTGAAGAAGGTCGCCATTCCCGCCTGAGCCTTCGCCGGAACTCCACACGTGAAGACACGAGGACTGGTGCTCCTGGGAGGGACAGTCGTCCTCTGTCTGCTCCTGCTCACTCTGCAGGTGCGCCAGCAGTCCTCGGCCGCCGGCGACGTCCTGGGCTCCGTGACCGCGCCCTTCCAAGCCGCCCTCACCCGGGCGGGTCAGTTCGCCTTCGGCCTGTGGTCGACCTATCGCGAGTGGAAGGACGTCCGCGCCGAGAACGTCCACTTGCGCGACGAGATTCGCCAGCTGCGCGTCTCCACGCTCCAGGTCGACGAGACCGCCGAGGAGAATCGGCGATTGCGCGGCCTGCTTGCCCTCCAGGAACGCCTGCCCCTCCGCACCCGAGCGGCCGAGATCATCGCCCGAGAGTGGGGCGGATGGGTGCGCTCGCTCACCATCAATCATGGGCGTCGCGACGGGGTCGAGCGGTTGACCGCCGTCATCACCGCCGACGGCCTGGTGGGCCGCGTGGCGGAGGTGCGTATCGCCACGGCGATTGTCCAGGTGCTGACCGATCCGGGCTCGACCGTCGGGGCCCATGTGGTGAGGACGCGCACGTCCGGCATCGTGGAGGGAGAGGCTCGCGGCACCATGCGGTTCAAGTTCATGGCGCGAGACGGCGCTGGTCTTCGCGTGCGCGACCTCGTCGTCACGTCGGGCATCGGCGGCCTCTTTCCCAGCGGGATTCCAATCGGACGAATCCGGGCCATCGATGATCGGGGATCGGCGTTGTTTCACTTTGCCCCGCTCACCCCCGCGGTCGACCTCTCCCGGCTGGAGGAAGTGCTCCTGGTGATGAGAGGAGGCCGGAACCCAGATCTCACGGCGTTGTTCCGGTCGGATGAGAACGAGAAGTAGCGTGCGGGCGCTCCTGCTCCTGGCGGTGTTCGGTGGAGGGGTGGCTCACGGGTCGCTGGCCTCGCTGCTCCGGGTGGGGGACGTGGCTCCTGATATCCCGCTCATCGTGGTGGTGATGTTGGCGCTGCGGATGGGTCCCGAGTTCGGCTGCGTGGGGGGACTGATCGCGGGTTTGTTGCAGGACGTGACGACCGGTGGGCTCATCGGCGTCCAGGCGCTCACCAAGGCGCTGACGGGCTTCGCCATCGGGGCATGGTCGGCCCGCCTCAGCGTGACGTCGCCGCTCGTCCAGGTGCCGGGGCTGGTCCTCCTCACGGTCTGCGAAGGTCTCGTGCGGTTCGGCCTCCTCAAGCTGCTCCGGTTCCCCGCGCCCTTCGGTGAGCTCATGGTGTATCAAGTCTTCCCCCAGGCCCTCTACAACGGCTTTCTGGGCGCCGTCGTGGTGTTCACCTTGGCGGCCGCCGAGTACGTGCGCCTGGGCCGCGCCCCATGACGATGAACCACCTCGCTTCGGAACAGCGACGCGTCCTGGTCATGGCCGCGCTGGTGGGCCTGGCCTTCGTCGTCGTCCTCGGCCAGCTCTGGTATCTCCAAGTCATTTCCGGGGACCACTTCCGGGAAGCATCCGACAAGAACCGGATCCGCGTGCGGCCGGTGGCCGCTCCGCGCGGCATCCTCTACGACCGTCATCACATCCCCCTCGTCGACAATCGCCCCGCCTTCACGCTCTCACTGATTCCCCGCGAGCTGGACGAAGAGGAGGATCGGCGCGCGGCCGTGCTCGGGCGTGTGGCAGCGCTGCTCGGGATTCCGTACCTGGAGTTGGTCGACGCCGTCGCCCGCGTTCCTGGCGACTCCATCGCGCCGGTGCGGGTGCGCCGGGGGCTGACCCTCGAAGACGTGGCCAAGATCGAGGAGTGGAAGCTCGAGTTGCCGGGGGTGATCGTCGAGGTGGAGCCTCAGCGCGTCTATCCCACGAACCGGTTCGCCGCCCACTTGCTCGGCTACGTGCGCGAGGTAAACGACGAGCAGCTCCGCCAAGGGCGGTATCGCCGGGGTGACATGGTGGGGCAGACGGGCCTGGAGCGTTTGCTCGACGACCACTTGCGGGGACGCGATGGTGGTGAGAGCTTCGAGGTCGACGCGCTCGGCCGGCAACTGGGCATCATCCAGCGCACCGAGCCCACGCCGGGGGCCGAGGTCATCACGACCGTCGATCGCCGCCTTCAGGAGGCGGCCGAGCGGGCCATGGACGGACACGCGGGCGCCGTGGTCGTCATGGATCCCCGCAACGGCGACGTCCTGGCCATGGTGTCGACCCCCGCGTTCGACATCGATCGCTTCACCGGGACCATCGATCGCGCGGCGTGGCTGGCCGTGGTGAAGGACCCCGCGCATCCGCTGCTGAACCGGGCCATTCAGAGTCAGTACGCTCCGGGCTCCCTCTTCAAGATCATCGTCACCGCGGCGGGACTGCAGGAAGGGACCCTGACGCCCATGGACCGGGCGCACTGCAGCGGGCAGTTCCACATCGGTGGGGTGACGTTCAAGGACTGGAAGGAAGGCGGCCACGGCTCGGTCGACCTGCTGCGGGCGATGAACCAGTCGTGCAACGTCTACTTCTACCAATACGGACTCAAGATCGGCGCGGCCACGATGGCTCGCTACGCGAGGGCGTTCGGACTAGGAAGCCCCACGGGAACGGCGTTCAGCGGCGAGAAACCCGGTCTCATCCCCCAGCCCCGGAACCCGCGTGGCCGCCGAAGCGCTGGATGGCATGCCGGCGAAACGGTGAACATGTCGATCGGGCAGGGAGCGCTCCTCGTCACGCCCATCCAGATCGCCCGCACCATGGCTGCCGTCGCCAACGGCGGCGTCCTCTGGCGGCCGCGTGTCGTCCAGCGCGTGATGCGAGGGTCGGAAGTGGTCTGGAGTGACGGGGGCGGGGTGGCCGGCCATGTGGAGCTGTCTCCGATGGTGTGGGCATTCCTCCGCCAGAGTCTGTGGTCCGTCGTGAACCAGTGGGGCACCGGCGCCGCCGCGCGGATCCCCGGCCTCGACGTCGCGGGCAAAACGGGCACCGCGCAGACGATCGCGCACTCGCGCGCGGACAAGGGAGAGGACCACGCGTGGTTCGCGAGCTTCGCCCCGGCGCGCGATCCACAGGTCGTGGTGGTGGTGCTCGTCGAGCGCGGAGGCAAGGGCGGCCAGGTGGCCGCGCCCATCGCGCGAAGGATCCTCAACGCCATTTTCCTCGAGAAGGTCGCGGCGGTGGACTGGGCGAGCTAGACATGATCCGGGTCGATCGCCGACTCCTCCAGAACGTCGACTGGACGCTCCTGGCGACCACGGTCGTCCTCGTTGGTCTCGGTGCTCTCACCCAGCGCAGCCTGCATATCGACCGCGCCGGCGGCGGCGTGATGTGGCGTCAGCTCGCGTGGTTCGGCATCGGCCTCTTGGCCTTGCTGGTGGTGGTCAGCCTCGACTACCGGCGGCTGGTCGGGATGGCTCCGGCTTTCTATGCCGTGGGCATCGCCGCTCTGGTGACGGTCCTCGTGGTCGGGCGAAGCGTGTCCGGAGCTCGTCGGTGGGTCGCCGTCGGACCGCTCACCGCCCAGCCCTCGGAAATGTTCAAGGTTGCCTTCGTGCTCACCGCAGTATGGATTCTCACCTCGCGAGTGGCTCGCGCGAGTGGTCCCCTGGCCGTGGGATTGACCGTGGGGGCGCTCGCCGTTCCGTTCGCGTTGATCGTGAAACAACCCGACCTCGGCACGGCCCTGGTCCTCCTGCCCGTCATCCTGGCCCTGCTCGTGGGGGCCGGACTGCCCTTCCGACTTGTCGGCGGCGTCCTGGCGGGTGGACTCGCGGTGCTGCCGGCGGCGTGGTTCGTCATCAAGGACTATCAGCGAGAACGCATCATGGTATACCTGGATCCCGTGCGCGATCCCCTGGGGAGCGCTTACAACGTGATCCAGGCGAAGATCGCGATCGGATCGGGACAGCTCCTCGGCAAAGGAGTGGCCGGCGCCACGCAGAGCCGTCTGTCCTTTCTCCCGGAGCGCCACACAGATTTTATCTTCGCCGTATTCGCCGAGATGTGGGGGTTTTTCGGCTGTCTCCTGCTGCTCGCCTGCTATGCCGTCCTCCTCGCGCGGGGCTTCGATATCGCGGCCTCGGCCCGAGAGCCCGTGGGGCGCCTGGTGGCTCTGGGGGCGACGGCACTCCTCGCCACGCAGATCCTGATCAACGTGGGGATGGTGACCGGGCTGCTCCCGGTGGTGGGCGTCCCGTTGCCGCTCATGAGCTACGGAGGCTCGTCGATGCTCATCACGCTCGTGACGCTCGGGCTCCTGCTCTCCGTGCGGATGCGGCAGTTCCAATGAGGCGCGTGGATCGTCCGAGGCGGATGGGCGGCCCCGTGTCGGCGAGGTGCTGCCGTGGGCAAACGGATCGTCGTCAACGCGGAACTCACGGAAACCCGGATCGCGGTGCAGGAGGGTAACCTCCTCACCGAGCTCTTCATCGAGCGGCACGACCAGCGGTCGATCGTCGGCAGCGTCTACAAAGGCGTGGTCACCAATGTGCTGCCAGGGATGCAGGCGGCCTTCGTCGACATCGGCCTG
>JBKPAK010000225.1:0-14550 GCA_046726415.1 Candidatus Methylomirabilota bacterium
TCCCTGGGCTGCGTACGACCCCACCGCGCGGTGGAGCCTTCGAGGACGTTGTGTCGGTCCTGCTGCGACGGGGCTGGTTGCCCGGCCCCGCCTGGACCCAGACTACTCGGGCGCATCGGGGCCTTCCCGAGGCGGGCTCCTCTCATCCCGCTAGACCAGACGCTTCGGCCTCGCACGGTCGTCGGCATACCGCGCGGACTCTACGTGCGTGGTCATGCCCTCGCGGGTGACCGCCTTCGACCGCTCCAGCATGGCATCCACCTCGGTGAGATAGATGTTGCTGAGGAGGGGAGAAATCACCCCGCCCTGAGGAACCCCGCGCTTCCCGGATGCCTTCAGCATCAGCGTGAGCAAGTGCAGAATCTCGGCATCCTGAACGCGGCGCGCCACCTTCCCCACCAGCAGATCGTGCCGGACGGTATCGAAGTAGGCGCTGCCTCGGCCGGCCCAGCACAACCCTTACTACCAACCCGTCCTTCCCACCCCTACTCTCTCCTGGTGAGCCAACCTGATGGCAGCTCTGCCCAGCTTGGCGATACGTCGCCGCCTTTCCCACGGTCTCGCGTAGGCGTGCAGTAAGGCCTAGCTTGATCGGTTGGCGGCGCCCGTTCGGCATCCCGGACAGTCGCGATGTCGCCCGGATGGCATTCTGGCGAAGGACAGGGCCCGAGTTGAAATCCGGACGAAACCGGCTCCATTGTGGGGCGGAAAGAGGTGCTGGAGTGCGCGCACGGACCTCACGCAAGCCCGTGGTCGCCGGAGTCTCGGTGTCGCTGAGTGGACCACTGCACCGCCAGGGGCGAGACGCGTACGACGGGCTCCGCCTCTGGGTAGATCACGTCGCGTGCGCCGGAGGCCTGACACTCGGTCGGGATCGATCGATCCGCCCACTCCGCCTCATCACCCTCGATGACGAAAGCAGCTCGACGCGCGCGCGGGAGAACGTGGCGCGGTTGCTGACCGAGGAGCGCGTCGATCTGCTCCTCGGACCGTATGGGAGTGGATCGACCCTGGCCGTCGCGCCTCTCGCCGCTGCGCACGGGAAGATCCTCTGGAATCACGGCGGCGCGTCCGACGCGATCACCAAGGCCGGCTCCGCGGATGTCGTCAGCGTGCTGAGCCCGGCCAGCCACTATCTTCGAGACCTGCCGAGACTCGTCCGGCACCGCACGGGTGCGCGCCGGGCCACGGTCCTCTACGCCAAGCGCGGCACCTTCGCGACGAGCGTCGGGCGCGGCGTAGAAGCTGGAGCCCGAGCTGCCGGGTTCGATGTCGTGCGGGCGATCGCGTTCGACACGCCGCTTCGGGACACGAAGACGCTCCTGGGCGCCTCGCTCGCCGACAGTCCCAACCTCCTCGTGGTCGCAGGGCGATTCGAGGACGACGTCGCCATCACCCGGGAGCGCGGGCTGCTCGAAGCGGTCGAGGCCGTCGCATGTGTCGCGGCCGGAACGGACGCCTTCCACCAAGAGCTCGGCATGCTTGCTGAGGGCGTGATGGGACCGAGCCAATGGGAGTCCCAGGTCTACGAGCGACCTTCGATTGGGCCGACCTCGGCCTGGTTTTGCTCCGCATTCCGGCGGGTGTTCCAGCGCGACCCTAGCTATGTCGCCGCCCAGGCGTACGCGCTGGGCATTATCATCGGCGAGTGCATCCGGCGCGCGGACAGTCTCGAGGACCGGGAACTGTTGGCAGCTGTTCGTCGGCTCGACACGACGACGCTCTACGGTCGATTCCGACTCGACCCAGGCTCTTCACGCCAGGTGGGACACGAAATCCTCCTCGTCGAGTGGCGAGCCGGCCGGATGCGTCCGCTCGCACCGACCGGCGTCACGTCAAAGCGCGGTCGGCCGGCCGAGGAACACTGAGCGCGATGAACGGAGTCGTCGCTGCCTCCCCCCCAGCGGCGAGCCGAGGGGGGGGCAGGACGAACAGAGAGGTTCTACAGATTCGCCTGGAAGTCGACGTAGTCGCGAACCTTGCGGTAAACCTGCAAACGATTCCGCTGGCTGTCGGCTACGACGATGCGGTCAGTTTCAGGATCGAAGTCCACCGCCGTCGGGAAGCAGAAGCGATATTCGGGCTCCAGGCTTCGTACCCGACGTCGAGCCTTCATCATGTCGGGGTTGGCGTCGATGCTCATCTGGCCCCACTTGGACATGACCTGGGCATCGCCGATGAGATTGGCGACAGGGCCGCCCTCAGCGTCGAAGATGCAGACTCGATGGTTGCCCCAATCAGCGACGTAGATGTCACCGTCGGTATCCACCGCGACGTCGGTGGGATGATTGAGCAGGCCCGCCTTGGGATAGCCCGGCGTGCCCGAGGCCGACATGTACGGTCCCATGTAGCTGACGGCGTAGGCCCCCGCCGGCGCGGGAATCGTCCCGTACTGGCCGATCTTCATCAAGACTTTGCCCTGGGGGGAGAGCTTCTGGACACGGTGGTTCTTCCAGTCCGCGACGTAGATATTGCCCGCCTGATCGAGGGTAATCCCCCAGGGCTGGTTGAACTCTCCGTCTCCGCTCCCGCCTCTGCCGCACTTCGCCACGAATTTCCCGTCGCCGCTGAAGACCTGCAGGCGATTGTTCCCGCTGTCGACGACGATGACGTTACCGTTTTTCTCGCACACCAGACCAGCCGGGCGCAGGAGCTCGCCATCGCCACTGCCCGTCTTCCCCCATTTCCGGAGAAACTTGCCGGCGCTGTCGAACACCGAGATGGTGTTGTTCCAGTCATCCGAGACGTACACATGGTCCCGGCCGTCGGTCGCGACGCCGAACGGCCAGGTCGAACGGCCGTCCCCTTCGCCCCACGGGAAGAACTCAGCGAGCAGTTCCTCTTCGCCGGGACCGCCGATCTTTACTTCGTTGACACGCATCCCGAAGTTGTTCTCGTTGCCCCGGTTGGCGACGTAGGCGACGCCACCGTTCGCGAGGCACATCGTCTGGGGATAGTTGAATCCCGTGCCCGACGCCGCGCCGCGCCCGACGGCGTGGCTCCACTCGTAGACCCTTCCGCGCGCTACCGTTGTCAGCGGCATTGCTCCCCTCCCATCTCACGCCCTCCTTTCCGTGGCGGAGACCACGGGAAGAGGGCCGAAACGGCAAACCCTCCCACTAGTTCAGGAAGGCCGGTTGGTCAAAGCGGCCACCGGTGATCGGTTTGGGATCCAACTTCAGCCATTTCTCCAGGATTGTCGAGTAGATGCTGCGGAAGTCCGTGCTCGGGTTCAGGTCGCCCTGAACCAGCTTCTCAGCCTTGAGGGAGGGATATTCGCCGTAGTGACCACCTTTGACGTTCTCGCCGAGCAGGAAGACTGGCCCCGCTGCACCGTGGTCCGTCCCCGAGCCGTTGTCGTGCACGCGGCGGCCGAACTCCGAGAACAGCAGGATAAGGACGTTATCGGCGTGATCGTGCTCGCGAAGGTCCGCCATGAAGGCCTCGAGCCCCCCGCACACGTCGCTCCACAGGTTGCCGTGGCCCGGGTTCTGACCGGCGTGGGTGTCGAAGCTGCCATGATCACAGTAGAAAATCCGGCTACCCAGATCGGCGAAGTGCACCTGGGCGATCCCGCGGAGCTTGCGGGCGATCGGGGTATCGGGATATTTGACGGTGGACGCGTACTTCTGGGGCGCCACCTTCAGGATGTCCGCGCCCTTCAGGGAATCCAGGCCGGTGGTGCCGAGGTATTCCATCACACCGCTCCCCGCGACGGGGGCGTACATCTTCGCGAAGCGATCGAGCACTTGCAGACGCTGCGCCCGTTCCTGGATGTTCGGCAGGAATCCATACTTCTCCAGGGGACCGGCCACGCACGCTACCGGAACTCCCGGCGCCACCAGAGCCCGAAAGAGGCTTGGTCCGAAGCTCACGACCGTGACCACGTTCTCTTTCCTGGGGTCGTATTCGCGCGCCACCTGACCCAACCAGCCCTGCGTCCCCACCTTCTCGGGCTCGCAGGTATGCCAGATGTCCATCGATCGGAAGTGGGAGCGCGGCGAGTTGGCATAGCCGACGCCGTGGACGATGGCGAGCTTGCCTTCATCCCAGACCTTCTTCAGCGGGGCCATCGACGGATGGAAGCCATAGGTCTTGTCGAAGTGCAGGATCTTGTCGTCGGGGATCCTCACCGCTGGCCGATTGTCGCGGTACAGCGGGTCATTGAACGGAATCACCGTGTTCAGATAGTCGTTCCCGCCCGAGAGCTGCAGCGTGACCAGCACAGGGTTCTTTTGCGTTGCGGCCATGCGTATTCCTCCTCACCCGATGAGGCTCATGACGTTAGGCAAACTGATACTCTCGCGTCGCGACGATCAGTTGCAGCATCTCGCCAACACGCTTGTCGGCCGTCTTGGCGCTCGTCTCACTCGCCCAGGCTGTCTGGCCCCACTCCTTGGCCTGCGCGACGAGCTCCTGCCGCGTTTCGAAGGCCACCTCAACGGGGCCCAGCAGGTCTAGACACCCGTCGACCAGTTGCTCTGGGCTGAGCGTGCCCTTGGCCTTCAGGCGATCGATGATGGCGCGCACGCCTGGCAGCGACGGATCACCTACCAGTCCGGCAACGAAGTTGATGCGGGCCATCAGGGAGCCACTGTTGATCCACTCCGGACCCGTATGCCATCCCTCCACGCTCGGCGGATTCAGGAGGTCCTGACCCATATAGGCGGGCTGCATCGACAGGTCGCCGTACCCGGGTCGCGGCAGCTCCTGCCCACCCACCAGACGCAAACTGCCCACCACCACCTCAGCGGGGGATTTCAGGTGTTTGAAGCGGGCCTCCTTGAAGAAGCTCGAGTTGAACAGCACCCGAAGGACGGACCGGATGTCGAAGCGAGACTGACGGAACGCTGCCGTCAGCGAGTCGATCGCCTTCTGGTCTTTCGGCGGCTCGATCGACCAGGCGGGCACCTGGGGCTCGTCGGCAACGAAGAAGTTGTAGAGGTGCCGACACACGAAGCGCGCGCAGGCCGGCTGCTCCACCACGATGTCGATGATGTCTTCGCCGTTGAAACGGCCGCGATGGCCGAGAAACTCTTTTTCGCCGTCGTCATGATCTTCGGGGCGGTACTCGAACTTCCACGGGAACCGCCCATAGGGCAGGCGCGGGATCTTGGTCTCGAAGGTCCAGCCCGTGAAGGCCCGGGATGCTTCACGTACATCCTTTTCCGTGTAGGCGCCGACGCCCAAGCTGAACAGCTCGAGCAACTCGCGACCCCAGTTCTCGTTGACGGCGGTCCCGTGGTTCTCGTTGTTGTCGAGCCAGAAAATCATCGTGGGGTTTCTGGCGATCGTGACGAGTAGGTCGCGGTAGTTGCCCATGCCATGCTGACGGAACAGGCCGATCTGCTCCAGCAGCTGATCGTAGTTATCCACCTTCGAGTTGCCGGTGGCGAACACGTGGTGCCAGAAGAGGGCCATTTTCTCTTCCAGCGGGCGCTTCGTGTTCACCAGGTGATACATGATATTCACGTTCCCCATCGGAGGCTGCCCGCCAGGCAGCAATGACGCCGGCTGGTAGCGGAGCAGGGTGTAGACATCGACCGCCGGCTGTGTCTCGGGGTGAAGCAACTCCTCGACCGTCGCCTCGTACCCCTTGGCCACGCGCGCTTCCAGTTCGTCGCGGCCTGCGCCGAAGCCCCCACGGCGCATCAGGTGAGCCATCAACGCGATGTCTTCTTGGTATGCCATACGCCGACTCCTTTAGTTGTGAGTCACTCTCGAGTCACTACCTCCGCCGTGCACTGGGTTCTCGTTAGAGCTTTCGTGCCGCCGGGCGCGGAGGCCTGGAGGCTGGACGTCGCGCGGCACAGACCTGACACACCCCATGGACCGTCACGCTGACCGTCGTCACCACGTAGCCGTCTTTCGCGAGCGGAGTCAGGTCCATCCGTCGAGCCCGCCGCAAGAACAGGTCGCTCACTCGACCGCATCTCCCGCAGACGAAATGATCATGCTCACTGGTCTCGGGGTCGTATCGCGCTACCTGTTCACCCAGGAGGAGGGTGCGGATCTTGCCCTCCTCGACGAGACTGTGAAGGTTGCGATACACCGTGGCGAGGCTGATTCGAGGCAGCTTTTTGTGCACGCGCCGGTAGATCTCATGGGCGAACGGATGGGTATCGTCGCCCGGGAGAGCTTTGAACACCTCTTCCAGCTGACGCGTCTTACGTTTGCGGGCGGCTGGCCGCATGCCTCCCTCGAACCTTGGCCGTCGGACGGCTCGACGTCCGTTACTGCCGGCTATCAAATCATCGGCCGCCTGTCAAGTGGTCTCCCGGCTCAGTGTTAAAGACACATGATGTGTCCGCTCGGATTGACAACTGAAATGTCCGCTCAACCCGCCTCGGGCTGGGATGCACTGGGGACTCGGGAGGGTCGCCGAAGGTGTCCCGGTCAAAAACTCAACGTTCAAAAGCCTGATGTAGAATCTCGGCCAGCTCTTCATCCCTCACCGTTGGGAGCTGCAATGATCCTCGTCCTGGGCGTCTGGACCTTCCTCCGCGCCCTTCTCGGCCGCTCCACCGCCGTTACGCTCGAGAACGTTGCTCTGCGCCATCAATTGATCGTCCTGCAGCGGTCGATCCCGCGCCCTCGGCTCCGCCGCCAGGACCGCATCCTCTGGATTTGCCTCTCACGGCTCGGGGCGAACTGGCGGTCCAGCCTTCTCATTGTCCAGCCCGCCACTGTTGTCGCTGGCACCGCCAGGGCTTTCGACTCTACTGGCGTTGGAAGTCCCGACTCCGCTCACCGGGCCGTCCGCCGATCGACCTCGAGATCCGCAGCTTGATTCGACGCATGGGCCCGAGAAAACCCCACCTGGGGCCAAGCGCCGGATTCAGGCCGAACTCCGCTTCCTCGGCTATGAAGTCGCCGCCCTCACCGTCGCCAAGTACATGCGCCGTGCCTCCCGTCACCCGTCGCCTCCCTGGCGGGCCTTCCTGGCTGCTCACCGCCACGACATCGCGGCCATCGACTTCTTCGTCGTACCGACCCTGACCTTTCGCCTGTTCTTCGGCTGTGTGATACTCCGCCACCACCGCCGAGAACTCCTCCACATCGGCGTCACCGACCAGCCCACCGCCGCCGGGGCGGCTCAACAGATCGTCCACGCCTTCCCGGACGAGACTGGCCCCGCCTACCTGCTCCGCGATCGCGACGCCATGTACGGCGCTGACTTCCAGCGCCGGGTCGAGCGCATGGGCATTCGCCAGGTCGTCACCGCACTTCGCGCTCCCTGGCAGAATCCCTTCGCCGAGCGCGTCATCGGCTCGATTCGCCACGAATGCCTCGATCTCGTTATCGTGCTCAACGAACGCCACCTCCGACGCGTGCTGCGCACGTACCTCGCCTACTACAACGTTACGCGGCCCCACCAGAGTCTCGGTAACGATAGCCCGCGCCGGCGCACAGTACAGTCCGTCTCATCCGGGCATATCGTCACCGTCTCCGAGGTCGGCGGGCTTCATCACCGCTACCAGCGCGCGGCCTGACCGCCCGCGATCTCCGCCTGCCAACCCACCCCGCAATCATCTGCTTCGACAGGTCTGTGATGCCGATACCGTCATCGGCGCCGCAGCCCGTGTTGGCACTCGAGTCAGTTCCAGCGCGAACGTTCTCGGAGCCGACGCGAACGCTTTGCCAGCTCGTATTACCTTTTTGACCGGGACAGGGGGCGGTGGCCGACGAGCAGCTCGAAATCGTGAGCCGGCTCTGGGGAGAGGACAGGCCGAGCTTCGAGGGCCGGTATTATCGCTTCCACAAGGTCGGATTCTCGCCGAAGCCGATGCAGAGGCCACGCATCCCCATCTGGGTCGGCGGCGAGGGGTCGCGCGCTCAGCGGCGCGCCGCGCGCTACGGCGACGCCTGGTTTCCCTACTTCGTGAGGATCGCCCCGCGCGAGCTGGCCGCCCGGTTCGACAACGTCCGGCGCTGGGCCCGGGAGGCCGGGCGCGATCCCGAGCCGATCCGGCTCGCGTGCTGTCTGCCGATCGAGTTGACGCCAGTGCCAGTGCCGCAGGAGGAAGATCATCTGAGGGGCAGCCCGGAGCAGCTCGCGGTCGCCCTTCGGGCCTACGGGAAGATCGGCGTCGAGCACATCGCGCTGCAGTTCATGGTGCCGCGCTGGCCCGAGCGCCGCGAGCAGATCGAGCGCTTCGCCCAGGAGGTCATGCCCGGATTCAGCACCCGCTGAAGCCTCGGAGGTGCGTCGTGGCGACTCGGGCATCCTGATTCCCGGGGCGAACAAGGCTACGGCGGACCGAGTGGACGCGACCGGACGCAACCGCCGCGCAACCACGGGCCACGGGACGAGCCGATGACCGAGACGCGTAAGTAGTTGAAAAGGGTTGGCTCCCCTTCGTGGAGTCATATCGTGCGATAGCGGGCTCGGCAGGACTTGCGCAAGGCGGGCGCCCGGGACGGCGCTCCGAACTCGTGGGATTTTTCGCTGGCCCTGGATGGTTCCGGGGAGGCGCTGCCCCAAGGTGGGGCGCCAGCGCCTGCCTGGGTGTCGCAGGTCCGCAGCACGCCGAAGGCGTTGGGGGTATCATGCGGTCCTCGATCCCGAGCGGCAGGTCCTCTGGAACACACGGGCCGGGCCCGGCGGTACGGGTTCTGATTGGACGGAACCTCCCGGCATGGAACGAGGGTCGCGATGCCAAAGCACTCGGTCCTGATCGTAGGCGGCGGAATCGCTGGGATGCGGGCGGCCCTGGCGGCGAAGGAACGGGGCACCGACGTCGCGCTGATCTCGAAGGTCCATCCTCTGCGGACCCAGGGCGGCACAAGCCAGGGCGGGATCAATGCGGCCGTGCGCGACGGGGACAGCGCCGAGCTTCACGCGGCGGACACGGTCAAAGGCGGTGATTACCTCGCCGACCAGGCGGCCGTCGAGCTCTTGACCGGCGCGGCGCGCAGCGTGGTCATCGCGCTGGACCACTGGGGGGTGCCGTTCAACCGGAACGCGAACGGCCGTCTCGACGCGAGGCGCCTCGGCGGAGCCAGCCGCCCGCGCGCATGTTTCGTCGACGACATGACCGGCCACGCCATCCTCCAGGTCCTTCACGAGCAGCTCCTCAAGGCGACGATTCCGACCTACGAAGAGTGGACGGTGACGAGCCTCCTCGCCGAGGACGGCGCGTGCGTCGGCGTCGTCGCGCTCGAGCTCGCCACGGGCCGGAGCGACGCCTTCACGGCCAATGCCGTGGTGCTCGCGACGGGCGGGTGTGCCCGCGTGTACGAGCCGACCGGAGCGGCCTACGGAGTCACCGGAGATGGCGTGGCGCTGGCGTACCGAGCGAGCGCTTCCCTGATGAACATGGAGATGGTCCAGTTCCATCCGCTCGGGATCAAGGGAAGCGGGATGATCCTGAGCGAGGCGCTCCTCGGGCTCGGGGGATACCTGATCAACACGCGTGGCGAGCGTTTCGTGCTGAAGTCTGCTCCGACGCTCGGCGAGCAAGCGCCGCGTGACGTCGTGGCTCGCGCCGCGGAAGAGGAGATCGTGAGCGGGCATGCGGAGTTCGTCGCGCTCGACCTCCGCCATCTCGACGGCGACGAATTGAAGCGTCTCGGATTGACCGGTCACATCATCAAGACGCAGGCCGGCGTCGATCCGGCCAAGCACACGATTCCCGTACGTCCCGTGGCGCACCGCACGATGGGGGGCGTCCAGGTCACCTCGGACGGCGCCACCGGTATGGCGGGGCTCTACGCGACGGGGGGATGCGCGGCCACCGGCGTCCATGGCGCCAACGGGCTCGCGGGCAACTGGCTCCTCGAAGCCCTGGTCTTCGGGGAGCGAGCCGGTCGGGCGGCAGCCCAGCGAGCGCCGCAGCCCGCAAAAGGGATCGACGCGCAGCTCGAGGACGAACGGCGCCGGATCGCCTCGCTGGTGGATCGACCGGCGGGATCCGAGAAGGCGGGAGCCCTCCGGAACGAGCTGGGGCGCCTGATGCGGCGGCACGTCGGCCCCTTGCGGATCGCGTCTGGCCTTCAGGAGGCGGCGAACCAGATCGGGGAGCTGGCCACGCGATTCCGCAAAGTGGGGATCGCGAACAAGCAACGGCACTATAACTACGAGCTCGTCGCTTTCCTGGAACTCGAGTCTCTCCTGACCGTCGGCGGCGTGATCGTCGCCACCGCCGGGTTCAGAGAGGAGAGCCGGGGCGCCCACTATCGCCAGGATCGTCCGGAACGAGACGACGCCCGATGGCTCGCGCACACCGTGGCGTCCTTCCGACCTGATGGCCCCGCGATGACCTCGAAGCCTGTCGGGATCACGCGATGGAAGCCGGAAGGGAGACGGTACTGATGCAGGCGACATTCAAGATCTATCGCTACGACCCTGAAGCGGGCGGCCAACCGACCTTCCAGCCGTACGCGCTCGAGCTACCCGAGGAGGCGACCGTGCTCGACGGGCTCTTCAAGATCAGGGAAGAGCTGGACGGGACCCTCGCCTTCCGCGCGTCCTGCAACCGCGGGTTCTGTGGCGAGTGCACGCTCAGGATCAACCGGGGTGGACGGCTCGCCTGCATGACCAGCGTCGCCGCCGCGAAGACGAAGGACGGCGAGATCACGGTGGAGCCGACACGCCACGTGCGCGTACTGAAGGATCTCGTCTACGACGTGGACCGTCAGCTGTGGCAGAAAATCCGGGCGGTGGAGCCGTGGCTTCAGCCGACGGACCCCCGGCTGGAGGGCGAGTATGTGGTCGCTGACGCAGAGCTTCGGCCTGTGCGCAACGCGATGAAGTGCTATTACTGCGGGCTCTGTGACGAAGGGTGCAGCGTGATCCCATTCGACAACAGCTTCCTCGGGCCCACTGCGCTCACCAAGGCGTATCGCTTCGTCGCCGATCCCCGCGATGGTGCGCGGGCGCGTCGCCTGCGTGTGGTCGGCGAGCCGCGAGGGATGTGGGACTGTGTCCACTGCTATGAGGCCGACGAGCACTGCCCGCGGGGAATCGAGCCGACCCAGCGGATCCTCGATCTCCGTGAGATGGCCGTGGGCGTCGGGATCAAGTCGGGTGCGACGAATCCGCAAGTGGCGCGCCACTACGATAGCTTCGCGGCCTCGGTCAGGAAGAGCGGATGGCTCGACGAAGGGCGGCTGGCCCTCGAAACCTGGGGGGTCCGACGCATCTTCGATCTCCTTCCCGTCGCCTGGCGTGCGCTCCGGCGAGGGAAGCTGCCGATTCCCTATCGGCATCCCAAGCGGCGGGGCGCCGAGCGGATCAATCGAATCTTTGAGAAGGTCGAGAGGAGAACGCCATGAAGGTCGCCTTCTATCCTGGGTGCGTGTCGCGAGGTGGCTGCCCCGAGCTGTACCCGGCGGCGGTCAAGGTGGCGGCCGAGCTGGGTCTCGAGCTCGAGGAACTGACCGACGTGGGCTGCAACGGCGCCGGCGTGCTCAGCCGAGAGGTCTGCGACCCCATCAACGCGCGGACCTTCGCGAAGGCCGAGCAGCGAGGACTGTCGACGGTCATGACGATCTGCAGCACCTGCACCGGAGTGATGGGCCAGGCGAGCATCCGGTTGCGGGAGGACGCCCGCTATCGTGAGCTGATCAATCGAGAGTTCCTGGCCGATGAGGGCCTCGAGTACCGGGGCACGGTCGCCGTCAAGCACCTGCTCTGGATCCTCCACGAGGACTATGGGCTCGACCGGCTGAAGACGGCCGTGAAGCGCCCGCTCCGAGGCCTGAAGGTGTCGCCCTTCTACGGCTGCTACATCCGCCGGCCCGACGCGATCATCGAGGGCAAGCCCCAGCGCAAGCAATACCTGGAGCGGACCATCGAGGCGGTCGGTGCCGAGGTCGTGGATTTCGGCGGCAAGGGCCGATGCTGCGGGTTCCCGATCCTCACGGCGAACGAGACGAACTCGATGGCGATGGTCGCCGCGCACACCAGCGAGGCGAAGGGCCGGGGCGCCGATTGCATGGTCACGCCGTGTCCCCTCTGTCACCTCAACCTCGACGGCGGCCAGCCCAAGGCCGAGGCGCAGAAGGGGGAGCCGATCGGCTTGCCGATCCTGCACCTTCCCCAACTCCTCGGACTGGGCTTCGGCTTCAGCCCCGAAGAGCTCCAGCTGAAGCGGCACATCGTGCCGACCCGAACCGTCGCCGAAAAGGTGCAGCTCCTCACCTGAGCGATGGACGTCAAGCTAGGGAGCCACCTGATCCGGCTCTGCACCGGTCTCTGTTGCCGCTTGGTGGGGGCCACGGATCACCTTCGCACGCTCGAGAATCGCCTGGCCATCACGCACGGGCAGACGACAGTTGATGGCCGGGTCGCGGTGGAGGAGGCGCGCTGCCTCTCGGTGTGTTCGCTCGCTCCTGTCGTCGAGGTCGACGGCGTCTGCCACGGCCGCGTGACGTCGGCCGCGATCGATCGTCTGCCGAGGTGGTACCGGACACGGCCGCCGTGGCCGGCGGACGTCGACGCCTCCAACTTCCCCCCGGTTCGGGCCGACGGCGCCACCGCACGAGAGCGTCTCGCCTGGCTCCGCGCCCAGGCGGAGGCTCGTGCCCGCGCGCGGCCCGAATGGCGATTCCTGGTTCAGGGCGGCTCGTGCGGCGAGGCGCTCGGGGCCGGCGAGACGCTCAAGGCGCTTCGGATCCTGGCCGCCATGCGCGGGCTCGACGCCGAGGTGCTCGACGGAGCCTGTCACGGGCTGTGCGCGGCGGGAATCGTGGTGGAGGTCCAGCGCGCCGGGTGGCCGGCGCTGACCTTCATCCACCTGACGACAGACACGGTTCCCGACTTCCTGTCTGCGGTCGCAGGTGGCACGCCGCCGTTGACGCACTTTGCCGGCGTGGCCTGGAACAGCGAGGGCTGGCGAGGCCTTCCTCCAGTGTCGCGTCACCCGTTCTTCGCGAGGCAGCGTCGCGTGATTTTGGAACGATGCGGTCACGTCAATCCCGTCAGCCTCGACGACGCCCTCCTCCGCGATGGGTACTCCGCGCTCGCACAGGTTCTGGACCACCGGACCGCTGAGGACGTCATCGAGGAGGTGCCGGTGTCCACCGGCTTCGTGGTGAGCGGAGCAGACGGGATCCCCGGCCTCTTCACGGATCGCCACCTCATGGAAGGAGACCCACACCGCGTGCTCGAGGGCTTGGTGATTGCAGGCCATGCGGCACGAACGAACTTCGGCATCATCCGGATCAACGGCGCGGCGCGGCTCACGCGTGACCGAATGGCTCGGGCCAACGCCAAGGCACAGGCCGCCGGGCTGATCGGTGAGCGCATCCTCGGGTCGGAATTCTCCTTCCACGTGGAGATCCGCCAGGAGGCGCGCGGACCCCTCCTGGACGAAGAGCCCCTTTCGAGCATCGCGGCCCTGGCCGCGCTTCCTCCATTGATCGCCGAGGGCGATCGCGGACGGGCCAGCCCGGGCGGGAGCCCGACGACACTGTGCGGTGTGTCGGGTCCGGTTGATCGCCCCGGGATCGTGGAAGTCGACGGAGCTGTCACACTGCGTGAGTTGCTTTCCTCGATCGCGGGCGCGCCCCGCGATCGAGGCCAATTCAAGTGCGCGCTGGTTGTAGGAGCATCTGGAGTCCCGCTCAGCGCCGAGTCGCTCGACGCTCCGGTGCAGTCTCTCGCCGCCTTCTCGGCCGGAACCGGTGGCGTCATCGCCTTCCCTGACGATCCGACAGGTTCCTAGCGAAGCTTCGCCTCAGCCGCCGGTCGAGCCCTCGACCGCCGCTGGCAGCGTCGGCTCGTCGCCCGTGTCGCGCTCGCCATCCAAGGCGGAGCGGGGCCGCTGCGTTCCTCTTCCGCGACCGGGGCGAGGGCCAGCGGCCAAGCGTCGCCGACGTGCAGGGGTTCTTCACACTACGGGCTACGCGGGGCCTCGCCCGTGATGGGCACGAAGCTGTCCCTCGGCAAAATCCCATCCAGCGGTCACATGGTGGAAGCCTTCGACTACGGACAAAAGTGCGGGCGCCACGATGAGCGGCGACCTCGAGCGAGAGAACCGTCGCCTCTGCGTCCAGGAGGAGAACGAGTAGCTTGATACCTCACCGGCCGGACCGGAGGTCGCCACGATGGGCAAGTAGCTCGCATGCGTCAGGAAGCACGCGAGCTGCCTGGAGTCTGCGCCGATTCGGACGTTCAGGGACCACTTGCGCTATAGATCGACCAGTGCACCTGGAATGGTGGCCCCAGGGGGATTCGACCCCGTATGGTCCGAATACTCGGCGGAGCGTCACCCGGTACACGGGCCGGGTTGAGGCACGGTACGATCAGCCCATGACGACCGATGTCACCCTGTCCCGGTCAATAACCCCATCTGCTCGTCCTACTTGAACTTCTTCACCGTCTCCACCGCCCATCCGGTAGGGTCTCGACCCAGACGCCATGCCGGATGCCGGGGGGGCCGCGATGGTTCTCGTGACGGGTTTACCTTCCTTCACGCCGTGTTCTTTGGGTCAGCGGCGATCGCCCTTGAGAACATGGCGCTCCGCCATCAACTGCTCGTCCTTCAGCGATCGGCCGGCCGACCACGTCTGGCTCAGCGGGACCGGATCTTCTGGGTCTGGCTG
>JBKPAK010000226.1:0-37894 GCA_046726415.1 Candidatus Methylomirabilota bacterium
CCCATGTGGAGAATGACAACACCATGGCGACAAGCGTGATGATCGAGCGCGATGACGACGTTTTCGTGGTGACCATCAACCGACCCGAGGTCCGCAATGCGGTCGATGCCGCTACCGCCATGGCCCTGGCGGACGCTTTCCGCGCCTTCGACGCCGATGAGACCTCGGCGGTGGCCGTGCTGGCCGGCGCCGGCAACACGTTCTGCGCGGGCGCCGATCTCAAGGCGATTGCCGCCGGTCAAGGTTCGCGTCTCGCCGAGGAGGGCGATGGGCCCATGGGTCCCACGCGCATGCTGCTCGACAAGCCCGTCATCGCGGCGGTGGAGGGCCATGCGGTGGCCGGTGGGCTGGAACTGGCCCTCTGGTGCGACCTGCGCGTGGCCGCGCGCGACGCCGTCTTCGGCGTGTTCTGCCGGCGCTGGGGCGTTCCCCTCGTCGATCTCGGTACCATCCGGCTGCCCCGCCTGATCGGTCAGAGCCACGCGCTCGATCTCATCTTGACCGGGCGCGGAGTGTCCGGCGACGAAGCTCTGCGCATAGGGCTCGCGAACCGCCTCGTGGATCCCGGCCGCGCCCGCGAGGCGGCCGTCCAGCTCGCCCACGAGCTGGCGCGATTTCCCCAGGGCTGCCTGCGCGCGGATCGCCGCTCCGCGCACCTGCAGTGGTCGCTCGGGTGGGACGAGGCGTTGCGCAACGAGTATCGGCTCGGCCGCCAGGTGATCGACTCCGGTGAGTCGCGTCGGGGGGCGTCCCGGTTCGCGGAGGGCGAGGGCCGGCACGGGGCCTTGGCCTGACATTTCCCGCCACGACTCGCCTACGATAGGTCGGGTCGCTCCAACACGAGGCCCCTCCATGTTGTGGTGGGGACCGTGAGGACCGCGCAAACGGCCGGGGGGAGCTCCACCCGCGTGCTATCGTGAGTGTTCTACGTCGACACCTGGCGCGGAGCGCGCGACGACGGAGGACAACGAGATGCCGCCTCATTCCATCGGATCCGGGACGATCTCCTTCGGCCTGGTGTCCATCCCCATCAAGCTCTATGCGGCCACCACCTCCGCGTCCGTCTCGTTCAATCTCCTCCACGGTCGGTGCGGGTCGCGCATCCGCCAGCAGCAGTTCTGTCCGCAGTGCAACGCCGTGGTCGATCGCTCGGAACTGGTGCGGGCCTATGAATTCGCCAAAGACCAGTACGTTCGGGTGAGCGAGGAGGAGCTGAAGTCGCTCGAAGGAGAAGCTTCCAAGACCATCGACATCTCGGAGTTCGTGCCCCTGGACAAGGTTGACCCCATCTACTTCGAGCGGACGTATTACCTCGGCCCCGACAAGGGCGGCGAGAAGCCCTATCGCCTGCTCAGCGATGCCATGACCCACAGTGAGCAGGTCGCGGTTGCCCGCTTCGTCATGCGCGGCAAGGAGAATCTCGTGCTCATCCGGGCGGCTCAGGGTGGGCTGATGCTTCACACCATGTACTTCGCCGACGAGGTGCGGAGCTTCAGTGAGATCGACAAGGGCCAGTCGGCCAAGATCAGGGACAACGAGATCGCCCTGGCCGTTCAGCTCATCGAGGGCCTGGCCAGCGACGACTTCAAGCCCGAGAACTATCGCGACGAGTACCGCGACCGCGTGATGCAGATGATCGAGGGCAAGGTGGCGGGCAAGGAAATCACCACCGTCCCCGCCCCCGAGCCCCGGAGCTCGAAGGTGATCGATCTCGAAGAGGCGCTCCGGCAAAGTCTGGCCAAGCGCGGCACCGCGGAGAAGAAGCCGCTCGCCAGGGCCAAGGCCGCCAGCGCTCCGGGCCGACCAGAGACCGCTCCCAAGAAGGCGCAGGCCGGCCGCAAGTAGCGGCCGACCTCGCGTCTCGCCGATCGCCTCCCGACGCCGTGAGCCCTCGGCCCCTGTCCGCACGCCCGTCCGCCATCGCGCTCTTGTGCGTCATGTCCGGCGCCGGCACCTTCTCCATCGGCGCCTTCGCGCCACTCTTGCCCGAGATCGGCCGCACGCTTCGGCTGTCGGACCTCGAGCTGGGCGTCCTGGCCGGCACGTTTGGCTTTGCCCGGATGGCCGCCGACCTTCCCGTCGGCCTTCTTCTGAGATCTCACCTCCGGGCCGCGCTGATCCTCGCTCCCGTCACCTTGGTCGTGGGCATCCTGTGCCTGACCGGTGGGAGCTCGTTCGCCGTCCTGCTGGTAGGCCGTGCGCTGATGGGAATCGGCCACGCACTGGGCATGGTGGCCAGTCTCACCGCCGTGCTGCGAGTTCATCACGGAGGGCGGCTGGGCGCCGCTCTCAACAGCATCGAGTTCACCGGAATGCTCGGGCTCCTCGGAGGCGTGACGGTGGTCGGGTTGCTGCCCCGCTTCATCGCGTGGAACGACGCCTTCCTGCTCGCCTGCTCCCCGCTCCTGCTCGCGATCGCCGTGCTGCCGTGGTTGCTGGCTTCACTCCGTGAGGCCCCTCCCGGCTCGGCACCGAGAGGCGCCGTTGCGCCGACATCCTCACCCGCCCCGATGCACTCCTGGGTCGTTCCGCTGGCCTTCGCGACCGGAGCCGTGATGTCGTGTGCCTACTCCACGGTCGAGCAGTTCCTCATTCCGCTGCGGGGAAGCCGGCACTTCGGGCTGAACCGCGGGGGCATCGCGCTGTTGCTGCAGATCAGCCAGATCTTCGACATCATCGCCCTGATACCCGTCGGTATGCTGTCCGACCGGCGCGGCGCCGCGCGGGTCCTCGCCGCGGTCGCCATCACCATGGCCGGGGCTACGGCACTCATCGCCTTCGCCAACCTGCCGCTCGTCGCGCTGGGCAGCGCTCTCATGGGTCTGGCCATGGCTGGCTGGATGCTTCCGCTGAGCGTGCTGCGCGCGGGGACTGCGCCTGAGCACGTGGCCGTGCGGACGGCTCTCTATCGCGTGGGCGTCGACGGCGGGATCTTCATCGGCCCCTTCCTGAGCGGCCTCGTGGGAGCGAGTCGCCCGGGGCTCGTGCCAGGGCTGCTGGCCGGACTCCTGCTCGTGATCGGCGTGATGATGGCGGGGGCCGGAACTGACGAAAAGCCGCCGGCTGCTCACAAAGGCCCGGATGCGAGGCGGCGCCCGACCGCCGTCCGCGAGGCGTAGCCTCTCTGCGTCGAGCGTGCGGCCGAGGGCGCCGACGAAGCAGCAGGGCCTCTGTCCGCAGCCTTCTACTGGACCTCGACTGTGCCCTTCATGTTGGGATGGAGGCCACAGATGTAGTTGTAGACGCCCGTGGTGGGAAAGGCCTGTGTGTGCGTCTGTCCCTTCATGAGCAGCGGCGAGCGAGCGCCACCGGGGCCGGCTAGGGTGATTTGGTGGGGCGAGTCGTCCGTGTTGAGCCACGTCACCGGCTTGCCCGGCGCCACCGTCAGCTTGTTGGGACCGAAGACGAACCCTGTGATGGTCACGTCTGGCTTGGCGTCGGGCGGTGCGCTCGCCACCGGCATCGGCTGCCCGGCGGACGCGATCTGCGGATAGGAGATCACGAAGTCCCGAGCTTCGTGCGGTTTATGGCACTCGAAGCATCCCTTGTAGTTTGCCTTCTCATTGTGCTTGCCATCGACGGAGAAGGCCGCGTACTCCCACTCCCCGTTCCGCAGCTCCGGTGGATACTCGGCCCCCCAGCCCGCCCGCTTCTCCATCACGGCATACCCGATCAGATCGCCTTTGAGGAAGCGACCCTTGTCGTTCTTCAACAGATTGCCCTGGGCGTCGACCTGGGCCTTGTACTGAACGAGGCCGAGCACCGTACCGGCCGCCAGCGGTTTCCCGGCGCGGGCGGCGTCCAGCGCCTCCTTGGGGGCGAACAACTCCCGGTACTGCTTGACATCGTAGCGATCGGCGATCGTGTAGAGCACGAGGTTTTGCTGGAAGCCCGCCGGGAACGCGATCTTGTCTGGACCCGCGTCGCTCCGGCCGACGCCCAGGGCCAGACCACCGATGACCAGAGCCGTCAGCACAGATGCTGTTCGCCGCATAGACACCTCCCAGTGGCTAGTACGATGGATGCGGCGCGCGCGGATTGTCGCACGAGATGGCGTATAGTGAGCGACGCGGCGCGATCCCGGGAGGTGATCGGACATCGACCGAATCGTCGTGGTCCTCCTCCTGGGGTTCCTCACCTATTTCGTCTACGTGGTCTTCAAACCGTTCCTGGTACCGCTGACCTGGGCGGTGGTGCTCGTGGTCTTCTTTCGCCGCCTGCACGCACTGATCCAGAAGCGGATCGCCCGCCCGAACCTCGCCGCGCTGACCACCACCGTCATCCTGGCGTTCATCCTGATCGTGCCCACGATCTTCGCGTTTTCGCTCCTCACCAACCAGGCCCTCGGCGTCACCCAGCGGCTGGTGGAGGAGTGGAAGCACGGCCAGGGCTGGCGGTCGCTGTTCGGCTGGCTGGAAGGGCTGCCGCTTCAGTATCTGCCCATCGAGGTGAAACTCGAGGATCTCCGCGAATTTGCCGCTCAGAATCTGCGCGAGTGGGGCCTCGGCATCGCCGAGCGCGCGGGCAAGGTGGCCCAGAACATCCTAGGGGTGACCGTCAACGTGCTGATCACGTTGCTCGCCTCGTTCTACCTGTTCCGCGACGGCCCCGCCCTGATGCGCTTCGTGCGCGCCGTCGCCCCTCTCGATCCCGACTACCGCGAGCGCCTGCTTTCGATCACGGAGAACGTCCTCTTCGCCAGCGTCCTCAGCAGCTTCGCGGTGGCGGCCGTGCAGGGGACCCTGGGCGGAATCGCCTTCTGGATCGTGGGGATTCCGGGGCCGGCTCTCTGGGGCATGGTCATGATGCTGGCGTCCTTCATCCCCTTCGTGGGAGCCGCCATCATCTGGGCTCCGGCCGCCCTCTTCTTCCTCTTCAGCGGCGACTATCTGAACGCGGTGATCCTCACCGTCGTGGGGATCTTCGTGGTGGGCACCGTGGACAACATCCTCAGGCCGATCCTCATCAGCGGCCGGGTCGAACTGAACGGACTGCTCGTGCTCATCAGCGTGGTGGGCGGCATCAGTGCCTTCGGGCTACTGGGCATCGTGCTGGGACCGGTGCTCATCGCCGTGGCCGCGGCCGTGCTCGAGGCGGAGCGCGAGCGGAGGTCGGCGCCGCCAGCGCCACCCGGTCGGCCCGAGTCCGCATAGCCCACCAGCTCGACGTAGCCCTGCCCTTCGACAGCCCGGGGGCCCGCCTTCCCCTGGACGCGCACGGCGCCCTCCCAGTAGCGCACAGGCTCGGCGATTTCCTGGTCGGCGACCAGCGGTATCACCTCGAGCGCCAACGCCTCCCGGGGAATGCGAAGCCGCCAGCCCGCTGGGTACCGCGTGCCGCCGCGAGGGCTCGTCCACCAGGCGATCGGTTCCACGATCACCTCGGCCGCATAGAGTTGACGGGCCCCTCCATCGGCGCCGACGATCGTGCCGGCGCTGAACGGATCGATGGACCCGTCGCGCCGTCGCAATCGGTAGATCATCAGGTCGCGCCCGTCGGAGAGTTGAAGCGCGAACCAGTCCCAGCCCACTTGATCCGGTCCCAGCGCGCTCGTCGACCACTCGCGGTCCATCCACGCGCTGCCGGTGACCGTGAAGCGCTCGGCGCCAACGCCAATCGTGCCGCGAATGGGCATTCGCGTGAAGGAGTAGTAGTAGGAGGCGTTGCCCTCCTCGGAGCTCTTGCGGCTGAGCCCGCGCTCGCCATGCAAGACGACGGGCTTTCCCTCGACGAGGAGCATGTCGAGGTCGACCTTCCCGGCTGCCGCGCGCAGGCGCATGGGAAAGGCAGCGGCGCCCTCTCCCTCCACCGACCAGTCGTCTGTCCAGACGCGGAACGGCTGCGCCGTGGCTCCCGCCAGGCCCAGCGCGCCACGGGCAAAGCGCACGGCCGGGTGGAACCGCCCCTGGGCAACATCGGTCACCGCAAAGTGCGCCATGTACACGTCGGACGCGCCCCAGGCCGACGCGCGGGGCGGAGCCTCTGCGGCCTGGGCAAGCCGAAAGAACGTGAGCTGGAAGCCGAAGCGGCGCCCGGCCGCGGTCGCCGCGTTGCCCGTGTAATACCACCACTCCGTGCGGTAGCCGGGATGTGGACCGTGATCGTCGGGAAAGGCGAAGCTGCGGGGCTCGATGGCTCGCGCATAGCCCTCGGACGTTCCCCGCAGGGCCTCGACCACGGAGATGCTGGCTTCCAGTTTCTGCCCCGCATTCCGTCGCATGAGAGCGAGTCCGACCGCCACGAGAAGACCTGCGCAGACGAGGACAACGGCGAGCCACTTCAGTCGATGCATGATCGGCAACCTGGCGGAGTGGGCTCGAGGACTGCGCCTCGCCGCGCCGTCATTCGTCGCGCAGGGCGGCCGGGAGGGACTGGTGCGCGACTCGCCGCGCGGGCGCCAGGCTCGCCAGCAGGGCCGCGCCTACCGCCAGGCCGAGTGCCTGCGCCAGCACCCCCGGAGCGACGTCCAGTTGGAGCGTCCAGCCGAAAGACCGTTGGTTGATGACGTGCACGAGAACGATGGAGAGGAGGATACCCACGGGAAGCGCGAGCACCCCCGCCACCAGCCCCATGAGAGCGCTTTGCCCGACGACGAGTCCCCCCACCTGGCCAGGGGTGAACCCCAGGGCGCGAAGCATTGCCAGCTCGCGCGCCCGCTCGAAGCCGAGCGCCATCAGGGCACTGAGCACACCGACGAACGCCACGACGGTGGCCAGCAGTCGCAGCACGATGGTCACCGCGAAGGTGCGATCGAACACGTGGAGAGAGGCCTCCCGCAGCGCCCGGTTGGAGCGGATCAGCACGTCCTGATTCGCGCCCGCCGCCCGCCGCAGCGCGTCGACGAGCGCGTCCACTTCGGTGCCGGGCGCCGCCGCGATACCCAGGGCGGAAATGGCCCGATCGTCCCAGAGCGGCTCGAACGTCCTCCGGCTCATCATCACCACACCCTCGGGCGAGCCATAGTCGCGAAAGATGCCCACGATCGGGAAGTCGCGCTCTCCGCGATCAGTGCGCAAGCGGAGGCGCGAGCCGAGGCCCACGTTCCGGTGAAAGGCGAACGGCTCGGAGACGATCACCCCGCCCGCCTCGAAGCGCGGTCCGATCGTCGCCGCATCTCCGCGTATGAAGGCAAAGCTCCCGAGCGAGTGCGCTGCGATGTCGACGACGACCAGTGGCACGCTGCCCAGCGGCGACTCCACGCGCAGGGTGCGATTGGTGTTCACGCGAGCCGACCCTGGAACGGAGACGAGCCGCTCGACGAGCGCGGGATCGAGGGTCGAGTCCGGCCGGTTGCTGACGAGGCTTGGCGGCGAAACGTAGACATCGGACTGGAGCGTGGAATTCAGCCAGCGCATCACGGTCTGCCGGAAGCTTCCGATCATGATGCCGACGCCGACGGTGGTGGCGACGGCGATCATCAGGGCGGCGAGGGCCACGGATGTGCGGCTGAGCGCCGTCACCACCGAGCCGGCAGCCATCCGACCAGGGAGTCCGAACAGCCGGCCCATCGGGCCGCGGATGAGCCCCATGAACGCGATGGTGGCGATCGGTGTGAGAAGGGCGGTCCCGAGGAGCACGGCGAACAGGCCGGCGTAGGCGACGCTCACCGGCGCGCGTGACCACAAGAGCAGGAGCGCGCCGGCGGCGAGCAATCCCACCCCGGCTCTGGCCAGTCGCGGCGCCGCGCGGCGCGCCCGGGTCTCGAGCACCGAGCGCCGGATCACGGCGCCAGGCGCGGTGACCGTGGCCTCGAGGGCAGGGGCCACCGCCGCGAGCAACGACCCACCCAGCCCCAGCGCGGCCGCCTTGGCCAGCGCGAGCGACGAGATCGCCAGATCACCGACGGCCAGCGTGACGTAGAGATCGTTGAGGGTTCGCTCGACCAGCTGAAGCATCCCCCGGGCGAGGAGGACGCCGAAGGGAAGTCCCAGAAGTGTCGCCGCGCCGCCCAACAGCGCGGCCTCCACCAGGACGAGCGCGAAGACTTCGCCGCGCGTGACCCCGAGCGCGCGAAGCGTCCCCAGCAGCTCGCGGCGCTGGACGACCGAGAAGGTCACGGTGTTGTAGATGAGGAACAAGCCGACGACCAGCGCGAGCAAGCTCAGCGCCGTCAAGTTGATGGTGAACGCGCGCGTCATCTCTCCCACGGCCGAGGCGCGCGCGCCCGATCGCACCACCTGCGTACCGGCTGGCAGCAGAGAGGCCAGGCGCGCGAGCACGGCCTCTCCGGGCGGTCCGTTCGGAACGATGAGATCGATGCGGCTGAGCCGGCCCGTCTCTCCCAGCACTTCCTGCGCGGTGGCGATGTCCGTGACCAGCGTCGCCTCCAGGGCGCGCGCGCTCAACGCGTCGCGCGGCACCAGCTCACCGACGAGCGTCAGGTGGAGGCGAGCGGTACCCACCCTGATGGCGAGGCGGTCGCCGCTCCGGAGGCCCAGACGTCGGGCGGTGTCACGGGTCACCAGGGCCGCGCCGGGACGAACGAGGAGTGCGGAGACGTCGGCGAGCGCCGGCTCCCCGCCACCTCCCACCAACGACCGGAAGGGAGCTTCGGCGAAGGGATCGATGCCCAGAAGGTGAAAGGTGGTGCCTGGGAAATCAGGCGCCGCCACCGCGCGCTCGACCACCGGCGCCGACGGGCGGATCCTCGCCTCGACGCGCAGCGTTCGGTAGAGGGCCTCGGGCACGCCGGAGG
Source organism: Candidatus Methylomirabilota bacterium (assembly GCA_046726415.1). Taxonomy (GTDB): domain Bacteria; phylum Methylomirabilota; class Methylomirabilia; order Rokubacteriales; family CSP1-6; genus CAVWFS01. The sequence goes on from JBKPAK010000226.1 coordinate 8,696, forward strand.
GGCCGCCGACGACCTGATGCGTGGCGCGCCCGCCAATGCTCTCCGCGAAGAGGGCAAACGAGCGCCGCGCGCTCTCGTTGGCGAGATCGACCGAGAGGGCTACCGCCACGCCGAGCGCGATGCCGACTACCGCCAGGCCGATCTGCCAGGGATGGCGCGCGAGGTGTCGCAGACTCGCTCGCCACAGCACGGCCCTCATCCGATCACGCCGCCGTCCTTGAGCGTCAGCACGCGATCGGCCAGGCGCGCCACGTCGGTGCTATGGGTCACCACGATCACCGTCGTTCCCCGCGCGCGGCTCAGGCTGCTGAGCAGCGACAGCACGCGCTCCGCCGACTCCGTGTCCAGGTTGCCGGTGGGCTCGTCGGCCAGGACGAGCCGAGGATCGTGAGCCAGAGCCCTCGCCACAGCCACCCGCTGCTGCTCACCGCCGGAGAGGCGGTCGGGAAAGCTGGAGGCCCGGTCCGTCAGCGCGACCTGCCCGAGCAGTTCCTGGACCCGGGCTCTTGCCACCATGGCGTCGCGACCGAGCAGCGCCAGCGGCAACTGCAGATTCTCGGCCACGGTGAGGGTGGGCACGAGGTTGAAGAACTGGAAGATGAAGCCGATGTGACGCCGCCGGAAGAGGGTCCGCTCGCGCTCGCCGAGTCGCGTGATGGCCGTTCCCTCGATCAGCACCTCGCCGGCGGTGGGAGCGTCGATGCCGCTGACGAGGTTGAGCAAGGTGGACTTACCCGAGCCGCTTCGCCCGACGAGCACCGCAAACTCCCCGCGCCCGATGACCAGGTCCACGCCGCGCAGGACGATGCGCTCGCCCTCGCCCTCGCGGTAGGTTCGCGAGACACCGCGCAGCTCCACGGCGTGCGCTGGGCCCTCGCGGTCAGGGCCCTCGGGGAGACCGGCAGGCGGGAGATCGGCAGCTCGACGGGCCACCAGCCAGAGAATACATCACGCCGGAGGATTCGGAACCGGACTGGGATCGACCGGCGCGATGTCGCCCATGTCGGGCTCGAGCTGCAGCGTATCGGCGATCTTGGTGTAGCTCGAGAACATCTGGGTCACCCCGATGACTTCCATCACTCCCCGCTCGCCGACTCCGAGCCGGCGCATCTCGCCGAGATGAAAGCGCGTGCCAAAGCCCGAGCGCGTGGTGAGGGACACGGCAAAGGCGAGGGCCTCCTTGAATCGCCGCTCCAGCGTGTTGTCGGCGAAGGCCCGTCGCACGGCCGCCCACAGATCGGCGGCGTAGCCCGCGTCGTGAGCCATCAGGCGTAGTGGCAGCGGCACCACGCCGCCATAGAACTCGCGCACTTCGGCGAAGAGCGCGCACACCTCGGACGGAGGGTCAGTTTCGTCTACGGCGGTCAGGAGCGGCGGGCCGCCGTCAGCGGCGAGCCCATCCGCGACCACGTTGAGGGCATTGGTCATGCCCACTGTGAACGCCGCCTCGTACCACCGCGCATCGCCCGTCATCCCCTGCAGCTTCCCGGCTGCAGTGTGGGCCTTCACTCAGTACTCGCAGGCGTTGACCCCACTCACCGCAGCCGCCACCATCTCCTTCTCGGCCCGACTGAATTCACCGGGCATCGCCGCGCGCTTCATGGCGCGGCCGTGGGGGCCACCGAAGCTGGGATCCCAGGCCATCACGCGGCTCATGGCGGGGGGCACGGGAAAGTCGTAGTCGAACCACTGCTTGGAGAGCTCGAACAGCTTTCGGGTCTTTTCCGGATACTCCGATTCGCTTCGCAGCCTGACCGTTGGCATGGCGTCCCTCCGCACGACGGCGACTGATTGCCGACGCGACTTTACACCCGCCCGGCCAACGGCACTCATCGATCGGTGACGCCGGAGCTCGCGTCTTGTCGGGTCATCCCGTACCGTGCCCCGCCGTGCCGGTCAGCGCCGGGCGAGTTGGCCCACCTGTCGCCAGCGGTAGCAGTCGATGGTGTGGTCGTTCACCATGCCAACCGCCTGCATGAAGGCGTAGCAGATGGTGGGCCCTACAAAGCGGAAGCCGCGTTTCTGGAGATCCTTGCTCAGGGTTCGCGACTCCTCGGTCTCGGCCGGCAATTCCTTGAGCACCGGCCAGGCGTTCTGCCGAGGTCGGCCCCCCACGAAACTCCAGACGTAGGCGTCGAAGCTCCCATGCTCGCGCTGCACGGCGAGAAAGGCGCGGGCGTTGGCCACGGTGGCCTCGATCTTGGCGCGGTTGCGCACGATGGCCGGATCGACAAGCAGACGCGCCATGCGGGCTGCGGTGTAGCGCGCCACCCGGGCCGGATCGAAGCCGCCGAACGCTCGGCGGTAGCCGTCGCGCTTCCTCAGGATGGTGGCCCAACTCAGTCCGGCCTGGGCGCCCTCGAGGATGAGGAACTCGAACAGTGTGCGGTCGTCGTGAACGGGCACCCCCCACTCCTCGTCGTGATAGACGATGTCGAGGGGGTCCCTGGCCCAGGCGCAGCGCGATCGCGTCGACGGCGCACTCACCCGACGATTATGCCCGAACCCTCAGGCGCCGGAGCCCGCGCCGGACACCGGGAACAGGACCGGCGTGGGTAACGTTATCGGGGTACGCTTGAAGTATGCGCTTGGGGATCCTCATCGCCGGTTGTCTACTGCTGCTGGCCGAAGCGGCGGCCGCCCAGCCGCGGCTCCAGCCCATCGTCGTGGATCAGGAACAGATCTTCGACATCACCTGGCGGATCGACGAGCTCGAGGGGCGTCCTATCCTGGACGGCTACATCGCGAACAAGAGCTTCTACTGGGCGGCCCGGATCCAACTCTTGGTGGATCAGCTCGACGCGACTGGCCGCGTCGTTCACCAGCAACTCGCCTGGCTCGGGGTGGTGCTGTTTCCCGGAGAGCGCTCGTACTTCGACGTCTCGGTCCCCGACGCGAAGGCGCGCTACACCGTGCAGGTCTATGCCTTCACCAGAGGCTTCGGCACCGAGATGAAGTAGGAGACCGACCGCGATGGCTCGCCCGCACATCGGCGCCGCGCTCGCGCTGTTGATCGCGTTGCTGATCGGTCATGGCTCCGCTGCCCAGGCCCTGGAGCCGCTCGAGGTCGACTGGGAGCAGGTATTTCGCCTCGACTGGCGCGTGAGCGAGAGTGACGGCCAGCCCCTGATCTTCGGCAAGATCTACAACGTCAGCTTCTACGCGACCAATCGCATCCAGCTCCTCGTGGACCGGCTCGACGCGAGCGGGGGCACGGTGGCCCAGCAGGTCGCCTGGCTGGGCTTCGGCCTCAAGCCTGGCGACAGCGCGTTCTTCGACGTCCCCGTCGGGGACCGCGCGGTCGCCTATCGCGTGCGCGTCTTCGCCTTCAACCGCAAGTTGGGGACGATCCAGGACTAGCCGACTGGACCGATGAACGCCTTCGACCCCGCGTTCGATTCCCCGCAGAGTGAGGGAACCCGTATGGGTGGGCGACACCGAATTCGCCGATTCGCGCTGGCGCTGTTGGCGGCGACCCTGGCGGGCACCGTGGTTGCCGTGGCCCAGCCCCTCTCGCCGCGAGTCAACAACTGGGAAGACTACTTTCGGATCGACTGGCAGGCGAGCGAGGACGGCGGGCGACCGTCCCTGAGCGGTTACGTGTGGAGTGTCAACAAGTACGGGGCGCGGTGGATGCAGCTCCTCGTCGACAGAGTCGATTCGAGCGGAGCGCTTCTCGACCAGCGGCTCGTGTGGCTTCCCTCCGAAGTTCCGCGCGGCAGCCGCGTCTACTTCGAGGTCCCGGTCGCCCCGGCGGCGAAGTACCGGGTCAGCGTGTTCGCCTACGAGTTCACGCCCCGCCCCTGACGCCGCCGACGTCGACCCCGACCAGGGCGTTGGCGACCACCGCGCGGCCAGTCTCGCGCAGCGCCGCCCGGTCGGCCTCGGGATCGGCCAGCGGCGGGACCCGGAGCACCGTATCCTGCGCATGGGTGGCGATGACACCACGAGCCGCGAGGGCGATCTCGCGGGGATCGCCGCCGTTGGCCACCGCCCGGATGCCGTCGCGCACGATCCGCCGCAGCATGATCACCCCGCGGTCGGTGGAGGCCAGATGCTCCAGGGCGTGGATGGCGATGGGCCGCTGGCTCGACTGCGCGTCGTAGTCCGCGGGATGCCGCTGCCGCTCGTCATACGTCCGGTCGGCCGCCTGTCCGAAGCCCGGACTGGCAATGGCGGCAGCGTCGAGGCCCCAGGCCGGATCGACCTGGGCCAGCTCGAAGTTGGTGGTGTGCGTGTCGTCGTTGGCCACGGCCCAGCGGATGATCACGGGGCGGTGCCCGACGCGCTCCGCTGCCGCTTCCTCGATCTCGCGGGTGAACTGGTGGACGTTGGGCGCCATGAAGTCCGCCACGCGGACCCACGCCAGCTCTCCCACGCGTCGGGTGGCCACGTAGATCATGCCGTACGGTCGCTCCTGCCATTCCAGCTCCGCCAGCTGGCCGAAGGCCGCGGTGAACTGGTCGCCGCTGCTCAGCGCGTGCAGGAAGGACGTGTGCACGGGATCCATGCTGTTGTCCTTGATCTGCAGCCAGTTGCACGGCAGTTTGAAACGCGCGGCGGGCCGCAGCGCGAATCCCGGCACCTCGAACGTGTCGTAGCGGGGGAAGGGCGGCCGGCGGTCGGGCGAGCCAAGATACGCAAAGATCAATCCCGCATACTCGAGCGTCGGATACGCGCCCTGGCAGATCCGGTGTCTATACGTGCTCCCCGCCGGCTCCCCCGGCGTTTCGAGGACGGAGCCATCCACGTCGAAGAGCCAGCCGTGGTAGCAGCAGCGGAGGCCGCGCTCACCGATGACGCCGTACTCCAGCGATGTGCCGCGGTGCAGGCAATGCAGGTGCAGGAGTCCCACCCGGCCGCCGCGGTCGCGGAAGATCACGAGATCCTCGCCCATGATGCGCAGGCGTCGCGGAACGTCGCCAAGCTCACGCGCGAAGGCCACCGGTTGCCAGAAGCGCCGTAGATACTCCCCGCCCGGGGTGCCGGGTCCGACGCGCGTCAGCTCGGTGTCCTCAGGGGGGACCTCGCGCAGAAGGTATCCCCCATAGGGTACGTACTGGCGCTCCGTCGCCATCGCTCGACTCTCTCAGGACAGCCGGTAAAAGTGCCGAGCGTTTGCCGCGAGCACCTGGCGCTTCTGCTCGTCCGTGAGATCGCCGCGATCGGTCAGCTCTTTCACCGACTTTGGATAGCTGTGGTCCCAGTGGGGAAAGTCGGACGCATACATGATCCGGTCGGCCCCGACGTAGGCAAGGGCTTGCGGCAGGAGCGGTTCGTCGGCCTCGCACGAAAAGTAGATGCGGCCTTGCCGCACGTACTCCGTGGGCGACTTCCGCAGCAGCGTCGCCTCGACGTGGCCGCGCTTCTCGTACTCTTCGTCCATGCGCTGCAGGAAGTACGGGATCCAGCCCGAGCCCGCCTCCAGATACGCGATGGTCAGCTCCGGAAAGCGCTCGGGGACACCGTCGAAGATCATCGAGGTGATCTGGCGGAGCTGGGCGAAGGCGTGAGAACACGTATGGGCTTGGATGAACTTCGGGAAGGGCTCATGGCCGGCGGCGCCCATGTCCGTGCCCGCGGCATGGACGCCGATGGGGACGCCCAGGCGCTGCGCCGTCGCGTAGATCGGATCGAAGCGCGCATGGCCAAGCAGGTAATAGCTGTCCGCCGACACCATGGCGCCCACGAAGCCCAGCTCACCCACACACCGCTCCAGCTCTCGCGCCGCCGCCGGCGGATCCTGCAACGGCAGCAAGGCCACCCCCTTGAGGCGCGGGCTCTGGCTGGTGATCTCCTTGTGAAGCATCGTGTTGTAGGCGCGGGACAGCACCACCGCCCAGTCGGCGTCCCGCAGAAACGGCATGAAGAGACCGAGGGTGGGAAAGAGCACGGCCATGCTCATGCCGCCTGCGTCGAGAGCCTCGACCCAGGAACGCTGGTCGCCCGCCCAGTTGCCTTTCGTCCCGATCAACCGCCGATCCCAGCCGTCCTGGGGAAAGAACGATGTCAGCAGAGGCCGGTTGCGATAGGGCGGCTCCAGATGGCGCGCGATCTGTTCCCAGGTCTCCGTGACGTGCCCATCGGCGTCGATGATCTCGAAGCTCATATCGATCCTCCGTGCGTCGATGTCGGCCCTGCCGCTCGTCGTCCCCGGCCGGGCGCACAATGGTCGCGTGATCGAAGCGATTGATCTCGTCGCGGGGAACCGAAACACGCCTCCTTTCGGTTGTCCGCGTGCGGCAAGATCTTCTGGAATTCGCCACTTCGATGGGGAGGGCGCTCACCGCGCCCGCTAGCGTACTACGATCCGGGGCGCGATGCGCGCTCGGCCCGGCCATCGAGGACTCGGCGCCGCTCATCGATGGCATCGCGGAGGGTGGCCGGCGCTCCCGACGCCGCCGATGACCAATGCGCTCAGAGTTCGAGCCATGGGCACTGGCGTTGGCGCGGCGTTCCTGCTACAAGGGCGGGTGAGTCGCAGGTCGGGTATGGATGACGTCCTCCTCATCCGCGGAGGTCTGGTCGTCGACGGCACCGGCGCCTCCGCGCGCGAGGCCGATGTGGCGGTGCGAGACGGGCGCATCGTGGCCATCGAGCCGCCCTCTGCCCGCGCCGCTCACCGCGTGATCGACGCGCGCGGGCACGTCGTCGCCCCCGGCTTCATCGACATCCACACGCACTCTGACTTCACCTTGCCGCTCAACCCGCGGGCCGAGAGCAAGATCAGGCAGGGCGTCACCACCGAAGTGGTGGGCAACTGCGGGTTCTCGGCGGCGCCCGCGTTGCCGGGGCGAGTCGACCTGCTGGGTGATTATCTGGGGGCGAGCGCGCCGGGGTTGCCGCTCCGGGCCACCACGTTTGCCCAGTATCTCGACGCGTTCCCCGCCACCTCGGTGAACACGATCATGCAGGTCGGCCACCACACGCTGCGCCTGATGGCCGTGGGAATGGACGATCGCCCCGCCACCACCGACGAGCTCGCCACGATGCAGCGCCTTCTGGAGGAAGCGCTGGGCGCCGGCGCCCTCGCTCTGTCTTCGGGACTCTTCACGCCCCCCGGCAGCTACGCGGACCGCGACGAGATTCATGCCCTCGCTCGCGTCCTGCGCCGCCACGGCGCCCAGTACGCCTCGCACATCCGCAACGAGGCCAACCGGGTCTTCGACGCCGTCGATGAGGCCATCGCCGTCGGCGAGGCCATCGGGGTTCATGTCCAGATCGCCCATCTGAAGCTCTCCGGAACCGACAACTGGGGCGGCGCCGGACGCCTCCTGGCCACGATCGACGCCGCTCGCCGGCGCGGGGTCCGGGTCGACTGCGACCAGTACCCCTACGACACGGGGACGAATCCGCTTCGCAATCTGCTGCCGAGCTGGGTGCAGGAGGGCGGTATCCCTGCGCTGTTGCAGCGCCTTCGCCAGCCCGAGGTCCGCATGCGCATCCGTGAGGACATCGCCCGGAACGGGCTGAACAACTTTGGCGCCATCCCCTCGTGGGACGCGGTGCGCGTGGCGGTCTCGCCGCGCCGCCCAGCGTGCGCCGGGCAGACGTTCGCCACCCTGGCGCGCCAACGCGGCGGCGATCCTCTCGACGCCGTGTGCGACCACCTGCTCGACGACGGCGGCCATACGCGGATCCTGATCACCTCCTTGGCCGAGGCCGATGTCCGCGACATCGCGCGCACGCCGTGGGTGCTGGTAGGTTCTGATGGCAATGCCATTGCTCCCTACGGCGTGACCAGCGGTGGCAAGCCGCACCCGCGCTACTACGGCACCTTCGCCCGCACGCTCGGCCAGTACGTCCGCGATCTGCGCTTGCTCAGCCTCCCGCAGGCGATCTGGAAGATGACGGGCGGGTCCGCGGCGGCCCTCGGCCTCGCCGACCGCGGTCTCCTCCGCGAAGGATACTGGGCGGACATGACGGTGTTCGATCCGGAACGCATCGCCGACTGCGCAACCTACGACGATCCCCATCGATACGCCGCGGGCGTGTCGACGGTGCTGGTCAACGGCGAAGTGGTCATCGACGGTGGCGAGCACACTGGCGCGCTGCCGGGCCGCGTGCTCCGCCGTCGCGTACCCGTGCCCTAGGTCCTCGTCTGTCGGGCGCTCCTGACGTCAGGGTACTCGGCGGAGGGGTTCGCCAATCGCCCTCCAGTACGGCAGGGCCACCGCCAGGACGACGAGCGCGGCCAGCACCGTCATCCAGACGCCGAAGCGGAAGATCTCGGGCGCGCTCAGATGTCCGCGCTGGTACACGACCAGGGACGACGCGCTCTGGGCCGGATAGTAGAGGACAGCATCACCGGCAATGGTGACTACGAGCCCGCACACGAGGGGATTGAGTCCGGTCACGGTGCCGATGGACATGGCCACGGGGATCGTCGTGGCGAGAAACCCGGTGATGTTGGGAATCACCAGGCGCACGAGCGCCGCCCCGGCGAGCAGGATTGCCACCACCAGAAGGGGACGCTGCCCGGCGGACGGTGTGGCCTGCACGATGAGCCCGGCCAGCCAGCCGCTCGCGCCGCTCTGCACCAGCGCATGGGCCAGCGAGAGCGACGAGGCAAGCACGAAGAAGTTCGCCCAGCCCACTCCGCGCTCGAAGTCGTTCCACGACAGCACGCCCACACCTGGCGCTAGCAGGCAGGCCCACGCCACCATCGCGGGGAGCGCCGGCGGAAGCGCGTCCGTCAACCAGAGAGCCGCGGCCCCCGCGGTGATGATCGCCGTCCGCCACTCCGGCGCCGAGAGCGGTTCCCAGCTAGCGACCGGGGTCACCGGCAGCGCCTCATCGAAGCCGCGCCGGTAGGTCAGATAGATCAGGAGAGCGCCGGCCAGCAGCAGCACGCCGTACGGCACACTCATCAGGGCAAACCATCGCGTCCAGGAAATGCCGCCGATCAGCCCGGCCGCCACGATGGGCGTGATACCTCCCGTGAGCAGTATCGTCGACGCCAGGCGGTTGATGGAGTTGAGGGCCATCATGACGGCGCGAGCGATCGGCGCGCCGGGTGGCACGCCACTCAGCGCGAGGGCCTGGTCGTAGACGTGGACGAGGATGCCCGTGCGCGTGGTCGCCGAGGGCAGGAGGAGCGTGAGCAACGGGAAGGCGGCCAGGAGTTGCACGTAGAGCGCGTGGGGACGGCCACGACAGCCGCGGAGGAATGCGCGGGCCACCCGCTCCGCCAGCCCACTGTGGGAGACGGCCAGCCCGATGGTCAGGACGCCAATCAAGAAACACGCGATCGGATCCGCGAAGCCGATCAGCGCCTCGCGCATGCCGGGCACGGCCCGGAACACGACGAGCGCGATCACGACTACCACACCGGTCACCCCGGCCGGGAGCGTCTCGGTACCCCAGAGCGCGACGGCGAGGGCGGCCACGGCGAGAACGCGCTGCCCCTCCGGCGAGAGGTCCTCCGGCCGCGGCAACAACAGCATCAACGCACACGGGCCCGCCACCACGAGTGCGCGAACCGCCCACCAACGCACCCCGTCCCGTCGCATCGGTTGAAGATACTGCTCGGCGTGCGCGGGCACCGAGTGAATTGACGGCAGAGGCCGACTGACTCCCACCGCCGATGTCGGCCCTCGTGGGGTCGATCCGGCCCGCGCCGGCTAGAGCTGCAGCACGGCCAGGCCGGCGATGGTCACGAGGACCCCGAGGACGGCGCCCAGAGAAAGTCGTTCGCCCAGGAAGATCGCGCCGAGGGGGATGGCAAACATCGGGGCCACCGACGAAAGGATGCTGCCCATGGCGACGCCCGCGTACTTGATTCCCGCCACGTACATCACCGAGCTGAACACCGTGAGCAGCGACAACGCGGCCATGCGTACGATGACCGTCCGGCCGCTGTTCACCAGCGCCCCCACCGCGCCCCGCGTCCACGGCATCATCCAGAGGATGGCCGCGGCCACCGGCAGACGCACGCTCTGCACGGCCGCCGCGTCCAGTTCCTGCAGCGGCGCCTTCATCATGATGGGCGAGATGCCCCACGCCACCGACGCCAGGCTGGCCGCCCCCACGCCCAACCAGTAGTGCTCGTGTCGCTCCTCCGTCGCGTGCGACCGACCGGCGACGATCAGCGCGATGCCCGCCAGGGTCAGGAGAGCGCCCACCACCACGCGGGCCGTGATGGTCTCGTCGAGGATGAGCGCGGCCAGCAGGGTGGTGATCAGCGGATAGGTCATGGCAATCGTCATGGATCGGGCCAGACCGACGGCGCGGCTGCTCTCGAAGAAGAGGTTGTCGCCGACGCCGACCGCCAACGCGATCGAGAGGGCGAGGAGGACAAACGTCGTCATCGACATGGACGTCAGCGCGCGCACGCCGTCCACCGCCACCACCCAGCCCACCAGGAGGACGCCGGCCACCGTCGACCGGATGGCGTTGATGGCGACGAAGCTGAGGGTGGGATGGATCGTGCGCGCGAGCAAGCTGGTCAGCGCCCACGTGAAGGCCGAGCCCAGCGCAGAGAGAGCGCCGACGCCCGGCGGGGCCAGGAGGTCCACGGCGCGATTCTACGTGAGGCGGCTGCGACCGCCCGTGGATTCCCATTAAGATGCGGGCGGAGGAGCCCCATGGACTACGCCGATTACCAGCATCTGACCTTCGATCTCAAGCCGAATGGCGTCCTGCTCATCACCATCAACCGCCCCGAGGTACTCAATGCCACCAACGCGCGCCTTCACTGGGAGCTGACGCAGGTGTGGGGGACCATCGATGCCGATCCGCGGGCGCGGGTCGCCCTCGTCACCGGCGCGGGCAAGGCCTTCTCCGCGGGTGGGGATCTCGATCTGGTCGAGGAGATCTTCACGAACCCCGAGGCCGGCGCCCGTACCATGCGCGAGGCGGGAGATCTCGTCTACAACATGATCAACCTCGACAAGCCCATCGTCTCCGCGATCAACGGAGTGGCGGTGGGCGCGGGGCTCGTGGTGGCCCTCCTGGCCGACGTCAGCATCATGTCGGAGACCGCGCGCCTGACCGATGGACACACGCGGCTGGGCGTGGCCGCCGGCGACCACGCCGCCATCATCTGGCCGCTCCTCTGCGGGATGGCCAAGGCCAAATACTATCTGCTCACCTGCGACTTCATCGACGGCCGTGAGGCCGAGCGCATCGGCCTGGTGAGCCTCTGCGCGCCGCCCGATCAGGTCCTGGCGCGGGCGTGGGACGTGGCCGATCGCCTCGCCGGCGGCGCTCAGCAGGCCATCCGCTACACCAAGCGCGCCCTGAACAACTGGCTGCGGCAGGCCGGTCCCATCTTCGATCAATCGCTGGCCCTGGAGATCTTGACGTTCGGCCACGAAGACGTGCGCGAGGGCGTGCGCGCGCTCCGCGAGAAGCGCCCGCCTCGCTTTCCATCGGCGGGACCGCATGAGGCGGCGGCGAAGAAGACTGCGCACTGATCGGATCGCCTCACGAGCATCCAGCGCATGGGTCGGCTCGCTGGGATTCGAGGTCGACCGGAAGGACCGGGTCGAGCGTGACCTAGCGAATCGCGGGACGGGCCGCCAGCGCGCGGCGGGCCACGCGCTCGCCGGCGGCCAAGCGCGCACGGGCGGACGTCGCTTTGGCAAGAGTGCGGCGGCGCTGCTGGCCGACCCGCTCGACGACGTCGCCGTAGTCGGGGGCGAAGAGGGGCTCGAGGCCTCTGCGGATCTCACGGGCCAGAGCGGGGCTGCGACCTCCGGTGGACACGGCGATCTGGAGTTCGCCGCGCCGGAGCACTGAGGGCGCGATGAAGTCGCAGTGCTGCGGCCGGTCGACCACGTTCACCAGCGCTCGGCGCCGGCGCGCTTCCTCGGCGACCTGCGCGTCGGTTGCGGTGACGCCTGTGGCCGCGATCACCACCGCGCAGCCCTGGACGTCTCGCCGGCGGAATGGCCGGGCGCGGTGATCGAGGGAACCTTCAGCCACCAGCGCAGCAAGGCTGTCGGTGAGCGTCGGGCTGACCAGCGTCACCGCGGCGCCACTGACGAGAAGGTCGCGGACCTTGCGCTCGCCAACGGGGCCGCCGCCGACCACGAGGCAGCGACGGCCGCGGAGATCAAGGAAGGCCGGGAAGTAGTCGGGCACCGTCAGACCCAAGGGGAAGGCCGCGAGGAGGCCGGCACGCGTCAGGCTTTGAGGCTCGCGAGCAGGCGTGGCACGGCATCCGGCCCCGATAGCAGTGCGGGCGCCGCGGTCGGGCCGGTGATCAGGAGCGCGGGCGATGTCACCTCGGCCGCGCGAGCAGCGACGGCAATGTCGCAAAGGCGACCCGTCACCAGACGCTCGCCAACCATTCCCGCGCGCTCCACCACGAGGGCGGGATCGGCGGGATCGCGACCGAGGGCAACCAACCGATTGGTAATTGTATCGAGCGCGCGCACGGCCATGTAGAAGATCAGCGTTCCGTCCAGGCGCGCGAGCACTTCCCAGTCGAGATCGAGGGGCGAATGTCCGCTCTGGTCCGTTCCGGTAGCGAGCACCACTAGCGACGAACGGCCGCGGGCCGTCAGGGAGATGCCGGCGAGCGCAGACGCCGCCGTCGCCGCGGTGATGCCCGGGATGACTTCGAAATCGAGGCCGGCCGCGCGTACGGTCTGGATTTCCTCGGCGAGGCGCCCGAACAGCGACGGATCGCCTCCCTTGAGTCGCACGACCGATCCGTGACGCCGAGCAGACGTCACCAGGAGCGCGTTGATGGCGGCCTGAGGATAGCCGGCACCTCCCGGCGCCTTGCCGGCATCGATGACGCGCGCCCCGCCTCGTGTCTCGCCGAGTAGCTCACGCGGAATCAGTCGGTCGTGGATGACCACCGCCGCCTCGCGGAGGCGGCGCAAGCCCTTGACGGTGATCAGCTCGGGATCGCCGGGGCCCGCTCCCACGAACGAGACCAACGGCGGCGGCCTCACGACTCGGGATCCTTCCGCTCGCCGCGGGGGAGGAATCGGATCAACCGTTCGAGGACCGCCGGCAGCTCGTCGCACGGCATGTCCTCCAGGATGCGGATGCCCGCGCGCGGATCCATCCCACCCCGTCCGCTCACGGAGACGTGCACGCCGTCGACGATCTTGCCGTTGACCTTGATCTTGCAGCCCTGCAGCCCGATGTCAGCGGTGTGGTGGTTGCCGCAGGAGGCCGGGCAGCCGGACCAGCGCACACTGATCGGGCGCGTGCTGCCGATGCGCTGCTCCAGATCCCGGGCCAGGGCCATGGCGCGAGTTTTCGTGTCGATGAGGGCGAGATTGCAGAAGTCGGTACCCGTGCACGAGACCTGGCCGCGCATCACTTCCGACGGATTGTAGGGCAGCTCGCGCAGCAGCGGTTCCTGTGTGAGATCGCCCAACCGCGCGTCGGGCACGTGAGGGATGATCACGTTCTGCAGCGGTGTGACGCGCAGCTCCCCTTGCCCATAGATCTCCGAGAGCCGCGCCAGCTCGAAGAGCTGATCCGCGGTGACCCGACCCACGGGCGTCTTGAGGCCCACGTAGTTCAGCCCCCCCTGCTTCTGGCGGAAGATGCCGATGTGATCGGTCGTCCGCGGCAGGCGCGCCTCGCGGCCGGCGGACGGCAGCGGGCGCTTCAGTCGTTCCTCGAGCTCAGCCCGGAAGCGCGGCCCCCCCCACTCCTCGATCAGGAAGGCGAGCCTGGCTTTGCTGCGCGCCTCGCGTGGCCCGTGGTCCCGGTAGACGAGGGCGATGGTGGCGCAGACCTCGGCCGCCTCGTCCGGGAGGACGAACGCATCGAGCGGCGTGGCGAACGTCGGACCACCCGAGCCCTGCTTGCCGCCGACGGCCAGGTTGAACCCCGCCACGTCGCCGTCTGCGGTCGCGCGCACGGCAGGCGTCATGGAGATGTCTTGCGTCTCAGGGCCCGTACAGTTCTCGAGGCAGCCGGTGATGGTGACGTTGAACTTGCGCGGCAGGTTGGTGAAGGCCTTGTTGCCGAGAAAGATCTGCTGGAAGGCCGCCGCGATGGGAGCGGTCTCCACCAGCTCACGAGGGGTGAGGCCGGTGGCGGGACAGCCGACGATGCCGCGGATGTTGTCCATCCCTGTCTGGAGACTCGAGAGGCCGGCGGCATTCAGACGATCCACGACGCCGGGGACGTTCTCGATGGTCACCCAGCGGAGCTGCACCTGCTGGCGCGTGCTGATGTCGGCGATGTTGCGCCCGGACTCCCGCGTGATCTCGGCGAGCAGGCGCGCCTGGGCGGCGGTCACGATGCCGTTGGGCATGCGGATGCGCATCATGAAGTGACCGGGCGTGGGCCGGCGATGGAAGACGCCCACCCACTTCAACCGCTCCTTGTCGTCGTCAGCGATCGTCTTCCAGCCCTCGCGCGCGAAACGGATCAGATCCTCGGTGACGTCGAGGCCGTCGCGCGCAGCCTTGAGCGCTTCGATCTTGTTCATCGCGGGATCTCCACGAGACGGCGGAGCCGCACCGCGCAGGCCTTCAGTTCTGGCTGCTTCGAGAGCGGATCGCGCGCGCTCAGCGTCAGGTTGTTGGCGCTCTTGTAGAAACCCAGCCGCCGGCCCCAGTGGAAGGGCAGGAAGCACATCCCCTCGCGGATGGCCGCACTCACCCGGCATTGCGCGACGACCTTCCCGCGCCGCGACACCACCTCCACGAAGTCGCCGTCTTGCAGTCCGGCCTGCGCGGCATCGCGCGCGTTCACCTCGAGTAGAGGCTCGGGTGTCCGCGCCGCCAGGGCCGGCGCCTTGCCCGTCCGGGTGAGGGTGTGCCAGTGGTCGCGCACCCGGCCGGTGGTGAGGGTCAGCGGGAACGTCGCATCCACGCGTTCCACGGGTTCGTCGTGCTCGACGGCCACGAAGCGCGCCCGTCCGTCCGGGGTCGGAAACGCGCCGTCGGTATAGAGACGCTCCGTCCCGGGGTGACCGGGCGCCGGCACCGGCCACTGAAGCGGCCCCTCGCTGCTCAGACGCGCGTGGCTCAGGCCCGCGTAGTCGCAGGCCGTGCCGGCGGTGAGCGCCGCGAACTCGGAGAAGATGTCAGCGGTGCTCGCGTAGGGGAAGGCGTCCTTCCATCCCATCTCGTGCGCGAAGCGGGTGATGATCACGGCATCGGGCAGCGCCTCCCCTGGCGGTTCCGTGAGCTTCGGCAGGTACGTCAGGCGGCGCTCGGAGTTGGTCATGACGCCGTCCTTCTCGGGCCACTGGGCGGCGGGCAGGAGGACATCGGCGAAGCGGGTGGTCTCCGTCGGATGGTAGGCGTCCTGCACGATCACCAGTTCGGCCTGGCGGAGCGCCTTTTCCACCCGGTCGAGATCCGGCATGGAGGCGGCCGGGTTGGTGCAGATGATCCACACCGCGCGCACCTCGCCGGCGGCGAGCCCCTCGAAGATTTCCAGCGCCGACCGCCCGGGCTGCGGCGAGATGGTGTTCTCCGGCACGCCCCACGCGCCTTCGACGAGCGCGCGGGCCCGCGCGTCGGTGATGAGCCGGTAGCCGGGGAGCAGATGCGACAGGCCCCCGGTCTCTCGCCCGCCCATAGCGTTCGGCTGCCCGGTGAGAGAGAACGGTCCCGCTCCGGGTCGGCCGATCTGTCCGGTCGCCAGATGCAGGTTGATGATCGCGGTGTTCTTGTCGGTACCGACGTGGCTCTGGTTGACTCCCATGCTCCAGAGGCTCAGCGCGGCGCGGGCCACGCCGAACCGGCGCGCCGCCATGCGAATGGTCTCGGACGAAAGGCCGGTGATGGCCCCGGCGCGCTCCGGCGGATAGCGCTCGATCACCGCCTGCACCGCCTCCCACCCGGAGGTGTGCTCGTCGATGAAGCGCGCGTCGAGTCGGCCCTCCTGACAGAGCACGTGCAGCATGCCGTGGAGCAGCGCGATGTCCGATCCGGGCCGCAGGGCGAGATGCAGGTCGGCGATATCTGCGGTCTCCGTCCACCGGGGATCGGCGACCATGACGAAGACGTCGTCGGGCCGGGCGAGCTTGCGCCGCCGAATGCGCTTGAACGTGATGGGGTGGCAGTCGGCGGTGTTGGTGCCGATCAGGAAGAAGCAGTCTGACTGCTCGATGTCCGCGTAGGCGGCCGGCGGGCCGTCCGAGCCCAGGGAGCGCGCGTAGCCGGCCGCGGGCGAGGCCATGCAGAGCCGCGAGTTCGTGTCGAAGTTGTTGGTGCGCAGGAAGCCCTTGGCGAGTTTGGACGCGACGTAATACTCCTCTGTGAGGAGCTGGCCCGACGCGTAGAACGCCACCGCGTCGGGCCCGTGCGCGGCCGCGATCTCGCGAAGGCGCTCGGCAATGAAGCGAAGGGCGAGGTCCCACGGCACCTGCTCGAGGGGGGCGTCCCGCCGCGGCCGGATCTGCGGGACGCACAACCGATCGTCGGTCTTCAGCGTGGGTGGAAGGTGCACGGCCTTGGCGCAGACGTCGCCGAGGTTGGCCGGGTGGGTGGGGTCACCCTTCACCCTGGTCACCGCCCCCGCCTCGACCCTGACGACGAGGCCGCAGCCCACGCCGCAGTACGGGCACAGAGTCCGGTGCCAGACACCGTTCACCGTCGCCACCGCTCACGCTCCGGCGTGCGCCCGCTCCTCGAGGAAGCCGAGGATCGAATCGCGAAGCCAGAAATAGTCTGGACGGGCGAGGATCTCTTCTCGCCGCCGCGGCCGCGGGAAGGGCACGTCGATGATCTCGCCGATCGTCGCCGCCGGACCGTTGGTCATCATGGCGATACGGTCGGCCAGCAGGAGCGCCTCGTCGACGTCGTGGGTGACCATGATGACGGTCTTGCGCGTCTCCTCCCACAAGGTCATGAGCTGGTCCTGCAGCTCCATGCGCGTCAGCGCATCGAGCAAGGAAAACGGCTCGTCGAGCAGGAGCAGGCGCGGCTGGAGGGCGAAGGCGCGGGCGATACCCACCCGTTGCTGCATCCCGGCCGACATCTCGCGCGGATAGCGATCACCCATCCCGGACAGGCCTACGGCGTCGAGATACGCGTCGGCCGGGGGAGCGCCGGCCACGCGGACCTGGTCGAGGGCGAGGCGGACGTTGTCGCGGATCGACATCCACGGCAAGAGCGTGGCCGACTGGAAGACGACGCCGCGATCGGTGCCAGGGCCATCGACTTCGCGCCCCCCGATGACCACGCCCCCGGTCGACGGCGTGTTGAGCCCCATCAGGATCGAGAGCACCGTGGTCTTCCCGCACCCGGAGTGGCCGAGCAGGCAGACGAACTCCCCCTCGGCGACGTACAGGGTGAAGTCCCGGACAATGACCGCCGGGCCGGTGGGCGTGTCGTAGGTCTTGCCGAGCTGCGCGATCTCGACGAACGCCGCCATCGATTCAGCTCGCCCGGCGGCACGCGCGCAGGAACTCCACGATGCCCTGGCGCGCCTTCTGGTAGGCGGGCGTCAAGCTCATGTGGCGGCGTTCGCGAGGCCGCGGGAGGCCGACCTCGATCGGCGGTCCGAGCACGGCGCCGGGGCCTGGTGTCATCGGATAGATGCGGTCGGCGAGGAGAATCGCCTCGTCGACGTCGTTGGTCACGAGGATCACCGTCGAGCGGCGCACGCCCCAGATCCGGAGCAACTCGTCCTGCAAGGTGGCCCGCGTGAGAGCGTCGAGGGCGCTGAACGGCTCGTCCATGAGGAGCACCTTGGGCTCCATGGCCAGGCCGCGCGCCACCGCCACCCGCTGGCGCATCCCGCCCGAGAGCTCGCCGGGTCGCTTGCTCACGGCGGGAGTGAGGTTGACGAGATCGATGAACTCCTTGGTCAGCGCCTGGCGTTCACGGGCCGGGCGCGAGGGGTTCACGGCATCGACGGCGAGGGCCACGTTCTCGTAGACGGTCATCCAGGGCAACAGCGAGTACTGCTGGAAGACGATGCCGCGCTCGGGACCGGGTTCGACCACGCGCGCACCATCCAGGATGATCTCGCCGGCATCGGGCGCGATGAGACCGCCGATGAGCGAGATCAGTGTGGTTTTGCCGGAGCCGGAGTAGCCGACGATGGCCACGAACTCGCCTGCCTCCAGGGTCAGCGTGGCCCCGCCCAGGACGCGCGTAGTGCCGCGCGGGGTGACGTAGGACTTCTCGACGGCCTTGACCTCGAGGTACGGCATCGGACTAGCCCGCCTTGATTCGCGCTTCGATGAAGCCCATCAGCCGGTCGAGCAGGAGACCGATGGCCCCGATCGTGATGACGCTCAGGATGATGTGGGAGTAGACGAGGCTGTTGTATTCCTGCCAGAGGAACCCGCCCACGCCCGGCGTTCCCGTGAGCATCTCGGCGGCGACGATGACGAGCCAGGCCAGCCCCAGTGACAGGCGGTAGCCCGTGAAGATGTAGGGGATCGTGGCGGGGACGATGATCTTGACCAGCATCTTCCAGCGGGAGAGCTTGAGCACGCGGCCGACGTTCAGATAGTCCTGGCTGATGCTGCGCACCCCCACCGCGGTGTTGATCACCGTCGGCCACATGGCGCAGAGGGCGATGGTGAACACTGCCGCCGGCTCCGACTTCTGGAAGATCACCAGGCCCAGCGGCAGCCAGGCCAGCGGCGAGATGGGCCGCATGAACTGGACGATCGGATCGAAGGAGCGGTGAAAGGTCGCCGACAGGCCGAGCAAGAAACCGATTGGAGTGCCGATGGCCAGGGCCAGCGCGAACCCCTTGGCCACCCGCACCAGCGAGTAGAAGGCGAGGCGGCCGATGCCCTGGTTCATCTCGCCATCCTTGAAGAACGGCTCCAGGACGTAGCGACGCGATTCGCTCCATGTGCGCCATGGCGAGGGCAGATCAGGGGCGACGGTCTGACTGAGCAGGCTCCAGACCAGAAGGACCCCGAGGCCGCCCAGGAGCGGGAGCACCATCTTCTTCAGCCCGTCCTGCGTCATACGCGCCTCCTAGGCCATCGAGTTGACGGGGAAACTCTTCGCGTACTTCTCCGGCTCGGCGGGATCGAAGGTCACGCCGTCCCAGAAGGTCTCCTTCTTCATGTCCTCGCGCGGCGCCTCGACCCCCGTCTCCTTGGCCACTTCGCGGAAGATGTCCGGACGGTGGACGCGGTCGACGATGCCCTTGTAGTCAGGGGGCTCCTTGACCATGCCCCAGCGCCGGAACTGGCTCAGCCACCACACACCGTGGGATTTGAGCGGGAAATTGGTGTAGCGGTCGAAGAAGGTCATGTAGTACTTGTCCTTCTCCTTGCGGCCGTCGCCGTAGTCGATGTCGCCGAGGAGGCGGCCGAGGATGACCTCCTTGCTGGTGTTGATGTATTGGGGCTGGGAGACGACCTCGACCATCCGGGGGCGGTTCTCCAGCTTGTCGATCCACTGGCTCGCCTCCAGCACGGCGCGCATGACGGCCTTCACTGTCTTGGGGTTCTTCTGGGCGTAATCCTCCGTGAAGGCAAGCACCTTCTCGGGGTGGTCCTTCCACATCTGCTGGGTCGTGGTGGCGGTGAAGCCGATGCCGTCGGTGATGGCGCGGGCAGGCCAGGGCTCCCCCACGCAATAGCCGTCCATCTTACCCACCTTCATGTTGGCGACCATCTGAGGCGGTGGGATCGTGATGAGGGTCGAATCGCGGTCGGGATTGATCCCACCCGAGGCAAGCCAGTAGCGGATCCACATCGCGTGGGTGCCGGGCGGGTAGGTCATGGCGAACGTCATCGGCGAGCCCTTCGCCTTCGCCTCCATGACGAGCGGCTTGAGTTGCTGCGGCGTCTTTACGCCCTTATCGAGAAGGGCCTTGGTGAGAGTGATCGCCTGCCCGTTCCGGTTCAGATAGAACGGGATGATCATGGGCTTCACTGGCGCGCCGAGAAGTCCCATCGTCGATGCGTAGGGCATGCCCAGCAGCATGTGGGTGGCCTGGTTCTCGCCGAGGGAGAGGCGGTCGCGAATGACGGCCCACGACGCTTCCTTCGAAATCGTCGCTTCGATTCCGTACTTTTTGAACAGGCCCAGATCGTGGGCCATCACGATCGAGGAACAGTCCGTGAGCGCGATGATGCCGACGCGGACCTTCGGGCTCTCGGGCGCGTCCGAGGCGTAGGCGCCTCCGACCCAGCCGGCCGGCAGCCCGGCCAGCAGGGCGCCGGCTCCCGCCGACGCGATGAACTCACGGCGATTGACGTTCATGGTCCGGATCTCCCTTGGGAAGAAAAACGGTGCCGCCCTCTCGAGTGAGGGCCGCACCTTTGCCTTGCTGGAGCCTGACGTGAAGCTCCGCTCGTCCGCGAAAACTGCAGTCGCCGTGCCACGGGGCAGCGAGGAGCCACGCGCGCCGATCTGCACGCGTCGTGTCCTTCAAGCTTGCGACGCGATCAACCCGATGGGACAAGTGGACGGGAACAGCCTCGTCGGAAGGCAACGCCGAGGGCGGCTGCTGCTTGGGCGAGCAGTCGACCGGAGGTCGCCCGGGGGTTGGGCGCCCCTTCGAGGCATTCGTTGTCGATTTACAATTCGGGGCAGACGCCAGGAGGGAAACGATGACCGTGATGCAGGTGCATGCGCCGAAGGATGTCGAAGCGCGAGTGCTCGAGGCGATCGGACGGGCCATGGGCCGCTTCTCGATGCTCCGTGCGGGCGACCGCGTGGCGGTAGGGGTCTCCGGAGGCAAAGACAGCCTCTGCCTGCTGCACGCGCTGACCGCCTACCGCAAGCGAGCCCCCTTCGCCTTCGACCTCCTGGCGGTCACCGTCGAGCAAGGCAAGTTCACGGCCCCCGTTCGCACCTTGGAGGCACAGATCAGGCGCATCGGCGTGGAGTGGGTGCTCCGCGACGAGGCGGCCACCTTACGCCTGGTCCGCGACGGCGTGGCGCACGGCTGCGATGTGTGCAGCCGTCACCGCCGCCGCGCGCTCTACCAGCTTGCCGACGAGCAAGGCTGCTCGGTGCTCGCGCTTGGCCACACCGCCGACGACTGTGCAGAGTCGCTCTTGCGCAACATCCTCTTCAACGGACGCATCGCGTCCCTGCCACCCGTCGCCGCGTCCCGCAAGGGGACCCTGCGTCTCATTCGCCCGCTCGTCTTCGCGAGCGAGGCGCTGACCCTCGCCTACGTCCGGTCGTGCGGCCTGGTGCCTGTCGGCTGCGTGTGCGGCGAGAAGGAGAGCATCAGGCGCGAGATTCGGTCGCTTCTGGATGAGCTGCGGCGGCGCCACCCGGACGTGGCGGAGTCGATTACCGCGGCGTTGGGCAACGTCAACCCGTACACGCTTTTCGATCTCAAGCTCTCCAAGGAGGGTGCCGACGCGACGCCCGCCTTGGCGCTCGACGGCTGAGTCTCGTCCAGAGCCAGGATCTCCTCGGCCACCGCGATCATCGGGCGCCGGCTGTTCATGGCGGCCGTCCGGATTCGCCGGAACGCCTCCGCCTCGCCGAGCCGTTCGCGCTCCATGAGACGGCCCTTGGCACGCTCGATCACCTTCCGGTCTTCGAGAGCGCGCCGCAACCGTCGCACCTCCTGGAAGCGGGCCACCGCGAGATCGAGAGTGGGCGCGAGCTGTCCGCGGCGCAACGGCTTGAGGAGGAACGCCATCACTCCGGCTCTGAGGGCGCGGGCCATCAGAGCGGGGCTGGCCTGGCGAGCAAAAAGCACGACAGGGCAGCCCACCGTGGCGGTGGCCTGCGCGGCCATGGCCATGGTGTCCCCGTCGGGAAGCTGCGCGGACACGATGGCGACATCCGGCTTGCTCTCTCGCAGCAACGCAAGAGCGCCCTCGCAGTGAGTGCCCTCTGCCGCCGTTCGACCGCCCGCGCTGAGGATTTCGTCTCCGAGCGTGGCGCGGGAGCGGTCGTCGTCGTCCAGGACGGCCACTCGCCAGCGCGGTGCTGTCATCCTGTGAGTGTTCGGGTTGGCATCCATGCCGTCCACGATCGACCGCGGCGCGCGCCGCGTCAAATCACAAGTCTGCGACACCGCCGCGATGGCAACCTCGGTGGCGTAAACAGACGTGCCCCTCCCCACCGTCTAACCGGGCACAGGCAGACTCATAGCTGGGAGGCACACATTATGGTCAAGACCGTGACAAGCTGGGGCCTCGCCCTCGCCCTGGGCGGCGCCCTGATTCTCAGTACAACCGGTCACGCCGCCGCTGCTGGCGACGGCTGGTTCGAGCGACTTCAGACCCGGTTGCAGCTCAGCGACGATCAAGCCAAGGCGATCCAGGGAATCTTTCTCCGCGATGCGCTGACACAGCGCCAGCTCTTCCATACCTTGCGACAGAGTCAGGCGACCTTGCGCCAGCTCGCTCTGCACGGCGCCGATGAGGCAACGCTCCAGCAGAAGATGGCGGAGATCGAGGGATTGATGGCGCAGACCCTCCAGCTCCGGGTGAAGAGGCTGCAGGAGATTTCCCCGATGCTCACTCCCGAACAGCGTGAACGGTTCGCGCAGCTCAGGCCGCACGGGCCTCGGATGCGAGGGGCGCCCGGCAGGGCCGCTCCCGGCACTTCGTCCTAGTCTTCACCTTCCGCAGGTGCGCCCGCTCCCCAGGGCCTGCGGGGCGGCCGAGGGTCTCTGAACGAGACCCTCGGCCGAGTTCTCTCCGTGCGCCAGGCGTACGCTACCCTGAAGGCCATCGACCCAGGAGGAGTGACGAATGGCGTCGCGATTCGCCGGCACGGTCAATGCGCCGGATTTCCCGCCCGATCTGGACTGGCTGAACGCAGCACGGCCGCTGAGCCTGCGCGACCTGCGCGGCAAGCTGGTGCTGCTCGAGTTCTGGACCTTCTGCTGAATTAACTGCATTCACAACCTTCCGCGGTTGCGGAGGCTCGAGCGGAAGTGGAGCCGGGAGCTGGCCGTGATAGGAGTGCACTCGCCCAAGTTCATCGGCGAGCGCCTCACGGAGAGCGTGCAGCAGGCCATCCAGCGCTTGAACGTCGGCCACCCGGTGGTCAACGATTGCGACTTCCGCGTCTGGAAGGCGTACGCCGCCCGCGCCTGGCCCACGCTGATGTTCATCGATCCCCAGGGCAAGGTCATCGGCAAGCACGAGGGCGAGTTCCCCCTGGAGCCCTTCGACCAGCTCATCGCTGAGATGGTCGCGGAATTCGACGCCAGCGCTCTGCTCGATCGAAGGCCGCTCGACCTCAGCGCCGACTGTCCGGTGGGAGTGACCCCGCTGCTGTTTCCGGGAAAGCTCATCGCCGACGAGGCCACCGGCCACCTTATCATCAGCGACACGGGCCACCATCGGCTGATCGTGGCCGACCTGAACGGACAGGTGCGGCAGGTCGTCGGCAGCGGCGCCCAGGGCTTCGACGATGGACCGGCTGAAGTCGCGACGTTCTCGCACCCGCAAGGACTGGCCCTCGACGGCGCCACGCTCTACGTGGCCGACACCGAAAATCACGCGTTGCGCGCCGTGGATCTCACCGCCGGCACCGTCCTCACCGTGGCAGGGACGGGCGAGCAGCTCATGGGGCCGCGGGTCGGTGGGCCTGCGATACAGACGGCTCTCAGCTCGCCCTGGGATCTCGCCCTCCTGGATGGGACGCTCTACGTGGCCATGGCCGGGACCCATCAGCTCTGGTCGATGGAGTTGGGCAGCGGATTCGTCGTGCCCCATACGGGAACGGGGCGCGAGGATCTCGTCGACGGTCCTCTGGGCGAGGCCTCGATGAATCAGCCGAGCGGTCTGGCCACCGACGGAATGCGGCTCTACGTGGCGGACAGCGAGGCGAGCGCCATTCGCGTGGTGGAGCCAAGAACGGGCGGCACCATCCGCACCATTGTCGGCGAGGGGCTCTTCGAGTTCGGCGACCGTGACGGGCGCGGCCCCGCCGAGGTGCGACTTCAGCACCCGGTCGGGGTCACGTGGCACGACGGCGTGGTGCACGTGGCGGACACGTACAACCACAAGATCAAGCGCCTCGATCCGGTCACCGCCGAGTGCCGGAGCTGGCTTGGTCGCGGGGAGCCCGGTCTGGAAGACGGCGATGCCGACGCGATCCGCTTCAGCGAGCCGAGTGGCTTGGCCGTGGCGGCCGGGCGTCTCTACATCGCCGACACCAACAACCACGCCGTCCGCGTGGCCGATCTGGCCACAGGTGCGGTGACGACACTCCAGCTCTCAGGACTGCCTCTCCATTGAACCGTGGTTCCCGACGAGCCCGAATACCTCTACCTCACGACCACGGGCCGCTGGACGGGCCGACCGCGCGAGATCGAAATCTGGTTCACCACACGCGATGACCGCTACTACATCGTGGCCGAGCACGGGGAGACGTCGAGCTGGGTGCGCAACATCCGGCACGACGCGCGGGTCACGTTTCGGGTCGGTGTCCGGGCGTTCGCGGGCCGCGCCCGTGTGGTCGACGCGCCGTCAGAGCGCGAGCTGGCCGCCGACGTCCGCCGCCGCTCCGCGCGCAAGTACGGCTGGGGGGACGGCTTGGTGGTCGAGCTGACCAGCGTAGAATAGTCAATACCCGGGGACGGTCATGCCGAGGACATTTCTCGAACCTGCATTCCAGGTGGAGCATCTTTCCATCCTGGATAGCGACGGCAATCTCGACGCCGCTCTCGAACCAGACATTTCCCCCGCCACCCTGCAGGCGATGTATCGAGCCATGCTGCGGGGCCGGCGGCTCGACGAGCGGATGGTGCGCCTGCAGCGCCAAGGGCGCATCGGCACCTTCGCGCCCATCAAGGGGCAGGAGGCCTCCCAGATCGGCAGCGTGTTCACCCTGCACCCGGCAGATTGGATGGTGCCGTCGTTCCGCGAGACGGCGGCCATGCTCCATCGCGGGTGGTCGATCGAGAAGATCCTCAGCTTCTTCGCTGGCTACCTCGAGGGCGGCCAGCCAGCCCCGGAGCAACACGATCTTCCCGTGGCCATCCCCGTGGCCACTCAGCTCCCGCACGCCGTCGGCCTCGCCTACGCCGCGCAGTATCGCGGCGACGACGCGGTGGTCATGGCCTATTTCGGAGACGGCGCCACCTCGGAGGGCGATTTCCACGAGGCCGCCAACTTCGCCGGCGTGTGGCATGTGCCCCTCGTGCTCGTCTGCCAGAACAACCAGTGGGCGATCTCCGTGCCCCTCAAGAAGCAGACGCACTCGCGCACCATCGCCCAGAAAGCGCTCGCCTACGGCTTCCCCGGAATCCAGGTGGACGGCAACGACGTGCTCGCCGTGTATGCGGCCAGTCGCGAGGCCGTCGAGCGCGCCCGCGCCGGCGACGGACCGACCTTGATCGAGTGCGTGACCTACCGCTTGTCCATGCACACCACGGCCGACGATCCCACCAAGTATCGGGCCGAGGAAGAAGTGAAGGCGTGGGAGCGCAAGGATCCTCTGGCTCGCTTCGGCGCGTACCTCCAGAAGCGCAATCTCCTCGAGGAAGGTCTGGACGAGGCGATCGATGCTGAGATCGCTGCCGCCGTGCAGCGCTTCGAGGCCATGCCCGCTCCCGATCCGCTCACCATGTTCGACCATGCGTACGCGGAGCTGCCCTTCCACCTGACCGAGCAACGCCGCGAAGTGGCCGCGCGCGAGCACCCGGTCACCGATCCGGAGGGCGCTCACCCTCCGGCCCCGATGCGCGGTCAGCGGCTGACCCGGCGATGATCGGCGCTCTCCCCATCGCCCACTGACCTCCATGGCCAGGCTCAACATGGTCAAGGCCTTGAACCTGGCGTTGATGCAGGAGATGGAACGCGACCGCGACATCGTGATCATCGGGGAGGATGTCGGCGTCGACGGCGGCGTCTTCCGGGTCACTGACGATTTGCAGCGGACGTTCGGGAGCCAGCGCGTCATCGACAGCCCGCTGGCGGAAGCCGCCATCGTGGGCGCCTCGGTGGGCATGGCCCTCTATGGCCTCAAGCCCATCTGCGAGATCCAGTTTTCCGGCTTCGCCTTCCAGTGCTTTCACCAGATTGAGAACCACGCCGCGCGCTATCGCATGCGCACCCAGGGGCGCTTCCACTGCGCCATGGTCGTCCGCATGCCATACGGAGGTGGCGTGCGCGCCCTCGAGCACCATTCGGAGTCCGAGGAACAGTTTTACGCGCACATCCCCGGGCTCAAGATGGTGATCCCCTCGGGGCCGAGAGTCGCTCGGGCGCTGCTCGTCTCCGCCATGCGCGACCCTGATCCCGTCATCTTCTTCGAGGCCAAGGCCCTCTATCACGCCGCCCGCGAGGACGTGCCGGATGAGGTGGAGTCGCTGCCGCTCGGCCAGGCGCAGTTGGTGCGCGAGGGACATGACCTCACGCTCATCGCCTACGGCGCGATGCTGCGGGTGGCGCGGGAGGTCGCGGAGACGCTGAGGAAGGACGATGGCGTGGAGGCCGAGATCATCGATCTCCTCACCATTTCGCCACTCGACCGCGAGACGATTGGCGCCTCTGTCAGCAAGACGGGGCGGGCCGTCATCATCCACGAGGCGCCGCGGAGCTTTGGGCCCGGGGCGGAAATCGCGGCGAGCATCATGGAGCGCTGCTTCCTGTCCCTGGAGGCGCCCATCAAGAGGGTGACGGCCTACGACGTGCCCTTCGTGGGCTTCGCGCGCGAGCGGGCCAATGTGCCGGACGTGCCCCGCGCCCTCGCGGCCGCCCGTGAGACGCTGGCCTTCTGATGCCGCGCCCATTCGCCCTGCCCGACCTCGGTGAGGGACTCGCCGAGGCCGAGATCGTCAAGGTGCTGGTGAAGGAGGGCGACGTCATCCGCGAGGATGCGCCCCTGCTCGAGGTGGAGACAGACAAGGCGCAGGTGGAGATCCCCTCGCCGCTCAGCGGGCGCGTGCTCAAGATCCACGTCCAGCCGCATCAGACGGTGCGGGTCGGAGAAGTCCTGGTGACCTTCGCCGATGCCGCCGACACGCCGGCATCCTCCCCAGCGCTCGCGATCCCACCCGCCGCGCGCCCGGCGTCCGAGGGACGCGATGGCGGCGTCCAGGCCGTGGAGCGAGCGCCGCGCCGGACCGGGCCCGTGCCAGCCACACCGGCCACCCGCCGGTTGGCCCGCGAGCTCGGGGTCGACCTGCGCGAGGTTCAGGGATCGGGGCCGGGTGGGCGCGTCATGGACGATGATGTGCGGAGCGCGGCGAGCCTACGCACCGAGGAGCGCCACCCGCCGGACCCCGCCCCTGCCCCGATCCTCACGGCCGTCTCGGGAAGGGCCGAGCCGTCGATGCCGCCGCGGCCGCTTACCCCGGCCGGCCTCGAGCCCCCGCCGCTGCCACGCTTCGAGCAGTGGGGCCCGATCGAGCGCCAGCCGCTCTCCCACTTGCGCCGCACGATCGCCGAGCGCATGACGCTCGCGGCGACGCTCATCCCGCATGTCACGCACTTCGACCGCGCCGACATCACCGAGCTGGACGCCATCATCACGCGCAATCTGGAGTCGGCGCGCGCGCGCGGCGTGGCCCTCACCTTGACGAGCTTTCTTCTCAAGGCGGTGGCGTTAGCGTTGCAGGAGCATCCGCAGTTCAACGCCAGCCTCGACAGTACGGCTGGCGAAGTGATCGTCAAGCGCTACGTTCACCTCGGCGTCGCGGTGGCCACCGAGCGAGGGTTGATCGTGCCCGTCCTCCGCGACGTCAATCGGAAGCCCTTGCTCGAACTGGCGCGCGAGCTGGGAGCCCTGGCCGCGCGGGTTCGCGAGGGCAAGGCGACGCTCGACGATCTACGCGGAGGGACGTTCACGATCACGAACATTGGGTCCCTGGGTGGCACCGGGGCCATTCCAATCATCAACTACCCCGAGGTCGCGATTCTCGGCGTGGCCCGTGGCCGCCTGGAGCCGGTCGTGCGCGAGGGCCAGATCGTTCCGCGCATGCTGTTGCCGCTTTCGCTGACCTTCGACCATCGGGTGGCCGATGGCGCCGACGGCGCCCGGCTGGCCTCCGCCATCATCCGGCGCCTCGAGCGCCCGGAAGAGCTGCTGCTCGACCTGTGAGCAACTGATGGCGAAGATCTGCCCCCGGACCGGTGAGCGCCCAATGCCGGAGCAATGCGTTCGACAGGCGAGCCTCTAATCCAATGGTGATGGGGGATCTCGTGCGAGAGGTGGACGTCGCTGTCGTGGGCGGTGGCCCCGGCGGTTACTCGGCGGCCTTCCGCTGCGCGGAGCTGGGTCTGGAGGCGGTGGTCGTCGACGCCGGCCACCGGCTAGGAGGCGTCTGTCTCTACGAAGGCTGCATCCCGTCGAAGGCCTTCCTGCACGTGGCGGCCCTTATCAGCGAGGCGGAGCGCGCGAAGGAGCTCGGCGTCGAATTTGGCCCGCCGCGCATCACCCTCGACCCACTGCGCAAGTGGAAGGATGAGCGCGTCGTGGGCAAGCTCGCGCGCGGTCTGGCCGCGGTGGCGCGGAGCAAGAGCGTCGACACCATCGGCGGCCATGCCGTCTTCGAGGGCTCCCGGGAGCTGCGCGTGGAGGGCGAGGAGCCCCAGCGCATCCGCTTCAAGCACGCCATCATCGCGACCGGCTCGCGACCGGCTCCGCTGCCCGGGTTGACCATCGCCAGCGATCGAGTCATGGACTCCACCGGAGCGCTGCTGCTCACTGACGTTCCTGAGCGGTTGCTGGTGATCGGCGGCGGCTACATTGGTCTCGAACTGGGCCAGGTCTACGCCGCGCTCGGGAGCGCGGTGACCCTCGCGGAGATGACCCACGAGATTCTGCCCGGCCTCGATCGGGATCTCGTGCTGCCCCTCGCCCGTCAATGTGACCGGCAGTTCGCGGCGGTGCGCCTGGAGACGCAGGTGACCGAGCTGCGCGAAGTCGGCGGCAGCATCGAGGCGCGCCTGGGAGAGGCCGCGGAGCGCTTCGATCGCGTGCTGGTGGCGGTGGGCCGCCGACCCTTGAGCGACAGCCTCGGCCTGGAGACCACGCGCGTACGGCTGACCGCCGGCGGAGCCCTCGCCATCGACGAGCGCTGCCGGACCGACGATCCGCACATCTACGCGGTCGGTGATGTCACCGGCGAACCCATGCTCGCCCACCGCGCCATGCGCCAGGGCCGCGTGGCCGCCGAGGTCATTGCCGGCAAGCCCGCCGCCTTCGACAACGTGGCCATCCCCGCCGTCGTCTTCACCGACCCCGAGGTGGCGTGGTGCGGTCTTACCGAACACGCCGCCGAGCAGCAGGGACGCGACGTACGCGTCGCCAAGATCACGTGGGCGGCCTCTGGACGCGCGGCTACGCTCGGCCGCGCCGATGGCCTCAGCAAGCTCGTGATCGATCCTCCGTCCGGCCGCGTGGTGGGCGT
>JBKPAK010000227.1:0-49823 GCA_046726415.1 Candidatus Methylomirabilota bacterium
GCTTCGGTGCTGCGGCGGGCGCGGCGACTTCAGCGGCCTTGGATCCTACTGTCGGCGCCGTCACTTCGGCGGGCTTCGGTGCTGCCGCGGGTGCTGCGAGTTCAGCGGCCTTGGATGCCGCTGCGGGCGCGGTGACTTCAGTGGCCTTGGGTGCTGCGGCCGGCGTCGTGACTTCACCTTTCGCGGGTGCGGTCTCCGGGACGGCCTCGAGGCGCGCCGTCACGGCGACTGCGCCCGGCCACACCACATAGGCAATGACTCCGGCGTTGACGGCCAGCAGCACCGCCCCACCCAGGATCCACGGCCAGTGCGCCCGCTGAGACACGGGCTTGGGGACCCGCAGCTTGCCGAGGATGGAGGGCGTCGCCTGGTGTCGCGTCTCGTCGGCCTTCCTGAGAGCGTCGAGAATGAAAGACATCGCGAAACCTCAGGGCCTCGGGGAGGCCAGGACGGGAACCGTCGAGTTGTGCAGGACGCTACTCAGGTGCGTGAGCGTCTCCTCTCCGGCAATGCCGTCCGGGACCAGCGCGCGACTGCGCTGAAAGGCGATGACCCGCTCGCGCAGGGCGCTGTCGTAGACGTCGGCGCGCGCGGTGGGGAGCGGCTTCCCGTCGAGCGCAGTCAGGCGCCCACGGAGCCACTCGATGTCGTTGGCGCGACCTCCCGGACCGATAGACCTGACCCCGAGAGACGGCGGCTTCCACAGCAAGATGAACGCGCCGTCCCAGAAGGCCGCGATGTCGTCGAGGGCGACGGCCAGTGTCCGGTCACCGAACTCCAGGGTCGCCGTGCGGGATCCGAGCGCGGTCACGGCGGCATAGTGCTTGGCCCCGGCCGGTGTGGTCAGCTCGATGATGGCCGGGAGGCCAAGGCGGCGGAGCTTGGTCCACGTGCCCGTCCGGAAGAGGCATTCCAGGCCGTCGGTCAGCGCAGCTGCGCAGACGTCGGTGCGGCCATCGTAGCGGACGCCCCAGCGCGCATAAAGGGCGGTGAAGGCCGACTGCTTGTCGCTCCGCAGCGAGGCCTCGGCGAGCACGTCAGCCAGCCGGGCCGAGGGCGCGCTGCTCGTCGGCAGCACTGGTGATGCATCGCTCGCCCTCACTCGTGTCTCGGCGGGCGACACGCCCGACGCTCCCGACGCCGTGGGCGGTGGGCCGGCGATTCGCTTCACCGGGTCGCGGGCGTTTACGGCCGGAGCCAGCACCGCCCACCCCGCCACGGCGACCGCCGCCGCCGCGCCGATGGCCGAGCCCCACAGCAGGGGCATGAAATGGCGTGGCCGGATGGTGCGGCCCAGGACCTCGGTGGCCGCGGTGCGAATGATGCGGGGGTCGATGCGCCGCAGATCGTGCGCATAGGCGCCCAGGAGGGCGCGGTCGCAGATCACGTTGATGAGCCTGGGAACCCCTCCGGACAGGCGATGGACCTCGCGCATCGCCGCCTCGGTGAAGATCACCGTCCGCTGTCCGGCCACGTCCATCCGATGGAGGATGTAGCCGCGCGTCTCCGGCGGGGAGAAGGGCAGCAAATGATAGCGGGCGGTCACGCGCTGCGCCAGCTGCCGCAACTCTGGCTGCTCCAGCAGCTGACTCAGCTCGGGCTGGCCGATGAGGATGATCCGCAGGAGCTTCTCCCGAGCGGTCTCGAGATTCGTCAGCAAGCGGATCTGCTCGAGCACCTCGGCCGCGAGGTTCTGCGCTTCGTCGATGATGAGCACCGTGCGCCGCGAGCGCGAGTGCGCCCCGAGCAGATGGCGGTAGAGGGCATCGACGAGAACCTTGAGACTGGTGGTCCCCGGCGGGTAGGCAATGCGCAGCTCGTCGCACACCGTGCCCAGCAATTCGAGAGCGGTGAGCTTGGGGTTCAGAATGAGCGCGACATCGACGTCGGGAGGGAGCTGCTCCAGCAGATAGCGGCAGATCGTGGTCTTGCCGGTCCCGACCTCACCCGTGAGCTGGACGAAGCCGCCGCCGCCGCTGATGCCATACAGGAGATGCGCCAGGGCCTCGCGATGGCGCACGCCCATGTAGAGAAACCGCGGGTCGGGAGTGATGGAGAACGGAGATTCGTTCAACCCGAAGGGCGATGCGTACATCAACGCTGAGCAACCTTGGCCACGTCGGGCAGAGCGTAGACGATGATCCAGGGAGCGTCAAGGAAGGACGTAAACGTGTCGAGCCCCGGCTTCGTCGAAGGGGGGACGGGAAGGAGCCGACCTCCATGAAGCGCCTGGTCAGGCGTCGCCGCTGCTCCGCCGACGGTAGTAGTAGAGTAGCTTCAGGATCGAAGCCGCTCGGCGGGAGGGCTAGCAGATGAAGGCGCTCGTGTGTGCCATCTTCGCCTCGGTAGTGCTGATCGCAGGGATCGACGGGCCAAGCCAGGCGTCGGCATCCTCCCTGTATGGCCAGTTCAAGTCCGGGGGGTTCCATGGCCACTCTCCCGCGTGGGCAAAGTCGGGAGGGGGGCACTTCAGGTCTCCTGCCTGGGGGACCCGTCCGGTCTGGGGTGGTCCCCGCTGGGGATGGGGGCCGGGCTACTGGGGCGCTGGCTTCTGGTGGGGACCCCGGCCCTGGCGTGGGCCAATCTGGTGGGGCTACCCCGCGTATCCCTACTCGTATTATCCCTACGCCTATCCGCCCCCCGGCGTCGTTCAGCCCTCTCCGCCCGTGTACGTTCAACCGGCACCTGTCGAGGCGCAGCCCGCGCAGCCGGCCCAGCAGCCGCAGTACTGGTACTACTGCGAGGAATCGAGAACGTACTATCCGTACGTCCGGGAGTGTCCGGCAGGATGGATGACGGTCGTACCCCAATCGTCGTCACCCTCTCCATCTCCATAAAGGAGGCGGCATGGTCGGAAAGCGGCTCGAGCTGCTCGTCGGGGTGCTAGCTCTCAGCGTCATCGCCGCGGGGTGCGTCACCGTCCCCGCGGGCCCGAGCGTCATGGTGTTGCCCGGCTCGGGCAAGGCCTTCGAGCAGTTCCAGGTCGACGACATGTTGTGCCGCCAGTGGGCGTTCCAGCAGACGGGGATCGCGCCGAGCGACGCCGCCTATAGCAACGCGGTGACCAGTGCGGTCGTGGGCACGGCCGTCGGCGCAGGCCTGGGGGCGGCGATTGGCGCTGCCGCCGGCAACCCCGCATTGGGGGC
This sequence comes from Candidatus Methylomirabilota bacterium, assembly GCA_046726415.1. Classification (GTDB taxonomy): domain Bacteria; phylum Methylomirabilota; class Methylomirabilia; order Rokubacteriales; family CSP1-6; genus CAVWFS01. The sequence continues at coordinate 3,147 of JBKPAK010000227.1, forward strand.
CGCCGCCGGAGCCGGCGCCGGACTCCTCGGAGGAAGTGCGGCGGGCGCCAATGCGGCTTACGCGTCCGGCACCGCCCTGCAGTATCGCTACGACGTCGCCTATCAGCAGTGCATGTATGCGAAAGGCAACCAGATCCCGGGAGTGGTGCAAGCGGCTCGTCCGGTGCACAGTGGCTACGTGGCGCCACCTCCACCGCCCCCACCTCCGCCGCCGCCTCCGGGCCATTCGCCGCCGCCATCGCCGCCGCCGAGCTACGCTCCGCCAGCACCGCCGCCGCCAGGCGGGAGTCCGCCGGCACCTCGCTGAGGTGCCGGGTTCGACTCAGCTCCCGGTGCTTCCGAAGCCGCCAGCGCCGCGATCGCTCGGAGGGAGCGTCTGCACCTCGATCAGTTCAGCACGGGCCACCGGCTGGATTACCAGCTGAGCGATTCGCTCGCCGCGCTTCAGCATCACGCGATCGCTGCCGTGGTTGGTCAGCAGCACCTTCACCTGACCGCGATATCCAGCATCGATGAGGCCCGGCGCATTCAGGATGGTCACACCGTGACGCAGAGCCAGGCCTGACCGCGGAAGCACCAACCCGGCCCAGCCCGGCGGAATCGCCACGGCGATGCCCGTCTCGACGAGAACGCGGCCACCGACTTCGATGGCGACGTCGCGCGCCGCAAAGAGGTCGAGCCCGGCATCGTCGGCTCGCGCGTAGCTGGGCAGTGGCAGCTCGGCGTCGAGGCGCGCGATCTCGACGCGAATCGAATGGCGAGGCGGCTCCGCGGCGCCTATTCCTTCGAGGACGTCGCGCTGGGCAGGAGGTTTGTGCGCGCGACGTATTCGGACAGTTTCTTGAGGATCTCGATCGTCACCTCGGGCCGGTTGCGGATCAGCCAGTCGAGGCGCTCGTTCTTGAGGACGAGCAAGTCCACGTCGGTGGCCGCCACCAGATCGGTCGAGCGCTTGCCCTTGCGGAAGAGCGCCAGCTCCCCGACCAGCTCGCCCTCGCCGAGCTGCGCCAGCACCCGGGGGGCGCCGTTTTCGTGCAGGCGGACCTCCACCGTCCCGGAGTGGATGACGTACGCTTCCCCCCGCGGATCGTCGCCCTGCTCGCAGATGAACGTCCCTTTGCTGAAGTGGCGCTTCTCCATCTCGCCGAGGGTGAGGTTCTTGTAGAGCTCGATCCCGATCGACGGCAGGCTCGACTTGGCCTCCATGGGCAGCTTGGCGTTCGTCCAGCCGCCGAGGCCGCCCTTGAGGATGCGCACATCCTTCCAGCCCAGCTTGCGCAGCACGTGGGCGACCCGCTCGCTCACCATTTCCCCGGGACTCGTGTCGTAGGTGATGATGGTCTGCGTCTTCTCTGCCACCAGATCCACGCGTCCGGCGTTGACTTCCTCGGGGGACAACCGGTGTGCTCCCGGCAGCTTCAGGGGGCTCGTCTCGTAGTCGGTCTTGGTGCGAACGTCGACGAGCGCTGGACTCTTCCCGACTTCCATGAGGCCGATGACCTGCGTGGGCAGGATGCGATGGCGGTTCTTCCACCAGCGCCACCCGAACATGCCCGCGAAAGCGCCCGCGCTCAGGGCGGTCACGCCCACGGCCACCCAGATCCACGGGAACGGCCGCGGCGGCGGGTTCTTCACCAGCCTGTCGGCTTCGGCCAGCTGCCGCTTGACGTCGGGGAGATTGGGCAGGAGCTTGTTGGCCTCGGTCAGCTTGGCGACGGCCAGCGAGTACCTCTCGTTGAAGAACGCGGCCAGCCCCGCGGCCCACACCGCGTTGAAGGCGCTGTCGCGGCCGGGAGCGACGCCCGTATCGTCCACGAACTTGCGCACGTCGCGCACGGGGATCAGGAAGTTGTACCCCTGCACGATGGAGCCGCCTTGTGGGGAAATGGATACGAACGTCAGGACGCCGAGGACGGTGGCCTCGTCGGTGATAGCCGGGCCGCCGCTGGTGCCGTGCGAGGCCGCGGCGTCGGTCTGGACGAGGTCCTGACCGATCACGTCGGGCCTCACGCCTGACACGGAACCACTGGTCACCGAAGCCTCGAGGGCGGCGCTCTTGTTCAGTAGCTCGTGCGAGAGCACGACGCCCGGGAAGCCGAGGATGTGGACCGGGTCGCCGATCTTCGGATCGCGGCTGGAGAGGCCGAGGGCAGGATAATCGCCGTCCTTCACGCGCAAGAGGGCGAGGTCGCGACCGGAGTCAGGGGTGGGGCGTCCCTCGCGGTCCTGGGATATCGGGGCGCTGAACTTCTTCACCTCTGCGTCCAGCTTGTCGCCGTTCGAGAGCATGACCGTGAGCTGGGGCAGCGGTTTGAGCTTGGCCGTCGCGAGACCGCGGTCCGAAGCCAGACGGCGGATGCGTTCCTCCACTTCGGGGCTCTCGCCGCGCATCAGACCCTTGGCCTTGAGCGCCGGTTCGACGCAGGCCTGCTCGATGCCCTTTTTCTTCAGCTCGTGGGTGACCCACGGCGGCAGCCGGTGCACCGGATCCACCACGTGGGCGTTGGTGATCAAGTAACCACGCCCATCGATGAACCAGCCTGTTCCCGTTTCCACGAAAGGGGCAGGAGTGACGGTGACCGGTCCCTGGCCGCAGTCCATGGTGACCTCGGCCCCCACGGTGGCCGTGACGAGCGCGACGGCGGGCTTGGCCCGGAGGAGGGCTTCCTGAAGAGAAAGTGCCTGCGCCTCCAGAGCGCTCCCAAGGACCGCCAAGAGGAGCAGCGCTAGGAGCCAGACGGCGCTCATGTGGCCGAAACGTATCATGGGCGGGAAGGCTTTGCATCCGTCATCGAGGGCGTCACAACTGGGACGATGCCTACCTGGCCGGCGACCAGTTCGCCGCCTTCATGAAAGCGGAGAACGATCGCCATCGTCCTCCTACCGCTCGCCGTGCGCCTGGCCCGCCACCAGAGGCGCCAGAGGTCGCCGGGGTAGACGCACGGCCGGGAATCGAGGAGGACGCGCAATCGGCGATTGACTGAGGCGCAGGCGGTGGCCCTGGTCGGTCATCGCGGCGATGAAAGCCCGCAGGTACCAGCTCGTGGACCGCTGGCCCCCGCGTCGCTGGCATTCCACTTCGTGGCCCAAGTACTTCTGGCGTTCCAGTCGAAGCTCGTCACGACGCAGGGCAAGGCTTACCGGGGCCGCGCCTGTGGCCGGCAACGGGGAGACGGGTTGTGGGAGGGGTGGATCGAGTTCGTCCCCGACGGCGGCGGCCGCGTGATCCGGACACAGCGGGAAACCACCCAGCCGAATCTTGCGGACCTGGCGTACTGGGCAACCGGACTGACACCGGTGTATCTCGAGGGTGCGCTCGAAAGCGCCATCACCGCAGCCCGCCGTCCGAGCGCAGCTACTCTAGAGACCCCCGCGTACGACGAGCCCGCGCGAGCGAGTATCCGGGCCGGCGCGCCCCCACGCTAGTAGATTCTTCAAGAAGAATCGCGGAATCAGAACCGAAGTTTTAGGTTGACAAGACATTGAGACGCCGTCATGTTGCTACCGCTTGGTCTGGTCTGTCGAGCGGGAGACGACGATGTCCCTAGCCGGCATTCAGAGAAAGTTCTCCTGAACCATGGCCTGGCGCCGCCCTTGGAGCGACGCGCTCCGCTCCATCAAAGTGCCGGCGATTCTCCCGCTGCGCCGCAAGGCGCTGATCCTGGGAGCCGTCCTTCTCGCCCTCGTGGGAATCCTGACCTTCGCCGTCAGTCGCGAGGTGACCAGCACCTCAGCACCGAACATATCTCGACCAGCGCGTCAGCCGACGCGCCCCGCGCTGAGCCCCGTCGAGGAGCGGTACATCCGCGAGTTGTGGCCGATCCACGGCGATGTCGAGCGCAGCACCATGCGGATGAGTCTTGGACAGATCTTCTACAAGACGCAGGACCTAGGGCGGACGGACCTCAGAACCAGGGTCGAGCAGGCCCTCGCCGTCTATCGGCAGGCCGAGGCCCGGCTCGGAGCGTTGGAACCGCCAACATCACTGCGCAGCCAGCACGAAGAATATCTCTCCGCCGTCCGCCTCTTCCAAGAGTCCGCTGTCGAGGTGCTCAAGATGTTTGAGGACGGTCGAGATGATCATCTTTTGGCCGCCTACCCGAAGAGCCAAGCGGGGAGCAACAAGATTCGGGAGGTTGGGGGCAAGTTCTGGCCGCACGAGTTCCCGCCCAACTGAAGATGGGACTGCCGAGCGTCGGGCGGCCCGGCCTGACCGGCACGTCGATGAAAGGAGGATGGCAGTAGCAGGCTGCGGGACGCTGGTGACGCGTATCGCCGTTGTGAACGTCAGGAGGTCGTGCCCATGATTCGGAAATTGATGCGTACCGCGATGCTAATGGGACTTCTCGCCGTGGTGGGGGGCCTCGGAAGCGCCGATGTCCTCCGGGCCGCCGACCAAAGGCCACCTCAGGTGTTGCAGAGCGGCTTCGAGAGCACAGACGAGCTTCTGCGCGACGTAGAGCGCGCCGAGAGGGCGCCGCTGTATTCGGCGTGGATTGTGGAAAGTAGCCGGTTCCTGAATGTGCCTCATCGCGCGTTCATGCCGGACGTGGGCGAGCCCCCCTTCGTCGACTTGCCGGTGAACGTGGGGATCATCAAAGACGCGGACGGCAACATCACGCTGTACGACAGCGGCTGGAAACAGCTCGCGTACATCTTCGACTGGAACACGTCGTGTTGCTGGAAGGGGATTCGCGATCAGCTGGTGGCCATTGGCCTGAACCCCGACAGGGTCACTAGGATCGTCCTTGGGCATGGTCACTGGGATCATTCGGGCCAGGTCAGCGAGTTTCCGGACGCGGTGATCTACATCCAGAAGGAGGAGTTGAAGCAGATCGACTTCTTCCTCGACTACCCGGTCGACTTTAACGCAGGTAACATCCGGGCCGTCAACACCATCGATCCACTCACCGGGCTGCAGGTCGGGCCGCCCCAGCAGGCTTGCGCGCGGTCTCCGGTCTGCGGCTATCCGCCCCAGACGGTCCAGGAGATCCTGGGCAAGGTCCTCACCGGCAAGGCGGAGGTCATCGACGGACGGCACCAGATCACGCGAGGGCTGGTGATCCACCCGGCGTTCCGAGGTCACACCTACGGGTCCCAGCTGCTTCAAGTGAACACGATGCGAGGGCAGCTGGTGTTCGGCAGCGACACATACTCGTCGTGGACGGGCATCAGAGACTGGCGAGTGGCGAACATCCAGCAGACGGATACGATCCAGCAGTTCCTTGCCTACGAGAAGTGCTACGTTCTCACGTCGAGGCTGAACAGCTTCAACAACTGCATCGCGGCCCATGAGCCGACCTCCTACACGCCTGCGTACCCCATCACGTCCAACTGGTGGAATATTCCCGAGGGGAATTGCTCGCGGGCGGCCGAGCTAACTCTGGCCAACCGCGAGCCGACGCACGTACCGGCCAACCCGGACCGGACGCCGCCGAGCGCGTGCGTCTCGGTGATTCCACCGCATCCCATCATCCCGTAGCGGCGGTCTGTTGAAGCGCGGGTCTGGGGCTCACGAGTACGACGGGCCCCAGACCCGACCAGCGCCCTGATGCCGCATCGCGCGATACCTCAATGCGCTCGGACCCGCTGAGTGAGTTTTCACCGCTTCGTCTCCGTGCTAGTGCCTGGCGCTCTCCGCCCTCCCGACACCTGCGCGTTTGGCGCCCAGTGCCGACGTCGTCTCCGTGCCCTCGCGCTGGCGCTAGTCGTGACCCTGTGGCCGGGCGACGTACCGGCCCACGACCCCAGCGCGTGGGGTGGGCTCTTCCGCACCCGCGACGCCGGTGCCACCTGGCAGCACCTCACCCCCGCAAGCTTTGGCAGCGGCGCGATGGCGCTCGCCGTCAGTCCACTGGATCCGAATCACCTCCTTCTGGCCGCGGATAGCGGCGTATCGCGCTCCCGAAATGGCGGGCGAGACTGGGAGGTCGAGGCCCCCGACCTCCTGATCGGCCCAGCGTTCGCCGCGGCATTCGATGTGGACGGGCAGCGCGCCCTCGTTTCGGGAGCGTCAGCGATCTTCCGCACGGACGGACAGGGCTGGCAGCGCGTCCAGACTCCAGCCGGCTCGGTGCCGGCGCGGGCCCTGGTATCAGGATCAGTGCGGGGCCGCGTCTACCTGGCCGGCATGACCGGACTCTACCGCAGTGACGACTGGGGTCAGTCCTGGCTCGCTGTCGACGGCGAACTCCGGGCCGAGCACGCCGCTGCGCTCGTGGTGCCGCCCGATCGCACGGACCAGGTCTACGCGGTGGTTGGGGGAATCGTATGGACGAGCGCCGATGCCGCTCGTAGCTGGCAGCAGCGCAGTCACGGACTTCCCTGGGCCAAGGTCGAGATCGTGGGTCTTGATCCATCGGACTCGAACCGCCTGTGGGCGGTAGGGGCCGGCCAGGCGTTCCGGACTGACGATCAGGGGCAGCGCTGGCGGCCTGTGGGCACGCCACTTCCGGAGCCATCGGTCGTTGCCCGGGCGGTCGCCGTGTCGGGCCACGCCATCCTGATCGCCACCGACCGCGGCGTGTATCGCAGTCCCAACGATGGGGAGCGGTGGGAGCTGCCGAGCGAAAACCTCCCCGCGCACTTGGAAGCCGGACTGCTGGTGGGCGATCCACTGAGTCCGGCCACTCTCTACGCTGGCTTCGCTTTGGTGCCGTACGAGGAGCTGGCCCGCCGCGCGTTCGAAGGTGGCCGCCCGCTCGGTCGACTGGACCTCACCAATGTCGTCGGCGGGGTGGCATTCCTTGCCCTGTTGCTCGTGAGTGCGGGTGCGGTGCTACGGCGTCTGGCCCGCACCTACTATCGCGCGCCGCTCGATCAGACGGTCTCGCCAACGGTCGACCGGACCGGTCGACCCGGCCGGAGGGCGCGATGAACCCGGCGCTGGACCGCCAGAGCGCCCTGCGGCAATGATCCCCCAGATCTCTCTGCGGCGATGAGCCGGGTCATGGACCGCCAGACCTCTCCGCGCCGATGGCGGCGCCAGTCGCTGCTATTGGTGGTTGCCCTGGGGATCGCCATCGGTGTGGCCGCGATCGTCTGGCGTATCGGCCTGCCGTGGGCCTCGTGGGGTTTCCAGGAGTTCAGGCTGCCGAACCAGGGGGACATTCCAGTCAGCATCGCGGTAGGGCCCGACGGGACCGTCTGGTTCACCTTGGAATCTTCCGACGCCATCGGCCTCTTCCGGAACGGACAGATCCAGAAGCTCTCGAAGGGCACGGAGAGTGTCGAGCCGCTCGGCCTGGCCGTCGACGCCGGTGGCCAGGTCTGGTATACGGAAGCGCCCAGGCAAAGGATCTCCCGGGCTTCGCCCGACGGCAGTATCACGTCCTTCGGACTCGCCACCCCCGTGGTCAGACTCGGCCGGCTCGCGGTCGCGCCCGACGGCGACGTTTGGTTCGCCGAACCAAGTGTGGTGAGCCTGACGCGCTTGCGGGACGGACAGCTCACACGGCATGTCGTCCAACTCACTCACCTCCACGGCGCCATGGATGCCGGTCCTTTCGGCGTGGCCGTCGCCGCTGACCGGACAGTCTGGGCCACGCTCCAGAACGCGAACAAGCTGCTGCGCCTCGCTCCCGATGGACAGATGGCGACCTTCGACGTGCCCACCCGTCGGAGCGGTCTCGGCGACATCGCCGTCGATGGCGTCGGTGCCGTCTGGTTCCTGGAAATCGGTGCGAACAAGATCGGCCGCTTCGCCGGCGGACAGTTCGATGAGTTTACCGTCCCCACCCCGAGCGCCGGGCTCACCGCCCTCGCCGTTGCGCCGGACGGAGCCGTCTGGTTCACGGAGCTGCGCGCGCACCGTCTCGGCCGTCTGCACGGTGGCACCATCACCGAGTTCGCCCTGCCGCGAGGCGACGCGCGTCCGTTCGGAATTGCCGTCGACGCTGGGAACAACGTCTGGTACACGGACCTCAGCGGCTGGCTGGGCCGGCTCGACGCGAGTCGAGCCCGAGTCCGCTAGAGCGCCGCCAAGGAGTTGGAGAGCCTCCCCGTCACGAGCTGAGGCCGGTCACGGTCCGCACGGCGTTCACCGTCAAGACGGCTCCGACCAGAACGATCAGCGCGGCAGTCGCCACCTGCAACCAGCTCATCCATCGGCTGTCGAGCCACGCCAGCACCAGACTCCCGACCCGTGCAGCGATGATCCCCACGAGGACCAGCACGGACGCGAAACCCAAGCTGAAGAGCAGGACCGTGAACAGGCCGAGCATCACCTTGCCGCTGGCCAGCGCCGCCAACAGGACCGCCAGCGCTCCGGGGTCCGGTAGGAGTCCGCCGGCGATGCCGAGCCCGAGCAGGATGGCGAGGCTCGGTCGGTTGGCGGAATCAAGGGGAAGGTCGTGGGTGTGGGTGGGTCCCAAGCCGTGTCGGTGGTAGCCGCCCCGGACCTCGGAGAGATGGTGATGCGGATCCCCCTGACGGGCGTGGCCATGTGCCGCAGGGTGCGCGTGTTCGCGTGCGTCGCCCTGATGGCTGGGCTCGCGCAGATCGCTCGGAGTCGCGAGTCCATGCGGATCGCGCCCGCCTTCACGATCATCCTGGTCATCGTGCCCGTGGGGTGCGGGGCGGTTCGGCATGGCTCTCCACTGCGCCCGCACCAGCCACAGGCCGATGCCAATCACGAGCAACCCCGTCACGACCGACAGATAGGCCTCGATCCGGTGCGGGATGAACCAGGCGGAGCCCAAGGTGGCCAGGACCGCCACCAGCACGATGCCGCTCGTGTGTGAGAGCGTGACGAAGATGCCAAGTACAAGCGCATCGACCGGCCGGCCGCGAGCTCCGACAATATAGGCGGCCGCGATGGTCTTGCCGTGCCCCGGCGTCGCAGCGTGCAGGGCACCCAGCCAGAAGCTCGACGCGAGGTAGAAGAGTTCGCCCGTCATGAGGGTGGGACGCGCGCGCCCCGGCTGGCTAATCGTCCAGGTTGTTCGATCCCTCGGCTGGCGGCGCCGACTCGATCGCCTGCGAGAGAGCTCCTCGAGGAATGCCCAACGTGTCCAGCCACGGTTGGCCACTGCCGATGATCGGCGCGTCCAAACGGGGGGCTTGGATCGGCGGCGACTGGCCCGACGTTGCCGCGACGTCGGGGGCGGCCACGTGCTGTGGAGGACTGTCGGCCCCACTGGCGTCGCTCGACATCGCCGTCGATGGAACGCCAAGGAGCAGTTGTACCACCTCATCGCCACGCCGAAGCACCACGCGGTCCTCTTGGATTTGCTCGATACGACTCTCACCGACGGCGTCCCCGAGGCTGTACGCAGTGACCATGCCTGTGCGGGGATCCTCGAGGTAAGCCCGCGCGTGCCCGCCCTCGACAAGCGCGATCCCGCGGAGGATCGGCTGCGAAGCGGGGGTCGGAGCCGCGTCCGCAGCGACCGCGCGCGCCCCGCTCGCCAGGAGCAGACTCAGCATGAGGACAGATAAAGAGACTTCGCGTAGACACCAACCGACCATCGTCGGCGTCCCTTCTCCTGGCCGTTGCCAAGGTGCCGCCCGCCGGCGCGGCGGGCGGCGGAAAGACGGTAGCCCTTCAGCGCGTCGAGGTCAAGAAGACACGGTGTCCTGTCGATGCCGCTCTCCTTCAGCACTGCTGCCGACCACCTCCGGGGGCGGTTGACCCGGGCTTCGATGCTTATCTCCGATGACCATCTTGAGGTGACCGTGCCACAGTTCAACGTGGCCGAGGCCAAGGCCCGATTGTCGCAGCTCATTCAGAAGGCCCTGGCCGTGGAGAACGTACTCGTGGCGAAGGACAACAAGCCGCTGGTGAGGGCTCGTGGCCTCAAGCGCACGGCGCGGCGGAGGCAGCCCGGCTCAGCCCGGGGTCTAGTCTGGATGTCCAGGGACTTCGGCGCTCCACTCCAGGAGTTCGCGCGCCGTCATTGGATCACTTCATCCGCCCGCGCCAGCAGCGACGGGGGGATGGTAGGCCGAGCGCCTTCGCGGTCACTGAGGTTGATCACCAGTTCGAGCCGCTCCGCACGCTCCACGGGAAGCTCGGAAGGCTTGGCTCCTTTGAGATTTGGCCGGCGCCGATCCCTGCCAGCTTGCGTCCCGTCAATGAGTCGAATGATCCGCACTCGAATCGATACGTTCCGCATACCTCGGACGTAATCGACGGCGGCTCATTGGCGCGGGATCATCCGAGCAGGGGTCGATCCCCGAACGAAAGGAGCAGGAACATGAGCAAGGTTGCTGACGGCAAGGTCGCTAAAGCGGTCGATCGCTATCTGGCCGCCTGGAACGAGCGGAATCCGTCTCGCCGTCGGGCCCTGGTCGCTGACACGTGGACCGACGAGGGTTCTTATGTCGATCCGCATCGCCGCGGCGATGGTCACAGCGGAATTGATGCTATGATCCAGGCCGTCCAGGAGCGCTTTCCCACCTATCGCTTCCGCCTGTCGAGCGTGGTGGACGCCCACAACGACCGCGTCCGCTTCACATGGGAAGCGGGCGGGACAGAGGATGCGCCAATGCACTTCGTGGGCACGGACTTCTGCGTCGTAGCCAAGGACGGTCGCTTCGAGTCCATAACCGGCTTCGTCGACGTGGGTCCGGGCGCGCCGTCGAAGCCGTAACGGACATGGGCGCGCCGGCCCTCTGGATGGGCGGAACGACAAACGCTGACGGATCGTGAGCACGACGCGCCGACGCCCGGGCCCCACGAAACCCCGGTCCGGGCGGCGGCGCTGAACTATGGCGATATCGTGATCCTCCACGGCTGCGGAGAACTCTTACGACTAGCCCAGCGTTCGAGGTCGCGAACGGCACGCCGTGGTCGGTGCGATCCATCAGCGGGTCGGCCCAGAACCGCGAACAACTGGTGCGGTCCAGCTCCAGCCCGTGGTGCAAGCTTCTTGAGCCGGTTCTCGACGTTCCCGCGCTCGCGATAGATGGCGTGGACCGGCTTGGGCCTGTGCGGAAGGTTGGTCCAGGACGTCGCCGCATAGCGCGTAGGCCAGGCCGATGCCGTCGACGGGACCGCACCCCAGCATACAGAGTGCGGCCATCGAGCCTCCTCGTTGCAGTGGGTAGAAGAGGGCGCCTCGTCAAGTTCCTCACGAACCGCGGATGTGCCACCAGCCGGTACGCCTGCTCGACGAGCTCCGCGACGACGCGCCAGTCCGGCTTCGTGTCGACGACGACGCCGACCCGGCCCGAACACGTGGTTCCTCCTCTCGCCGGATAGTCGAACGGGCCAGCCCAGATCGACATCCCCGAAGCCAGCACAGACGCGCGCAGGTCTTGTCGATGCTGGCGACGCCGAACGATTCTGTCGCACAGGAGTGCCAGCACGGCGAGGCGGGTTTACCTTCAGAAGACGGCGCTCAACACCCTCTTCAGGGGCGAGTCCGACGCGCTCATCGGCCCGGCGTTCTCTGAGTGTTGCCGCAAAACGAGCGCGCCCGACGCCTCTATGAGTGGCGGGTTGGCGTACGTTGGGGCAAATCGAAGGCAAGAAGTCCTCGGGGTCGGTGGAGGAGACACGCTACTCCTGCACCTTGAACGCTGGCCGGCCGAGCAGTAGACCGACAGCAACGGCCCGAGAGCTGGTTCCACGATGGTTTCGGCGCATCCCGACACACGAGGACGCATGATGCGCGTCTCATGGGACGTGCTCAGTGTCGCGCGGGGACCCCGCTGCTGCAGAAACCGGTTGCCGACCGTAACGTTTGTCCGCCGCCGGCGGTTATAGGGCATGAGGGCCATGCGGTCACGGGCACGGGCGGCGGAGACCCCTTTGGGCGGGGAAGACGAGCGGCTTCTGATCGAGGCCGCCCAGTCCGATCCGCGCCGCTTTGCCGAGCTGTACGAGCGCCACTTCGAGCGGGTCTACGCGTTCGTCGCCCGCCGCGCCCGGAGCCGCGCCGAGGCGGAGGATCTCACCGCGGAGGTCTTTCACCAAGCGCTGGCCCATCTCGGCCGCTTCGAGTGGCGGGGCGTCCCCTTCGTGGCCTGGCTGCTGCGGATCGCCAGGAATGCCGTCGCCGACCGCTGGCAACGCGTCGCGCGCGAGCACGGGACGCCGGCGCCGGAACGCGGAGATGAGGCGGAGCAGGCCGACGTGGACCGGCGGGTGATGCTCGCCGGGCTGGTCGGGCGGCTGCCCGGCGACCAGCAGCGCATCATCCTGGAACGCTTTGTCGAGCAGAAGAGCATTCGCGAGATCGCCTGCGAGTTGGGGCGCACCGAGGGCGCGGTGAAGCAGCTTCAGTTCCGCGCGCTGGAGAGCCTGCGGGCACGCCTGAGGGACGTTCATGAGTGAGCACGCTCGGATCGATCGGCTGGCGGAGGCGGTGGAGGCGATGCTCGCCGATCCGCAGGCCCCCCGGGCACCCGCCGACCCCGAGCTGACCGAGCTGCTCAGCATCGCCCACGACCTGCGCGATCTGCCCCGCCCAGGGTTCAGAGCCCGGCTTGGGGCCGATCTTTCGAGGAGGGCCACCATGACCATGACCGCCGCCGGCCAGACCTCGCGGGCCGGCATCCAGACCGTGATTCCGTATCTCGCCGTCCAACCTGCCGTGGAGTTGATCGACTTTGTGAGGCGGGCCTTCGGCGCCCAGGAGGTGCTGCGCACCACCGGCTCGGCAGGCGGCGTTCACGCCGAGCTCCGGATCGGCGACTCGACCCTGATGATCGGGGGCGGCGGCGCGTGGAGCGGCGCGCCGACGCCCACCGGCCTGCATCTCTACGTCCCTGACGCCGACCGGGTCTACCGGACCGCGCTGGAGGCCGGGGCCGAATCGCTCCAGGCCCCGGTGGACCAGCCGTACGGCGACCGTGAGGCCAGCGTGAGGGATATCGCCGGCAACCACTGGTATATCGCGACCCATCAGACGGGCGGCCACATCCCGGCGGGTCTCGGCACCGTGACCCCGTATCTGCATCCCCGCGGCGCCCCTGCGCTGATTGAGTTCATGAAGCATGCTTTCGCCGCCGAGGAGATGGCAATCCATCGCGGACTCGAGGGCGACATCCTCCACGCTAAAATCCGCGTGGGCGCCTCGGTCATCGAGATAGGGGAAGCCCATGGCGAGTGGGGCCCGATGCCCACGATGTTTTACCTCTACGTAGACGACGTGGACGCCTCGTACCGGCGGGCGCTCGCGGCGGGGGCGACGTCGCTGGAGGTGCCGGCGCTTCAGCCCTACGGCGAGCGCCGCGCCGCGGTGCGCGACGCCTCCGATAACCAGTGGTACCTGGCGGGCCGCGCCGCCGCCGCAGAACCGGACCGATAGGCCGGGATGAAGCGATGCACCTGAGCCAGAATCGCGCGGTCATCAGGCGAGCCGAGGCAATCGACCTCTCGAGCGTCGAGACGGTCGCCCGGACGACATGGCCCGTCGCTTACGCTGGCATCATTCCCGTTGAGGTCCAGCAGTGGTTGCTCAACAGCTGGTACTCACGGGAGAGCTTGAGCCGGGCGCTCGCCGCACCGGGATCGACGTTCTTGGTGGCGGAGTGGAACGGAAACGTCGTCGGGTTCGCACAGTACATGCGACGATCGGTGGAGTCGGTGGAGCTGACGCGAATCTACGTTCTGCCCCACGCGCAGCGTGGCGGCATCGGGACCGACTTGGTAAACGCCGGATTGGCGACATTCGCAGAAGAGGGCCTCACGCGCTTGACGGTGTCGGTCGAGGAAAAAAACATGATCGGCCGACGCTTCTACGAGAGGATGGGCTTCGCTGACCCCAGAGAGCTTACCCAGGAGCTACAGGGATATTCGCTCAAGCTCATCGAATACCGTCGTCCCATTTCGTGAGCGCTCGGTACCAAACAGTCCGGGGACATAGGTCCCATCTTGGCCGGCATGTCCAGGACGCGCTGCGGCCGCTCGCCAGAAAGGCTCGCGATATAGCCAATAGCCTTGCCTGGCTAAGGCAGTGAGGCGCAATGCGCTCGAACGTGAACGATGAGACGGCGTTAACGATCGATCGAGAAGTCCTCGCGCTGCTTGCTGCCAGGCACAGGTAGCACATGCATCGTCGAGACTTGATTACCATCTCCCATGGAGCGCGCGGTGTACACCGCCACGACATCCGGACGGGTTCTTCGGAAGAGTATCGAGGAGGCCCAGCGCTTGCTCGAACCAGACCCGAGCGTCCGGGAGCGCTGATCGCGCGGCCGCCTTGAGCCCGGCCTGTCGGAGATAGTGCACGGCGTTCTCCCGCAGCTCGCCCCAGAGGGCGTGATGGGCGAGCCGCTCGATGTGCTCCCCGAGGCGATCCCGGTGGAGTGCCTCGATCGCGTCGACGATCCGAGCGTGCAGCTCGCGCCGGCGCGCCTGCAACAGTCCGCCGTACGTGACCTCGTGGGTGAGGGTGTGCTTGAAGGCGTACTCGAGATCTGGATACAGTCCGGTCTCGTCGAGGAACTCGGCCGACTGGAGTCGGTCCAGTCTGTGCCGGAGCCCCTCGTCCGGGAGATCAGCGATTGCCTGGAGGGCACACGACCGTGAGCACCACGGTCGGGGAGGTTGCTGGACTGTGATCGCCGCCGACGTGAACCAGAGATCCCGTAATGTCCTCGGCCCAGTTGGCGTTCGGGCAGTCCGGCGCGCACGGAATCGGGTCTGGGGGCACATTCGTCGTGACCGCGAATCCTACGTTCCGATTCCTGATCTCGCGGGCAGGAATCGCTTGGCTCCCCGTAACGGTAATCGGGCTGGGTTCTGCCCGCAGCCTGATTCCCGCCCTGGTTCGTGCACAGTGACGTGACGTCGGCCTGCGCACTGAGGCCAATGACCACGTCGCCATTTCCCAGCCAGAAAGCGCCCCCGCGGCCGAACGTTGCAAGCCGAGGTCGTTGAAGAGGGGCGCCGCGTTCCGCCCGCCCTTTCAGGTGGACACTCTAAGCGGCACTTTGGGACGCCGGCACGAGCGACCGCACAACGGCCAGGCTCACGAGTCGCACGCGTCGTATCAGGCATTCTCCTTTGCTCCGCGGCCAGCTGAGATAGCCCGGCAGCTCCGATATTCCGCCAGACGTCTTCCTGGGACGCTTGCACATCACAGCGCACCCGCGGAGCAATGCGGAAGTCAACTGTTAGCTGTCAGCTCCGCGAGGGACCCGGGAACCTGCCGGATCAGCGAGTGCGGACGACGACGTCAGAGACGAATGCGAGGGACGAATGCTGTTGGCTCGCCCCGAGGTGGCGTGTCGTGGCGTCCTCGGGCTGGAATCCTTATCAGTTGCCCACCGCCAGGGACAGGTACTCGACGAAAACACGGCAAACGAGCGCCACGCGGCTGGTGACGCTCAGCTTGCGGTACAAGCGCTCGATATGGGTGTGAATCGTATGCGGAGAAATGCCGAGGTCGCTCGCCATCGCCGATTCTTTGTGGTCGTCGAACATCGCCTGCACGATCTGAGACTCACGGTGGGACAACCGAAGGGATCGTGTCAGGAGGAACCACGCCTCATTCGGGAACATCAACCGTCCGAAGGGTCGCATGGGTTGTGCGCCGGGCACTCTTATCGTGGCACGCTGGGGAGTCTTCGTACCTCGACTGCGAGGGCGGCCCTGGCCCGACCTGCCACCCCATGGGCTAGACTCGCCAGTCAGAATCTGTGAAGCACGTTGTGCGTACTTTGTAATGCGCCGCGAAGCCACGCCGCGTACTGCCGCGCGCGCTCCTGGTCGGGCGCCGTGGGCCTGAGCCAGAGCGCGACAACTCGGATCTGGCGAGTCTTTCCGTTTCGACCCCATTGGGAGAGACCTTCAAGTCTTCGTAGGACGGCTCTCTTTCGACAGGGCCCTGGCACCGTCAGGTTGGTCGCCGGATCAGCCGTCGCTCGTGGTCGTGATGGTCCAACCACTCTTCCATACAGATCAATTTGATTTGACCGTATCTTCAGTTCCTCTTGTCGGGAGAGTCGCGACTCTCATCTCGTGGAGGACCTACCAACCTCCTCCGCGGCAAACCCATCTCGCATCTTTCCTGCCACGGCGAGACAGACGTGAAAATCGAGGGTTGACCTGTCGCGACGAACCAGAGAAGTGAAAGAATGTCCGAGAACCCGCCGTTAAAGGGCACAAAACCCGACGAGGCGGTCATCATCCCTGGACTGGAATGCGCCGTCCTTCGCCATAACCGCGGCCGGCTCTCTTGGCGAACGTCCGTGCTCTTGTGACAGGCCGACGACGCGGGAGACTGGTAGGACGTTGGTCCGAAGCAGGCGTGGGCGTCCTCAGGCCATCGGCCGAGCCGAGACAGGATGTGATTCTCAGTGTGGGACGAGGACAGTTAGTAGGAAGGAGTAAACCCGTGAGTCGGTCGGACGATGCGCGTTATGCCGCCCGCGGTGTGTAGCGATGGTGCAGGCCACCGACTTCGGGAAGCTGAACGACCGTGCCCACCTCTGACCGCTCGATTGGCCTGACGTCCGGGGCGTCCTTCGCGAGGGAGAGGTGGGTTCGTTGCGAGGTGATAGTACGCGAAGTGTGCGTCCAGAGAAGGCAGACGTGCTCAGTGCGAGGCAGTCGCACCGGGGCAACAGCCAGACGCCCCGTAGCTTGGATGGCAGGGCGGCGGGAGACCAATGCTCTGAAGCCCATCGACGAACCCATCGGAAGGATGGGAGCGAGTGGCCGGGCGGTAAAAGCTCGGATAGCAACGGGCCGTGGGCGCTCGAGCGGCAGGGGGGCGCAGGAGGAGCGGCAGAGGTGCTCCAGCTGGTCCCAGGCGGCCGGCCTGAGAGCGATCAGCCCGTATCGCTCGGCCGATCCCAGTGGCGGTCGATCAGTGGGGACGCGAGACCCGCCAGAACCTCCAGGCCACCGGCGGCCACGCCGAGGTGCGCCTGGCGCGCGATCGCATCCCGGCTGCCGTACTGGAGCTTTGCCCTGATTGGGCTGAGCCGGGTGGCGTAGCAGTGGTACTCCGGCCCGGCTCAGGCTAGCATGCCCCCTGCGTGCTCGAGTAGCCGTGACGAGAACGAGCTCCTGCCCGTCGCGTGGAGGTGTTTCGGCAGGGAAGTGCCCGACGAGGTGGCTCGTGGCATCGAGCGCGGCCGGCTAACCGGTCCACTGCGAGGTTTGGGGGGCATTTTATGGGCCGATCCGACGTGTTCTACTCGACAGGCGCCTTTGTCATCGATGAAATCAGAATCGCTACGACATGGGACGACGTGGTGCCGAGTGGTGATAACACGCCTGAGAAAGAGTTCCGGGGTGCCTCTAAACGGCCAGGGCCTTCAGAAGGTAGCGATTGTGGCGCGGGAGCTAATCGCCCTCGCACTGGAGCTAGTCAGTGCCGGCGCTCCGGCGCGAGGGTTCGCCGCTTAGGTGGCAACAGGCCGTGACACACTACCGCCTCACTGACGCACGAAGTCGCCGCTGCGGCGACGCGCCATCGCGAGGATGGAGCGCCGCGCCCCCTGGCAGTCGACAGGTTGTCTCCGCCATGCGCGCCATCCCCGGGTCGACGCCACGGACCTGCAGCCCCCAGCCGCAGAAGTCGGTCGAGCCGCCAACCTGCACATTGTCGGCAGCGCGGTACCAGAGCTGCAGGGTGCTCCGCGGGCGATCGGTGAGATTGGCTTCGGAGCTGTGGAGGAGGTTGCCGTGGTGCACCTCGATGCCGCCGGCCGCCACCGGCGTCCGACGCCAGCGCGAGCGGTCGGCCACCACCCTCTTGTCGGCGACCTGGGTTCGCGGGGCGCCCTCGAAGGTGAAGCGATGTGGCAGGGGGCCGAGCCGATGGCTGCCGGGGATGACCGTCAGGCAGCCGTTATCGGGGCTCGAATCGTCGAGATAGACGGTGACGATTAGCAGATCGAAGTTCGTGTGGGGGAACGCCGGGTAATCCTGGTGCCAGTCGAACCACGCGTGGGGCGTGCGCGGCTTGAGGATGAGCCGCGATTGCTGCAGCTGGATGTTGGGGCCGATCAGGCGCTCGACCACGTCGAGGATCCGGGGGTGGAAGACCAGATCGTAGAAGGTCGGGTGATGGGCGATGGGATCGCAGATCCGCTTGACGTGGTAGCGCCCGTCGAGACCCTTCACCACCAGGAACGTTCGATTGCTGCGGGTGACGCCCCGAGCGGCCCGGAGCACGTCAGCCAGCGCCGAGCGAAGTCTTGCCAGTTCCCGCGGGGTCAGAAGCGCCGGGAAGACGAGATAGCCATGAGCGGCATAGAAGCGCTTCTGCTCGGCGGCGGTCACAGGGTTTACGTTGCGCGAGCCAGGCCTGCCGTCAGCTCCATGGCCTCGGTGCCGGTGCCGAGCCAGATGGGCAGGCGCGGATTCATGTGCAGGATCGTCATGACGGTTCCTTGCGGCTCGAAGACCTTGCGCAGGATCGCGCCGTAGTCACGGATTATGCCAGTACGGCTTTGCCCGCGGCTGGCCGTACCAGCCCGCCACGATCTGGGGGCCGGGGACGGCGAGCCCGGCGATGATGCGTTTCGGATGGCGCAGTCGCCCCGCGACGTATTGAACATGCCTGCGACTGAGATCCGAGAGGGCGCGCCGTCCTGGCGCAGTCCTACGCCCTGTGAAGTGGCGTTCAGCCTGCTTCGCCCGCTGCTCGAGGAGCGAAATGCGAATCAGCGTCTACGGCTCACCTCGCCGCCTTCGCATGGATCGCTCTTGCGGGCCGGCCTGCCCTTGACCTGCTTCCTGGGCTTCGGGCTACCCATCTTGGCCTTCGTCGTCGTCTTCTTCTTCGCCATGATCGTCTCCTCCTGCCTTGATCCGCTCAATGTCATTCTATGTGTTCCGGCCGTTCCGCCGCGCTCCGCCGGGCCTTCAGTTGACCTCGCGGGCCTTGTCGGGGCAAGCGCCGGGGCAGAGTCCACGCGCAGCGAACATCCGGCCCTATCCGGCCATTTCGCCGCCGGCCGTCCCGACGGCTCGGCGGCGACGTGTCGCGAACCGAGCGCGAGTACAGCATAGCGCCTCGATCGACGCAAATGGCCTGGTCGTCGTAGAGTTTCCCGGGGTACTTCATGCCCGATCGTGGACGGCTCGTCCTCAACCCAACCCTCCAGCTCACGGCTGTGGTCGACATCTCGAGGCGCGGGCAGGGGCGTCGCCGCGTCGAAGTCACCGATGCTCGCGCCCTTCGCTTTCTCTTCGCCGCGGTGACAGGCGGCCGGCATCCACGTCTCGATGGGGCACTGGCTCGGCAGCTCCTCCACGACGGCATCCTGGTCCGGCCCGGGGAGGTGCCGCGCGACGTGCATCTCGACCCGCGCCTCGGCCTCGCCGCGCCCACGAGTAGGGACGTCACCCACCGAGCACGTGGCGCGCCGCGACGCCAGGGCACGAGTGCCCGAGCGCCCGCCGCGGCCGGTGGGTCAGGCTCGCTGCGTCTGCGTGCTGGCAGTCGCTTGCGCCGCGGCCCGGGCCTGCCTCCCGACCTCGCCCGGCGGGTGGCGATCGCCGAGCCATTCCTTCCCGCCGAGGACATCCTGTGGGTGCGCCACGTCGGAAGCGGAATCGAGCTGCCCTACACCCTCACGGCGGACGTGGCTCGGGTGGCTCGTGAGCTGCAGCGAGGCGGCCGCGACGTCCGGTCGATTCCGCTTCCGGGCGCGTTGCGAGCCGTAGGTGCGGCAGGCGAATTCGGCGACGTTGCCCGTGAGCGGGCCGCCTGGCGGCGTCAGGTGCTGGACTGGCGACGCGAGCTGCACACCTCGGGATATGCGGTCCTGCGCGGCCTCTTCACCCCAGTCTTTGTCGCCGCGGTGCGCGAGTACTATCGGCGCCTCGAGCGGGAGGGCTATCTGATGGGTGGTGACGAGCGCCGTCGCGGACGTCCGCTGATTCACGACGAGCCGCTGCTCGCCTTCTTGGGCAGGCAGCTCGCCGCCGTCGTCAGTCAGGTCACCCGCCAGCGGGCGCCCTCGACCTTCTCGTTTCTCCGCGTCTATGACCCCGGCGCCGTGCTCGAGCGTCATCGCGACCGGCCGGTCTGCCGCTGGAATATCGACCTCGTCGCCGGCGGCGAGCCTCCGCCGGAGCGTCGAACCGCATGGCCCCTGTGGATCGACGGGCGCCGCGGACGCCGCGCCGTGCGTCTGGGTCTGGGGGACGGGCTCCTCTACCGCGGCACCGAGCTGAGCCACTGGCGGCCCGCGCAGCGGGCCGGCCACTCGACCGTACTGGCCTGTTTCCACTACGGTCGCGCGCCCTCGCGCCCCTGAGTGATCCACGTCGCTCGTTCACCGCCCGCCCTCCTCTTGCTCAGGGGCCGGACGGGAGGAAGCCGAGGAAGACGGCTTCGTCCACGGTGTGCGTGATGAAAGCCCAAACTCGCCGGCCGTGTCAGAGGGTCCGCCCGCACCCCGCGCTCGCGTGTTGAGCGGCGTGTGCTTACGGTGCGAACCCAGCGCCTCAAGATCGAAAAGATGCTGCAGGCTCTTGACCACGACGGCGCCCGCCATCTCGACGAGATCCTGTGCTCGGCCATCGTTCGTGCTGTCTCGAAGGACGACTCTGATTTTTCCGAGCGCGGCCGATATCAGAGATGAGGCTCACCGTGGACTTCATCAACACCGCTCCGGGGGCCCCGCTCCCGAACTTCCGGACCCTCGTCTTCAACCCGGGGCAGGGCCAGGAACTCCAGAAGATCACGTTTATCTCCACGGCCAAAGGCCCGCTGCGGGCAGCCTTTGACGTCCCCACGGGCACGCCCTGCATGGCGCACACCACTCAGCGAGGGCTCTTTGACGTTCCGGGCCAGGGCAACGGCGTCGACGACAACTTCCCGGCCGAGCACATCGAGGGTGAAGGTTATCGGGCAGTAGCCCCCGTCACCGTCCCCGGGAGAGCCGCGATTTGCAGCCTGCCGCTGAGGCCCGCGCCCTGACGGAGCTCCTTTGCCACCTTGCCGTCGTCGAAGGCGTCCCTTCGTTCCGCGGATCCGGTTCCTCGGGACCTCCGATCAGAAGACGCGGGGCCGGACCGACAGAGAATTCGCTTGACGACCGACCCTTCCTCGCATGTACCTTCGATGGGTTGGATGGTCGATCGCGGTCAGGAGAGGCGCCCACGGGCAGAGCTCGTGAGACGTCAAGTTCATGGGCGCCGCTGGCTCGAGTCACATCAGGCTAGAAGCCTGTTAGGCAGGAGGTCGATGTCGTCTGGCATTCGCGCCTGGCTCGTCACCTCCGGAGATTGGCAGGGCACGGCGCCTTTCCTAGAGCCAGGACAGCCGCGTGGGCGTTTGGACTCAGGGGCGGCTCTTGCCGTCTCCGCGGTAGTTCCGGCATACGGAAACGTCGCACACCTCCGCCGCTGCCTGGCGGCGGTGCGGTCCCAGTCGGTGGCCGCCGCCGAGATCATCGTGGTCGATGACGCGTCCCGCGAGGACCTCAGCGGTAGCGTCGGCGATGAGGTCCGCTTCCTGCGACTCCCTCGGAACGCGGGACCGGCTGCTGCGCGCAACCAAGGCGCGCGACTCGCTCGAGGTGACGTTCTCCTCTTCGTCGACTCCGACGTCGTCGTTCCTCCCACTACGGTGAAACGGATCGAGGCAGCCTTCCGTGATGACCCCAACCTGGCGGCCATTTTCGGATCGTACGACGCGCAGCCGTCGGAGCGAACCACGGTATCTCAGTACCGTAATCTGCTCCACCACTACGTGCACCAGACGGCCAACCACGAGGCTTCAACGTTCTGGGCGGGCTGCGGGGCCATTCGCCGTGATGTGTTCCAGCAGCTGGGAGGCTTCGACGAGCGTCGCTACCGCCGCTCCTCCATCGAGGACATCGAGCTGGGCTACCGACTGCGAACGGGAGGACACCGAGTTCGCCTCGACCCTTCCCTCCAGGTGACACACCTCAAACGATGGACGCTCGCCTCTATGCTGGCTACCGACGTAGGTCGGCGGGCTTTCCCGTGGTCACAGCTCATCCTGGAGCGCGGACAGGCCCCGGATGATCTCAACCTCCGGGTCGATCAGCGGATCAGCGTCGCCCTGACCGCGTTGGCGGCGGCGGGGATGGCCGCGGCGCTCTACCGTCCCCTGCTGGGGGCAGTGTCGGCCGCGGCGCTGCTGGGGGTGGTGGCGCTCAACCGTCAGTTGTTCCGCTTCCTCTGGCGAGAGCGGGGCGGCGCCTTCGCAGCGGCATGCATCCCGCTGCACTTCCTGCACTGCACGGGCAGCGCGGTGGGCTTCGCCGTAGCGTGGTTGACCACACATGGTCGCGCCGCGCGCGGCCGGTCCAGACCGCTCGGCCGACGGATAGACGTCGGCTGAGCAGGGCCGGGGAGCGCTCTTGGCCTTCAGCACGCCACTGACTCTCAGCGAGCATGTTGTCGTCATCGGCGCGGGTCCCGCCGGGCTTACCGCGGCCTACGAGCTCACCAAATATCAGCGGCTGGTCACGGTGGTGGAGAAGCACGACGGTGTCGGAGGTCTCGCCCGCACCGTCAACTACAAGGGCTACCACTTCGATCTCGGCGGCCACCGATTTTTCACGAAGGCGCCGGAGATCCAGAAGCTGTGGATGGAGCTGCTGGGGGTCGACTTCCTCGCTCGGCCCCGTCTATCCCGCATCTACTATGACGGCAAGTTCTTCCATTACCCTCTGCGGGCTTTGAGCACCTTCGCGGGACTAGGGCTCCTCGAGAGCATGCGCATCGCGGCCAGCTACCTCTGGCGGCAGCTGTTCCCCTACCGGCAAGTAGACACATTCGAGCAATGGGTGACCAATCGCTTCGGTCGCCGCCTGTTCAAGATCTTCTTCGAGCGGTACACCGAGAAGGTGTGGGGTATCCCTTGTTCCCAACTGAAGGCGGAGTGGGCCGCCCAACGCATCCAAGGCCTCTCGGCACGGACGGCTCTGCTCGGGATGCTCCGAAGTTCCGGCACCGCGATACGGACCCTCATTGACGAGTTCTACTACCCGCGGCAGGGGCCGGGGATGATGTGGGACGCCGCACGGGATGAGGTCGTTCGCCGTGGCGGCGTCGTGCGAGTGGCCAGCGAGGTGGTGGCTGTGCGGCGGGCGGGCCATCGGATAGAGGGGGTTGTCGTCCGCGGGGATGGCGACGAGGAGACTATCACTGGCACTCACTTCATCTCGAGCATGCCGCTGCGGGAGCTCATCGAGCGTCTTGAGCCGCCGGCGCCGGAGGCCGTGCGGGCGGCCGCGGCCCGGCTCACCTATCGTGCCTTCGTCACCGTTTGTCTCGTGGTCCACCGCGCCGAACTGTTCCCCGACAATTGGATTTACGTCCACGATCCGGGGGTGAGGGTGGGCCGCATACAGAACTTCAAGAATTGGAGCCAAGACATGGTGCCGGATCCCCGCACCACGAGTCTCGGGCTCGAGTACTTCTGCAACGACGGCGACGACCTGTGGCGCCTATCCGACGCCGAACTCGTGGCCTTGGCCACCCGGGAGGTGGAAGCCATAGGGCTCGCCCGCGCCAGCGAGGTGCGGGACGGCTGCGTGCAGCGGGTGCCCAAAGCCTATCCCGTGTACGACTCGACGTACCGGGAATATCTCGATATCGTTCGCTGCTACGTCGAGAGCCTCGAGAATCTCCAGACCATCGGCCGCAGCGGGTTGCATCGCTACAACAACCAAGACCACGCGATGCTGACGGGCATGGCCGCTGTCCGCAACCTCGTCCACCGCCGCCGCGAGGACATCTGGAGCATCAACACCGACGGGATGTACCACGAGGAGGCCGTTGAGGGCCTGTGCCCGCCGGAGAGCGGGTCTGGCCCCACGTCCGGGCGCGCGGACGGCCCGGCGCCTGGCCTGTTGTTGGGCGTCGGCGTGGCCGTTTTCCTCTGCTCCGCAATGCTTATGGCCGCCGGTCAGGACAAGGCTGTCCCGGGTGCTCCGGCTAGGCCGTCACCCGCGGCGGCGGTGTGGTCACCCTCAGCCCCGGGTTCCTGACCGGGTTTCGCGGGGGGCTCGGTATTTCGGTCCTGCCGCGCCAGCGCCGTCCTCGACACGCTCGTGCGGCGGCGCGACGAGGACCGGTGGCTCCACCTCGAGCGGGGCGACGAGGAGCGCTGGCACCACCTCTCAACGTAGATGCCAAGGGGTGCGTGGCCGGCGTCGCTTGCGTATCAAACGCGGAAGAGGTCGGCGCCTGAGCAGCGTGCGGGATGGGTGCGGTCTGAACCGGTGCCTCAGTCTGGCGCCGCCCGTTTGAATGGAGCAGGGCGCCGCCGAATAGATGGCGACTGCCGTCCTCGACCTCGAGTTTGAAAAGCTTCCCGCGGAGGTCGCGGGACTGGAACGCTACTCGCGGGCCCTGGTCATGTTGCGCGTGAGAGGACGACCGGTGGGGCAAACGGTACTTCCGGTGGCCGGAGGGAAGATTGCGGGAATGGAGCTGCGCGATGCCCTCGTGCCACTGGCGGGGCCGCACGTGTGGGAACGTCGACTGCACGATTACCTGCAATGGGACGAGGGACGAGCCACCGGCTTCGTACCGCGTCCGGCGACGATAGCCGTGTGCACCCAGGATCGGCCCGAAGATGTGCGCCGCTGTTTGGAGGGGCTGATGCGTCTGCCCGACGATGGCCAGGAGATTCTCGTGGTGGAGAATGGCCCGGCCGGCGAGGCGACGCGGCATATTGTGAGGGGTTTTTCGTCGGTGCGATACATTTGCGAGGACCGCCCGGGCATTAGTGCGGCCCGCAATCGCGCACTGGGGGAAGCACGGTACGACATTGTGGCCTTTTGCGCCGACAACGCGACTCCGGACGCCGGGTGGTTGCGCGCCCTTCTCCGGAACTTCACCGATCCACTGGTCGTGTGTGTCACCGGCCCGAGCATGCCGCTCGAGTTGGAAACAGCGGCCCAGGAGTTGTTCGAACGGTGTTGCCCCTTCTGGCGGAGGTTCACGCGGGTGATACTCGATGGGAATGAGCAAGACCCTCTGCAAGTGGCACCGGGCGGGCCATCGCCGAGTATGGCCTTTCGCCGGAACGTTGGCGAGATCGTTGGGTTCTACGATGAGGCCCTCGGTCACGGCACGCCGACACGAGGCGGTGAAGATCTCGAAATGTTCGCGCGGATGCTGCGTCTCGGCTATAGGATCGTCTACGATCCGGCCGCACTCAGTTGGCATCGCTCCGGCCGCACGTGGACCGAATTACGGCGCGCGCTCTACGGCCGGGGCTGCGGAGTCTATGGCTTCTTGACGCGAAGCTTCTTCGTCAACGGCGAGATCTGGGCCCCTGCCGTCGCATGGCGCTGGTTCTGGTCGGGCCAACTTCCCGCATTGACCCGGTCCCTCACTCGCCGCGCGGACGCGGCGCCACTCACCCTGCTAGTCGCCGAACTGGGCGGCTGCCTCGCCGGCCCCTGGGCATATGCCTTGTCGCGCCGGCAGGTTCGACGGCGAAGCCGGAACCGATGAATTCGGTCGGGCCAGTGGTCAGCGTGATCGTTCCCTCCCACAACCGCTGTGCGTCGCTCCGGCGGTTGCTCGAGGCGCTCGGCACCCAGACGTATCCTCGTTCTCTCATGGAAGTTGTCGTGGTGGCGGACGGATGTCATGACGGAACGGCGCACATGCTCGGGGAGTATCAGGCTCCGTTTTGCTTGAGGTGGGAGGAGCTGCCAGGACTCGGCCCCGGAGTCGCGCGGAACCGGGGAGCGGCGGAGGCGGCGGGAGCACTGCTGGTATTTATCGATGACGATGTGCGGCCCAGTCCGGGTCTGATCGAAGCGCACGTACGGGTCCACCTCGAGGAAGGCTGCCACGTGGCGATCGGATATCTGTGTTGGCCGGCCGGGGACCATGGGAACCTCTTTCGGATCGGACTGCGCTCGTGGTGGGAGAGCCAGTTTCGGGCCATGCGCCAGCCCGGGCACCGTTTTACCTACCGGGACTTGTTGAGCGGCAATTTCTCGATATCCGCCGCGCTCTTTCGCGGCCTCGGCGGGTTCGATGGCTCGCTGCCCCGGCGCGAAGACTACGAGTTCGGCCTTCGGCTGGTACAGGCCGACCTCACCTTCGCGTTCGTGCCTGCCGCCGTCGGGTACCACTACGACGAAACCGATGCGAGGGGGTCACTTCAGCGCATTTATTATGAAGGGCGTGGCGACGTGTTGATTGGGCGGCGGCATCCGGAACTCAGACCGAATCTGCCGCTTTTCCATTTCCGGGCCCCCCGCGGTCTTTTCCAGCATTCCGTGCATGCCCTGGCGTTCGACGCCCCACGGATAGGTGAGGCGTTGGCGCATGCTCTGGCGCGAGCCCTACGGCTGGCCGAAGGACTGCGCCTGCGGGGGGTCTGGCGGCGTCTATTCATCGGCCTCCGCCACTACTGGTACCTGCGCGGGGTGGCACGGGAACTGAGGAGTCGGAAGGCTCTGAGCAGTTTTCTTCAAGGCGGGCCTGCCCGGGCCGATCAACCCGGTGGGGAAATGGAGATGGAGATCGATCTCGCTGGAGGACTTCTGGCGGCAGAGCGTCGACTGGAACGAGATCGCCCGGCCGGGATCCGCCTTTGCTACGGACAACAGGTTGTCGGTCGGGTTCCGGCGCAGACGGGGGCCGAGCGGCTACGTGGCGCGCATCTTCGACCGCTACTCGCCACAACGCTGGCCGACCAGCTGCTGAGGGCACTCATTGTCGAGCAGGTGACGTATCCGCAGCATGACGAGCGGCCTGCCTCGCCTGCGTGATCCCGGATGAGGCTAGAAAGAAGACTGGGTGGGGATATGGCGGCCAAAGTGTTCGATCTCGAAGTGAGCGAGAGGATCGGACCGATTTGGGACACCGAGCACTACGACTATCTTTACATTCTGGCGCGCTATCATGGACAGCCTCTCGGGTGGCTTGTGGTGGGGAACGAGAGACGGCGATCGATGGTATCCGCCGAGCGAATTCGCGAGGCCCTAGCCGAGCAAATGGTCGAGACCCTTGCCCTCGCCATGCTGAAGGAAGAGCTCAGCCCGCCTCCAGCGACGGAAAATGCCGAGGTCCCGCCGATCAGTGTGATCATTTGCACTCGCGATCGGGCCGACCAGCTGGCTGGATGCCTCGGGTCGGTCCTGGCTCTCGACCATCCCTGCTATGAGGTCATCGTCGTGGACAACGCTCCGGGAAATGACCAGACCGCCCAACTGGCCAGAGATATGTCCGTGCGCTATGTCTGCGAGAAACGACCGGGCTTGGACTGGGCGCGGAATCGGGGCCTCGCGGAGGCCACCTATGAGATCGTCGCGTTTACTGACGATGATGCTCGTCCTGATCGGGGCTGGCTCCGAGCAATCAGCCAGGCGTTTGCCGAATCCGATGCCATGTGCGTGACCGGTTTCATCGGGCCGGCCGAGCTCGAGACGGAGGCGCAGGAGGCGTTCGAGTTTGCCTACGGGGGCATGGGTAAAGGCTTTAGGCGGCGAACTTTCCGAGCCGGCGGCCTCAGCAAGCGCGACTTGCTGTGGGCGAACACGTTCGGTGTGGGCGCAAACATGGCCTTTCGGCAGGAGCTCTTTCGGCGCCTTGGGCCGTTCGATGTTGCCCTCGATGCGGGCACTCCTGCCGGCGGCGCCGGTGATCTCGAGATGTTTCATCGCCTGATCGCAAACGGCTATGTCCTCGTCTACGAACCGACCGCGATTGTCTGGCATCGCCACCGGCGGTCTCCGGGCCAGCTTCGGCGGCAGCTCTATGATAACGGTCGAGGCTTTGGCTCGTACGTGCTGACCTGCATTCGCCGCGGCACGGTCACTGTCCGGAGCGGTGTGAAATTCGTGGTCCTGGAATGGTGGGGGCGATGGTTGGTGGGCCGCCTCCTCCGCCCCAGAAGTCTCCCGAGGAGATTCGTCCTCTGCGAGCTGTGCGGGGCGCTGAGGAGCCCGCTGGCCTACAGGGCCGCTCAGGTGCGGTCCCGGCGGATAGCGGTCACCGAGGCTGATTAGGAGCCAAAGCGGCATTGCCACGTGTGGGTGTCGGCCCGGTGGCCGAGGGGCTGCGAGACGCCATCGCCCCCATCAGCCCGGGTATGCTGGCCACCGCGACTCTCGACAAGCGGCCCGCCCGCAGGCTTCCGGTCCTGGCCGAGGCGTTGCCCGAGCGGCGACGGCGTAACCCGTGAGCTCGTCAGCGCCCGTTGAAGCGCTGAGCCGCAGGAGGTCTTCGTCACCGGCGTCTCCCGCAGAGCCAATAGTTTCCCTCAGCCATCGGCCGCTGGCGGCGGGCGGGTGCCTTCTTCGCCGATGAGCCGAGGCCGTATCGGGAAGTCCGCCGTCGGCGACGCCTTCGACG
The DNA here is from genome assembly GCA_046726415.1 of Candidatus Methylomirabilota bacterium. Classification (GTDB taxonomy): domain Bacteria; phylum Methylomirabilota; class Methylomirabilia; order Rokubacteriales; family CSP1-6; genus CAVWFS01. The sequence goes on from JBKPAK010000227.1 coordinate 31,366, forward strand.
GGCGCCTGCGCTGGTGGCTCGGTTCCTTCCTCATCACCTATTACGCACTGACGTTCGGTGGGCGCCACTACTCCATAGATGGCATCCTGATGTTCCAGTCCGCAAAGGCCCTCCTGTTCCGGGGCTCGCTGCATCTCGATCCCCCTGTGCGCTGGGGCGACGATCTGCAGAGCCTCTACGGAATCGGGATGACGCTCGCGTACGTTCCGCTTCTCATCCTGTGGTGGCCGCTTTTCTCGCTGAGGCCGGGGCTTACGGCGATCCCCTACGATCCCACCCTGCTGCGCAATCCCTCGTTGGCCGCGAATCTTCCCTACTTCCTTTGCTCCTGGTTGAACCCTCTGCTCACGGCCCTCACTGGCTGTCTCGTCTACACGATCGGCCGCATGCTCGGCCTCACGCGCGGCTGGGCTCTAGCAGGCGCCCTCGGCTTCGGCATCGCATCGCCGGCGGCTGTATACGCACGGTTGGACTTCAACCAGCCGCTGGCGGCGCTCACACTCGCGGTGACGGCCTGGGGCCTGCTGCGAGCCGGCCGAACGGGCGGATTGGTGCCGCTCTTCGCTGCCCTCGCCGCCCTCGGTTACGCGATCCTCACCCGGCTCGAACTAGCCGTGCTAGCCCCGTTCGTGGCAGCGTGGGTGATGCTGCAGGGGCTCCGCCACGGGCTCACACCGACGCTGGGTCGACTGATGCTCATGGGCGCGGTGGTAGCCCTGGCGACCCTGGTCTCGATCGCAATTACCCAGCTCAGAGCGCCTGGCCCCATCATCCGCGGCGCCACCGATGCCTCGGACCTCTTCACGCTGATGCCGCTGCGCGTGCTGGCTGGTGGCGCCGGGCTGCTGGCGAGCCCTGGGCGTGGCCTGCTCTTCTTCTTTCCACTTACCTGGCTTGCGGTTCCCGGCCTCGTGCGGCTGATGAGGACGCGTCCGGTCGATGGAACCCTGATGACGGGGTTGATCGGCATCCCGTTCGCACTCTACGCGAGCTACTTCGCGTGGTGGAGCGGCGGCTGGACGTGGGGTCCCCGCTTCATGGTTCCCTTGCTGCCGCTGCTGGCGGTGCTGGCAGCCTACTACGCCGCCGAGCGCGGATGGCGCCGGCTGTTCGGCGCCCTGGTCGCCCTTGGGCTGTTGGCGAGCCTCAACGGCATCCTCTTTGACTTTATCGACTTCGGGCGCTGGCTGTACGTCGTGCAGGGCATGCGCGACAATGCCAGCACGCAGTTCGACCTCGTCGCCTCGACGCTCGTCTCGGGGTGGTGGCAGCCCCCGGGAAAGTCACTCGACGTGTTCTGGCTGCGGTTGCTCGACGCCGAGCAGATCCGGAAGTATGGCCGGCTTTTCATCGACACGGAAGCAAGCCAGAGTCCGCTCCTGGCCATCGGCGCGCGCGCGGCCGCCGTCGCCGCCATCTCCGGGTTACTGGCGTGGCTCGCGTACTCGGGCTGTCGGCTGATGCGCCTCGCGGGCACGCCCCCTGAGTCGCCACGGAGTGGATCAGAGTCGCCGCCTGTCGTCGAGTCGGACCGATCGGATTGAATGCTCTTGGAAAGGGCGGTCTTGCCTTTGGTAAAGCGGCTACGCTCGCTCTCGACGCCAGGTCGGCGGTACATGGAAAGCGGTTGTTCGGAAAGACAATCGTGACGGAAACTGGCGCCATGCGGACCACGGCGCTCGACTCGCCGTACGCTTCAGTATTTCGTCTTGACGGCCCGGCACGCGCATGAGCTTGGAGGAGACGTTCGGACGGATCGTCGGCAGCATGCGCCGCCGCCGCGGCCGGGCGGCTCCCCAGGAGCCCAGCCCGGCCTGGCCACCAGGGCACTTCTACTCGCCCATCCCCTCGCTCGACGAAGTGCGCTGGCGGGAGGGCGTGATCTTTGGTCCGGCGCCGCGCGCGATTCCTGGCGTCGACTTGAACGAGCCGGGACAGTTCGCCTGTTTCGAGGCTATGGCGCCCTTTTACGCGGAGCAGCCCTTCGGGCCCCAGCCCCAGGCCGGGCTCCGCTTCTATTTCGACAACCCAAACTTCTCCTGCGGCGAAGGCATCATCCTGTATTGCTTGGTCCGCCACGCGCGCCCCCTCCGGATCGTCGAGATCGGGTCGGGGTACTCCTCCGCCGCGATCCTCGACGTGAACGAGCGCCACTTCGGCAACGCCATCGCGTGCACCTTCGTGGAGCCCTACCCGGAATTGCTCGACTCATTGCTCGCGCCCGGGGACCGGGAGCGCATCGAGATTATCAGGCGCCCGGTCCAGGAGGTCGGCCGCGAGCCGCTCGAGGCGCTCGGCTCCGGCGATGTGCTCATGGTGGACTCGACTCACGTGCTCAAGACCGGCAGCGACGTCAACTACATCCTGTTCGAGATTCTGCCGGGGCTCGCCCCGGGGGTCTATGTCCACTTCCACGACGTGTACTACCCGTTCGAGTACCCGCGCGAGTGGGTCTACGCGGGGCGTGCCTGGAATGAGGTCTACGCACTCCGAGCGTTCCTCCAGTACAACACGGTGTTCGAGATCGTCTACTTCAACTCGTTCTTCGCCACATTCCACAGAGAACGGCTGCGCGCCGCCATGCCACTCTGCGCCATGCACCCGGGCTCCAGCCTCTGGCTGCGCAAGCGGTGACGCGGATGTGTCAATGACAGGCTCCCTGCTTTCGCGGTGACCATGATGGCGCCCGATCACCCGTCGTCCGGTGAGGGACACTTGCTCGGGCGCTTGATGAGAAAGCTACTCGGTCGTACGGACGGCGCCAACCCGTCAGCCGACGGAGGGGCCGGCTATCCGGCGTGGGTGGCCTACGAGCCCGCCTTGATCCCGCCGCCGGAGCTCATGCGCCGCGAGGCCGTGGAGGTGCTCGAGGAGTGGTTCCACTGGGCCGAGGAGTGGAGCATGTTGCTCCGAATCTACGGCGGCATGACCCAGCGAAGCCGCGTCTTGGAGATCGGCTGCGGGCTGGGCCGCGTCGCCTACGCCCTCCGCGTCATCCTCACCGCCGATGGCTCCTACGACGGCTTCGATGTGGCCCGGGACAAGATCGCCTTCCTGGAAGGCACCTTCGGGCGGGCCTACCCGAACTTCCGCTTCGTCTGGGCCGACGTGCACAACACCACCTACAACCCCTCCGGCCGATTCCGGGGCGCGGAGTATCGTTTCCCCTACCCAGACCGCTTCTTCGACGTGGTCTTCGCGGCCTCGGTCTTCACACACTTGCTTCCGGAAACGGCCGCCCGCTACCTCCAGGAAGCGGCGCGCGTGCTCCGACCCGGTGGACACTGTGTCTTCAGTTTTTTCCTCCTGGATCACTACCGCCGCGGTCATCCCCGGCCCTGGGGCTTCGCCCAGAAGTACTTCGCCTTCGATCACGCTTTCGGTGACCACCCGCGCAACGATTTCGCGGTCGCCAACCCGCGGGATCCGGAGAACACCAGCGCCTACAGCGTCCGTCTCCTCGAGAGGATGGCTGCGGATGCAGGACTCCGGAGGACGAGGGCGCCAGTGCCGGGAGCATGGTCGGGCACGGTCGAACACTGGATCGGTGCGCAGGATGTCCTCACTTTTGCGCACGCGGAGGAACGCGGTGGCGACGGCGGGCCTTGATCTCGAGCTCACGTCGCGGCCGCGCACGGGAGCGAAGGGCTGGACTGCTCTGTTCAAAATGGCGACGGGACTCGCGGAAGGTTGGTCTTCACGAGCTGCCGGAGTACGTGCGAACGCATGGGCGGCATCGCCCGACCGGCTTGAGGCGCGGCGATGGAAGTGACCGCACCCGGGGCGATCCTGAGCAGTTCGTCCGCGCCGGCCGGGTCGGATCGCATAACGAGCGGCATTGTGTGGGGCGTGTGGCTTGCCCTCACGGCGAGCCTCGTGTGGGGCATGGCGCGCTGGAGTTCGCCGATCCCGCTCGCGGAGGACTGGCTCATGGTTGCCCCGCTCACCGGGCACGAGCCGGACCTCGCGCAGTGGCTGTGGGCGCAGGTCAACGAGCATCGGGTTCCGGTGCCGCGCGGGGTGCTGCTTGGCCTGCTCCGGGCGACCCACGGTGATTTCCGCGCGGGCGGGTTCTTCAGCATCGCCGTGCTCGCCGCGATGGCGGCCACCGCCATTCTCACCGTACGCGGCTGGCGGGGCGGCCGCACGGAGGTCGCCGATGCGTTTTTTCCGATGCTGCTCCTGCACTTCGGACACGCCAGTAATCTCCTCATGGGCTGGCAGGTGGTGTTCGTTGTGCCGACCGCGGTGATCCTCGTTTTGGTGATCGGATTCTGCGCGCCGCGACCGATCGCCACGCGCGGAGCGGTCGCGGCGGTTGCGGTGGGCGTCGCACTGTTGCCGTTTTGCGGAGCGAACGGACTCTTGTTCGTGCCGGGCGTCGGAGTGTATGCGGGCTGGGTGGGTTGGTGCATGTGGCGCGCCCATAAAGGATGGCGCCAGGGACGCGCGGCGGGAGGGTGGCTGATGGCCGCCTCCGCATGCGCGGCGATTGTCGGAGCGCTGTATTTCGTGGGCTACGCCCATCCGTGGTGGAATCCACCGAATCCCGGCATCGTGCCTTCCGCGAAAGTCACGCTCAAGGTGCTCGCCCTCGGCCTGGGCCCGGGCGTGGGAGCCGCGTGGAAACCGTGGCTCGCGGTGGCGACGGCGAGCGTGGCGGTCACTGCGTGGGTCGCGCTGCGTGCGATCCGCGAGCGTCGGGGAGGCGAGCGCGCCGCGACGTGGGGCGCGGTCGTGATCGGCCTCAACCTGCTTGGCTTTGTCGCACTCATCGGCTGGGTGCGCGCGGGTTATGTGCCCATGTTCGGAATCCCGATCCGTTACGCGCTGCTGGGCGTACCGGTGTGGTGTGCGGTGTATTTGTTTTGGGAGCGGTTTGCCTCGGGGGTGCCGCGGCGCATCGCTCAAGGCGGACTGGCCGCGATCGCGCTCGTGCTCTTGCCATTCAACCTACGGGCCGGTTACACCGATTTCGCGCGGTGGTACCACGAGGGCATGACCGCGGTGCGCACCGATCTCGACCGCGGTCTATCGGTGGCGGAAGTGGCGTCGCGCCACCAGGGATTTCTTGTACACCCGTGGACGCCGGAGCGTCTCGCCGAGCACATGCGGTTCCTGGAGGCGAGCGGCGTTGCGCCGTTCAACCGCGCGACAACGAAACAAGCGGCGCCGAAGAGGGGGGTCACATGGGACTAGTGGGCGAAGGGAAGGTGACGCCCGTCTCCGAATCTAAGGCCGTGCTGTATCGTGAAACGATTTCATCGGCGGGCCCGTGGGCGACCAGATGTCCCGACTCGAGCCACAGGACCTCGTCGCAGAGATTGCCGACGAGCCCTGAGTCGTGGGAGACGAGCACGATCGTACAGCCGCGGGCCTTCAGGAGTCTGATGCGGTCCACGCACTTACGCTGGAAGGCGAGGTCACCGACCGCCAACACTTCGTCGATCAAGAGGACGTCCGGCTCAGTGTGGATGGCCACAGCAAACGCCAAACGCATTTGCATGCCAGTGCTGTAGGTCCTGAGCGGGCTATGAACGAGATCGCCCACCTCGGCGAAATCGATGATCGCGTCGAACCGTGCCGCAACGTCGCGGCGCCGGAGGCCACCAATGACGCCTTCGACGAAGACGTTCTCGCGACCGGTCAGATCGCCGTGGAACCCTACGCCGAGATTCAGCAAGCCGCTGATCCGCCCGCGCACGGTGACCGTGCCCTCGTCAGGCCGGCCGATTCCGCCGATCAGTCTCAGCATCGTGGACTTTCCGGCGCCGTTACGGCCGATGACACCGATCATGGAACCTGGCGCGATCTGAAAGGTGACGTTCCGCAAACCCCAGAACCAAGGGGCCGGTCCGGCGCCGTGTAGACCCCTGACGACGGCCTCCTGGAACGTCCGCGCTCGATCGGGGCGGTGTCGCCGGAACCGTTTCCCGAGGCCCACGGCCGCGATCGCATGCTCCACCTACAGCTCCTCGATGAACCGATGACTGGCCCGCTTGAAAATTCGGTAACCGCCCCATGCCAATACGGCTGACGCCGGGGCCAGCAGCGCGAGTGGCCCCAGGCGCGGGGTCTCGCCACGAAGGAGGATCGCGCGGTACGAATCGACCAGGTGGAGCAGGGGATTCAGGGCAAAGTACGAGCGGTAGTGGGGAGGAATCATGCTCGAGTCGTACACAATGGGTGTCAGATAGAACCCGAGCATGAGGAGGACGCCGAGCGTGTACTGCGTATCGCGAAAGGTCACGTGAAGGGCGGCCATCACATAGCTGACGCCGAGGGTCACGAGGAACTGCACGGCGACCAGCACCGGGAGCCAGAGAAGGGCGACTGAAGGGGGAACGCCAGCCACGGCCACAAAGGGCAGCAGGACGAGCGTCGCCAGGAGAAAGTGAATGAGCTGGGTCACGACGGTGACCACCGGCAGAATAGCCGCGGGAAAGCCGGGTTGCTTGATGAGGGTGCTGTTGTCCACCACCGAGCTGCTTGCCTGGTAGAGGGAGTTCTGGAACCAACCCCAGACGATGATCCCGATGAACAGGAAGGAGGCGTAGTTCGGAATGTTGAGAGGCAGCACGACGCGGAAGACGAACGCGAAGACCAGAAGCTGGGCCAACGGATTGAGCAACGTCCACACCATACCCAGGAGGGAGCGTTTGTAGCGGACCTTGATATCGCGTCCGACGAGCTCTCGCAGGAGATCGGCGGCATGAAGGACCGCGGGTGGGACCGCCCCGATGACGAGAACGACATCGGTAGACGAACCTTCCCGAGTGACGTGACCCGGGCTGCCCTGGGCCTGCCGTGGCGTGCGGCGCTGGCCCTCCGGGATTTCCGCACGAGGGGGCGCGGGGGCCTCCTTGCTGTTCATGGGAGCCTCGGTGGCTCCCCTCGAGGAAGGGCGTTTTCGCTGCGCGCGGTGACGCTGAGGCTCAGCCCCGGTGGTTGAGCGGGCGCGCGGAAGGAGTCGAGGACAAGCAGACCCAGGAGGGGCAGCGCATGGTGGTGGACCAATGCTTCCCGAACGTGCACGGCCCTGATTGGCTCGGCGCCAGCGACCGGAGGGATTCGACCTAACGGCCGCTCGTGGAATCGCAGAAGCACGGCGTCGGGCCGTGCCTGATTGAGAATCGCGTCGAGTCTTTCCACATCGGTCGCGAGGTCGATCTCGATCTCGTGCATCGCGGCCGGCTCCTCAGCGGATCGCTTGAGTCGCTCCCAGCCCTCGCGGGACCCAACCGCGGCCATTACGCCGCGCCAGAAATTGTAGCCGTCCAGGCCGTCGAAAATTCGCCACGCGATGTCGATGAGCCGGACGGCCGCACAAATGGAGAAGGTCCTGTGCAACATCCACGCTGCCATGTCGGCCAGCACCGGGAGGCACCAAGCGATGCGCCAGAGTGGACGGTTCAGGGGGCGGGCACTGAACTCGCTGAGCCGGCGCAGCCGGAGGACCCCGAACAGTTCAGGGTACTTCTGGGCAAGGAGAACCTGGGAGTATCCGTCCTGTCTTGACCGTCGCAGCGCTTTCGCCGGCGACGCTGTCGCGTGGTGGGTACTGAAGGCCTCACGCGAGAAGTAGAAGTGCGCACCGTGCCGCAAGAGACGCATGCCAAGGTCATAGTCTTCCCCGGAAGCTCTCTGGAACCCAGGATCGAATCCGCCTACGGCGCCCAAAAGCCGCTGCGACAAGGAAAAGTTTCCGGCGCAGAGATCCCAGAAGCTGTAGCGATGCGCCGGCTGTGCCAGTTCCGCGAACCGTCGGTCCCACCAGAGCTTGAGCGCGACGTGGAACGGGTCGGCTCGACCGGTCGACGGAGGCATCGGGAAATAGCCGAGCACAACGCTATCCGAGTTCGCCTCGTGAGCAGCCAGGTGAGCCGTCACCAGGCCAGGCGAAGCCATCATATCATCGTCGAGGAAGAGCAGAAGGGGAGCGGCGGCGGCAGACGCGCCACAATTACGCGCCGCGGCCGCACCAAGCTCCGCCTGTTCGAGAAGAGTCAAGGCATATGGGACGTCGAGGTCTTTAACCCTGCGTGCGGTATCGTCCAGGCACCCATCGGCCACCACGATGACCTCGAAGAGACGCGGCGCCGAGTCCTGACGGGTCAACGATGCCAGCGTTTGCAACAGCCGAGCGCAGCGATTGTACGTCGGGATGATGACACTGATCCGGGGCTTCATGTCACCTCGCCGACAAGGGAAGCGGCTTCGCATGGGTCGGGGTGGCCTTGTCGGCGCCGCAGACTCCTCGCGAAAGCCCAGGGGGCGGTCAGAGCCCCCCGCCATTCTGCCAGGGTCAACGAGGGCGGCTGGGCATCAGGATGATGACGGAGACCTCGCCAGAGTTGGCGCACGTGGTGCTTGAGAAACCAGCCCATGCCGGCGAAAAATGCCTGCAGGTCGCCGTGTGCCACCATGCAGCGGAGCAGATAGCAATAGGCGCCGACGCTGTACCCGAACAGCGTAGAGCGCAGCTCGTGGTCGCTGCGTCGATGCCTGTGCCAAGACAGAGCCTCGGGATTGTAGACGATCACGTGGCCCGAACGCAGGAGTCGATAGAAGGCGTAGTGGTCTCCCCCGGATCGGGTGAGGGTGCCGCCGTCGAGCTCAACGTCGAAGAGGCGCATTCCGGTGACCAGCTCACGGCGTATGGCCATACTGGCTCCCGCCCCGACCCTCGCACAGCCCACCGGCCTGAGCGTGTTTGCGGAGAAGGAGCGCCGTTCGAAGCCCCGCCCAAAGCCGACGAACCGCTCGAACGCTTCCTGAGCTGGCGTCTCGAGCTCGAGAGGGAGCACGAGTCCGGTGACCGCCCCCACTGCAGCGTCGGCAAATGGTGACCGCATGGCATCGACCCAAGCTCGATCCACGACGACATCATCGTCCGTGTAGATCACAACATCGCTCGTGGCCACTCGCGCTCCACGGCTCCGAGCCCAGTTCAGTCCCGGCCTGTGCTCAACGACGTACTGGACGGGGTAGGAGGCCGCCACCCGCGCGGTCGCGTCATCCAGAGGGGCGTTGTCCACGACGATGATCTCCGCGGCGGTGCCCGACCTGCAGATCGAGTCGAGGCAGCGGCGCAATTCCCGGGCACGGTTCCGCGTACAGACGATGACGCTGCATGAGATCGGTGGCGCGGCGCATCGACCACCTATGTCGGGGAGGGGGCACAAGAGCGTCTCGACAGCAGCGGCGGCAAGGCGATCTCCGACCGCGCTCCCCGCCGCTAACCAGAGGTCGATCGCTTCGATGCGGCCGTCGGTGACGGGAAGCTCGAGTTGACCGAGCGGCCTTCCTCGCCATCGCAGGAGCACCAGGGCCGATGGATATCGAGGCGGGACGTCGATCGCTCGCGGGGGGTCCGCCAAGTCCACGTCAACGCAGCTCTTCGCCATCGTGTCTCGCGATCTCGGTCAGCGCACTGACCCTGTCGTCGCGCAATCCGCTGGCGCTCTCGCCGCTCCAAGTACCTCCGGCGAAGCGGAGCCGTTCGACTCCCCTCGCGGCGGGCGGGTTGCTGGTCTGTAAGGGTCCGGGAAACTGAGAAGGAGCTCGGTCGCGAGCAGCCCAGCCGAGGCGGTTGCGAGGATCGCCCCCGCCGCGAGGGGGATCAGAGAAGACGGGCCCCCGCTGCTCATTCTCGTTGTAATGGCCACTCCGATTGCGATGACCGCGATACCATGCGGCCACAATGCCGGTCCTGCGAGCCCGGCCCGCCGGGTTTTCGGAGTGGTGTCGTAGGCAGACCTGCGTCCGAGCACGCCCTCGATCGCGCCCGCGAGGACGTACGGCCACTTCGCATAGCTCAGCACGGCCGCTCGCCAACGAACCCGGGCGCGTCCCCCACGATCGAGGTAGAACGTGCGTTGGAACTGCTCGCACAGCAGTAGTGCGATGAGCAGCGCCGCACTCCACATCAGCAGGGGCCGGCTCGACAAGTCTAGGTCGACGGGGCAGGCGATACCGTACAGAGCCAGCAAGAAAACTCCGCAAAAAGAAAGCGCCCCTCGCAGAAAGCTCATTCCGTGCAGCAGCCCGAGGAGGCGGGAGCCCAGCGGCAACGAGCGGGCAAGCCTAGGATAAACACGCAGCTTCAGGTCGACCAGTGCTCGTGCCCAGCGGCGCTGCTGACGCAGGTACGTAAGCCAGTCTACGGGGGCGAGCCCGCGGGCCAGCGGGCGCGGGACGTAAACACCGCGCCAACCTCGACTGCGGTATAGCAGCGTCAGCATTACGTCGTCCGCGTGATGGGGGGCGAACCCCCCCATCGCTCTGAGGGCCGCGACGCGATGTGTATTGTGGCATCCGATGATGATGGGATGGCCGGCCGCGTCTCCGGCCAGCTGGATACAAGAGTAGAACGGCGCGGCTTCCTCAGCCGCGCCACCCGAGATGAAGTTCACGTCCGCATTGTGGAAGAGCTGCGGCACTTGCACGTAGCCCACATTGGGATCTTCGAAGGAGCCCAGCACGCTCGTCAGGTAACGGCGGTCGGGTACATGATCGGGGTCGAAGGCCGCCATGATTTCATACCGGTGGAACCCGACCTCATGTAACCAGGCGTTGTAGTTGCCGTGCTTGGCGCGCGCTTCGAAGGAACCTGCCGTCTGGTAATGCGGCATGTGTTTTCGAGAGAAGTGGTACACCCCCAGGCGACGGCAAAGGGTCTTAACCTGGTCGTCGTCATCCTCATCGAGCACCCAGGTTTCGTGCCGATATTCCATGGCGGCGAGGGCTCGCAACGTTTCCTCTAACATATCCAGGGACTCGAGGCCGGGGACGAACGTCGTCACCACGCCGACGGATCGGTCGGTGCGGGGAGCTATTGGCCGCGACCGTCTCATTCTTGGGAGGAGCCACCAAGCAAACGCCTGCATCGATAACGAACCGAGAACCAGGAGCGAGGCGACGGCCATGATCGCCCGGTGCTGACGCCATGCCGCAACGGACACCCAGTGGGACAGGAATCCCGATGTCGCCACGAGTGCGACGAGCGTCAGCCCGACGAAAACGGCATGGTCCCGGGCTTGAAACACTCGGTCGCGTATGATGGCTGGGCCCGCCCGATGTTCGGAGACTCCCGAGCGGCAGTCAGTTTGACTGGCGACACTCATCCCGAGGTTGTCCCGAGTGGAACGGGGAAACGGCCGGAGCCGAGCGCTTGCCTTGGCACAGAATGCCCCAGCGGCCGCCGCAGGATGTTGCCGCGTCTCTCAACGCCAGGTCTTCCCCGCACGAGCTGGCCTCGCTGGAAGCACCGCCGCGTGCTCTGAGCGAAACGAGCGCCTTCGAGAGCGGATTGGCGAAGGGGCTACAGAGCGTGGTTCTCAGCTCAGCCCCCGTACTCATGGGAGGCGACCACCCGACGACCGCCCCATGTCGCCCAATGGCCTCGGCGGCACCAACATCGCGCAGATGGAGCGGAGTTCACGGGCCACGATCCTGCGACACGCAGGCCACGCTGTCAAGCAGCGTGATCCGTATGTGGCCCTAGGGCCGGTGCGGGGAAGTCGCTCGGTGTTGACGAGACACAGAATGGGTGGTGTGCCGGATCAGCGAGATCCTGTCACGCGGCGGGCGTGGGAGCGCGACGGGCGCGTTCGGGCGTGCGGCCTGTCGAACGCCAGCTGCGTGAGCAGGGGACGGAGCGACTCGGGCCGCGTGGGCATGCCACGGGCTGGAAGCAACGGTGGCGCTGTGGAGTGTCGCCACCACAGCTCTGGCGTGAGGTTGACCTATCGCTCTCGTACGTCTTGGTCGGCTGACCCGCCCGCGTCGACGCGACCACGCGGTCGGAGACCGACGCGGTCTTCGAGCTTGGACCCACCCGAGAGTTGAGGCGTCGGGGATTGCGCTATGATGCGCCCATGAACGTCCTGACCGAGATCGTCGGCGATAGTCCCGGCATCGTCAGCCTGCGCGGGCGGGTCCAGCAGATCTTGAAGGCCGCGGCTCGACGTCTACCGCCACTCCTGATCCGCGGCGAGACCGGGACCGGCAAAGGTCTCATCGCCCGCACGATTCATCGGGCCGGCCCCCGCGCGAGCGGTCCCTTCGTTGACATCAACTGCGCCGCCATTCCCGAACAGCTGCTCGAAGCCGAGTTGTTCGGCTACGAACGCGGGGCCTTCACCGACGCTCGCCGCTCGAAGCCAGGGCTCTTCCAGACCGCCCACCGGGGCACCCTGTTCCTCGACGAGATCGCCTTGCTTCCCGAGCCACTCCAGGCGAAGCTCCTAAAGGTCCTCGAGGATGGCGCCGTTCGTCGCCTGGGCGCCACGGCGGTCGAGGTGGTGGATGTCTGGATCATCAGCGCCACCAATGCCGATCTCGCCGCCGCGGTGAGGGAGCGCCGGTTCCGCGAGGACCTCTACCATCGGCTTGCCGTGCTGACGATCGACATTCCACCGTTGCGCATGCGCGGCGACGACGTCATCCGGCTCGCCGAACACTTCCTGGCCCGCGCCTGCGTCGACTACGGCCTACCCGCGCGGGTGCTGGCGCCCGACGCGCGGGCCCGTCTGCTCGCTTTCCCCTGGCCTGGCAACGTCAGGGAGCTGGCGAACACGATGGAGCGGGCGGCCCTCCTGGCCGAGACTCCTCAAGTGACGGTAACCATGCTCAACCTCAAGGAAGAGCCGCCAGGTGCTCCGCGTCGCTCTGGAGTCAGCTCCCTGGATCAGGCAATGCGCGACCATGTCGAGGCGGCCCTCGCCCAGACCGGTGGGAACATCAGCCAGGCGGCGGCAAGGCTCGGGTTGACGAGGAACGCCCTCAGGTCGCGCATACAGAAGCTCGGTCTGCGCGGCGGCGATGCCCCCCAAGGCCCTCGCACGACGGGCGCTCCGGCTGAGAGCGCGGTGCCGTCCCCGGTAGAGAGAGCTGCCGAGCGAACCGTGGAGGCCACCCCGGTGCCGGCGCCGGGCGTCGTCTCGTTCCGCTGGGAGCGTCGGCTGATCACGGTTCTCGGAGCCGCTCTCGCCGGCCCCGAGGAGGCGGTCCCGTTCCAGTTCGCTTCAGCGCTGGAGCAGCTGGTCGGGAAGCTCAGGAGCTTTGGCGCCCGTGTCGAAGAGCTGGCCCCCGACCGCATCGTCGCCGTCTTCGGGTTCGAGCCCGTAGAAGATGCGCCGCGGCGGGCCGCCCACGCCGCGCTAGCCATGCTCAAGGCCCTCGAGCGGCTCGAAGGTAGCTCCATCCAGCAGCTGACCGCGCGATTCGCCCTCCACGTGTCCCGATGCCTGATCGCCCAGTCCGGCGACGTCGCGGGAATGGATGCGGCGGATCGCCGCGCGGCCTGGAGCGCTCTCGATGCATTGCTCGAGAAGGCCGAACCCCGCACCATCCTGGTGGACGCGAGCTGTGCCCGGCTCTTGGAGCGGCGCTTCGAGCTGGAACCGGCGACGGAGGTGGCTGGCCGAGTCGAAGCGATGTATCGCGTCGTCGGTCATGAGCGAAGTGGGTTCGAGGTCGGCGGGATCGCGCTGAGTCGCTTCGTCGGCCGACAGCGCGAGTTGGCGATGCTGCGTGAGCTTCTGACCAGGGTCGAGGAGGGGCGAGGGCAAGTCGTGGGCATCCTCGGCGAGCCGGGCGTCGGCAAGTCGCGCCTCCTTTACGAGTTCCGGGAGAGCCTCGAGCCGGGCCGGGTTAGATACTTCGAGGGTAGCTGCCTCTCCTACGGAAGCACGATTCCGTACCTGCCCATCATTGACATCGTACGCCATGGCCTGGGGGTGCTCGAGACGGACCCGCCCGACGTGATCGCGGCGAAGGTGCAGACCGGGCTACAGGCACTGGGCATGGATCCCGCGGTCTCGGCGCCCTATCTCCTTCACCTTCTCGGCAGCACGGAAGGAGCGGAGGCGGTGGTCGGCCGCAGCCCCGAGGCGATCAAGGCGATCAAGGCGCGCACGATGGAAGTGCTGCGGGAGATGGGAATCGCGGGGAGTCGCCAGGGCCTGATCGTTTTCGCCGTCGAGGATCTCCAGTGGATCGACCAGACATCCGAAGATGCGCTGGCCTCGCTGGCCGAGAGCCTCGCCGGTTGGCCGGTCATTCTCATCACCACATACCGCCCAGGTTATCAGCCGCCCTGGCTGGGACGGTCCTATGCCAGCCAGATCGGGCTCGATCGGCTGACGCCGGCCGACAGCCTTGAAGTCGTCCATTCGGTCGTCCCTGAGCACGAGCTGGCGCCCGGGGTGGCGGAGATGATCGTGGCCCATGCCGAGGGAGTGCCGTTCTTCCTGGAGGAACTGGCTCGTGCGGTGGCCGACCACCCGGACTTGCGCTCGGACGTCATGGTGCCCGATACCATCCAGGGCGTCCTGGAGGCGCGCCTCGACCGCCTGCCGGACGCGGAGAAGCAACTCCTTCAGGTGGCGTCCGTCATCGGCAAGGACGTGCCGGTTCCCCTCCTGCGGGCGGTGGCCGGTGTGCCCGAGGCAGATCTTCGGCGCGGCCTCTCACGCCTCCAGGCCACGGAGTTCATCTATCTGAGAAAGGTATCGCCTGCCGAAGAGTACACGTTCAAGCACGCTCTCACCCATGACGTCATTTACGAGAGCCTGCTGGCGCCGCGCCGGAAGGCCCTGCACGGCATTGTGGGGCGCAGCATCGAGGATCTCTACGCCGACCAGCTCGAAGAGCAGGCGGTGGTCCTTGCCCATCATTACGCTCGCAGCGACCACCAGGACCAGGCGATCAAGTATGCCTTGCTGGCGGGGGATCGGGCCGCTCGCGTGTACGCCAATACCGAGGCCGCCACCTATTACGACCAAGCGCTCGCCTTGACCCGCGCGCTGACGACCTCGCCCGAGCGACAGCGGGCCGAGATCGACGCCTGCCTCAAGCGCGCGAACGTGAGCACAACCCGGGAAGCCCAGGACGAGGACCGCGACAACCTGGAGCAGGCGCGGACGCTCGCCCAGAGGCTGGAGGACGAACCTCGCCGGGCGCGCGTGCTCTACTGGCTGGGGCGCCTCGCCTACGTTCGCGGTGCCTTCCAGGTCGCCACCGGCTATGCCGAACAGAGTCTGGCCATCGCCGACCGACTGGGCGATGAAGATCTGGCAGCGCCGCCGGTGAATCTCATGGGGCGGAGCTACTACTTGATGGGAGAGCACACCCGCGCCGGCGAGCTGCTGGCCCGGAGCGTCGAGCAGATGCGGGCGCTCGGGAACACAACCGAGGAAGCCACTGCCGCCGGCTACAGCGGCGTCGCCTTGGCCGCTCTCGGCGCCTTCGACCGAGCGTTGCCGTACGCCGACCGCGGCCTTCGTCTCGCCGAGACGCTGGGCAATCCGTTCGTGCAGGCCGCCGCCTATAACTACCGCGCAGTGGCCTATTGCCACCAAGGGGCCGGCGCCCAGGCGATTGCCGATTGCGAAAACGCGCGACGGCTGGCCGAGCGGTCGGCCGATCACTTCCGCATCTATCTGCTGCAGTTCTACGAAGGTCAGGCGTACCTCATGATCGGTGATCCGGGCCGAGCGCGGGAGCTGCTCGACAACAGCATCGCGCTCGCCAAGCAACTCGGGACCACCACCCTGCTCGCCTGGGGCCAGGGCTTGCTGGCCACGGCCCTCCTCGCGCTCGGCGAAGACTCTGCAGTGCCGGCCCTGTGCGAGGAGGCCATCCGACTGGCCGAGGACACACGCGACCGGCTGGCCAACGCCCTGGCCCACCGGACGCTGGCCGAAGCGCTGGCCCGCCTGACGCCGCCTGACGTCGAACGGGCTGAGCGCGCCGTCCTCGACGCGATCCGCATCCAGCAAGAGCTCGGTTGCCGGCCTGAACTGGCCCGGAGCTATGTGGCCTACGCGCGTTTGCTGAACAGGTGGAACCGGGCCGACGAAGCGAAAAAATTCATCCTGGACGCGGTCGGCATGTTCCGGGGAATGGGGATGACGCACGACCTGGCCGAAGCCGAGCGGGAAGCATCGAGTCTGGCCTAGCGGCGTGAGCGCCTTACGCAGCAGGCCGGCTCCCTCCGATGAAGCCCCAACGACGAGAGGGACAAAACGCCGCCGCTCCTTGACGAGCTCCAGTCCGCCGAGCGTGAGAAAGACCAGCCCGCTCCCCGGGCGGATCGCGCCGTGAAAGAAGATCGAGAAAGAAGAGAGTGCCGCGAACGCGGCCGCCGGCTTGACAAACCTCAAAAGAAACCCGAAAACGAGAAAAACCTCGATGGAACCGACGAGCGGGCGCGACTCGTATCGTGAGGAGAGTGTCCCCGAAGAGAGAATACCGCTCAGGGCGCAGCGCGGAGCACGGTGAGGAGGTCGGCAATCTCTCGCTCGGCCACGGCGTAGGCGGCTCTCGCCTCTTCGAGGTTGCCTTCCTGCGCGAGTGTCTCAAGACGCTCGGCGGCGTCGTAGGCCGTGCGCGCCGGCAGGTTCCCGACGGCGCCCTTCAGCGTGTGGGCGGCGCCGGTGACGCCGGCGGCGTCCGCGCGGTCGAGCGCGTCGCGCACGGCCGCGAGCAGCCCCGGTGCGTGCTGGGCAAAGAGCTGGGCGAGCCGGTCCCCGAGGGCTGGATCGGCCGGCGAGACCTCGGTGACGCTCGGCGGGGCGGCTGACCAGCTCGGCACGAGCCGCTCGATCGTTAGGAAGAGGGCGCGGGCATCGAGCGGTTTGCTGACGAAGTCGTCCATCCCGGCGGCCAGGCAGCGTTCGCGATCGGCCGCCGTGCCGTGCGCGGTCAGGGCTATGATCGGTGTATGTGATCCACTGATCTGCTCGCGCAGGCGGATCTCCCTGGTCGTCTGGAGGCCGTCCATGTCCGGCATCTGAACGTCCATCAGGACAAGATCGAAGGATCGGTCCACGAGCGCGGCCAGCGCGGCCGGCCCGCTCCCGGCGGTGGTGACGGCGTGGCCCCAGGCCTCCAGCAGCCGAATTGCCACCTCCTGGTTCACGGGGTGGTCCTCGACGAGCAGGACGCGGCGGGCGCGCGCGCTCCGGAGCACCGATGGCTCCGCCGGCGGTGCCCAGTCGCCCGCGTCCGGGGAGCAGCGCCGGAACTGGGCGGTGAACGTGAACCGGCTGCCCTCTCCGGGGCTGCTCTCGACCGAGAGGTGCCCGTCCATGAGCCGCACGAGTTTGGCGGCGATCGCCAGGCCGAGACCCGTTCCGCCGTACGTTCGGGTCGTGAAGTCGTCGGCCTGGGTGAACGGCTTGAAGATCATGTCCTGCTTGTCGGCGGCGATGCCGATGCCCGTATCGACGACCGAGAACTCGAGCTCGAGAAGATCCTCGGTCGCCTCACGAAGCGCGACGTCCACGTGAACGCCTCCGTGCTCGGTGAACTTGACGGCATTGCCGATGAGATTGACGAGGAGCTGCCTGAGCCGGGTCGGGTCGCCGACGAGGCGATCAGGGACGTCCGGCGCGACCGCCGACGTGAGCTCGAGCCCCTTGCGCTGCGCCTCGCTCGCCAGCGCGGCCACGCTCAGGGCGAGAGCGTCGCGGAGGCCAAACGCCGTGCGCTCGAGAACGAGCTGGCCCGCCTCGATCTTCGACAGATCGAGCACGTCATTGATCGTTCCCATCAGCGCCGCCGCGGCGGCGTCCGTCGTGGCCAGGTAACGCCGCTGCTCCGGAGTGAGATCGGTGCCTCGCATCAGGTGCGCGGTGACAATGATGCCGTTCAGAGGGGTGCGCAGCTCGTGCGTGATGCGGGCGAGAAACTCGCTCTTCGCCCGGTTCGCCGCCTCGGCGCTCTTCTTGGCCTCTTCGAGCCGGGGAATGAGTGAGCGGGCCAGGCGGACGGCATCCGCTGTGTGCTGTCGCAACCCCACCCCTGTGAGGGACACCAGCGCAAGGTACCCGTTGACGTAGTAGAGGATCGCGGTCTTGACAAGCGCGGCGGGCCACGCGATGTCCCGGCCCTCGACGCCCCACAGGTAGAGCAACATCGCCACGTAACTGCCGACACAGGCATGCACGAAGGCGAGCACCTGCCGCCGCGAGAGCTGGAGCGGGATGTCGGCAGGTCGGACAGCCAGGAGGATAAACAGCCAGCTCCGGTCACCTCCGGTCACGTAGATCACGAAGGTCACGGCAAGGATGTCGATGAAGAGGAAGACGAGCGGCAGGTGCCGAGCTCCCGGGCGGCCGTACAACACGGTCAGCATCACCCAGGCGGCGAGGGCGTAGCCCTCGAGAATTGCCGTCACGCGTGCCAGCTCGCTCCACGAGAACACGTCGAGGATGAACCGCTGGTGGAGCGCAACCAGGCCGAGCAAGAGCGCGAAGCCGGCCACGCGGACGCGCGGCACGACAACGGTGTCGATGTGCCGCGTCCGCAGCTCTTTCTGGTGTTCGGCCTCCTCCGGGTCGAGGTAGAGGGTGGGAGCAGGGCTGCTGCGGTTCACCGCGGCGCCCCCGGCCTGGCCCGGAGGACATTCGCGAGGCGCCCGAGAAGGACCTCGCGGTCGATCGGCTTGG
>JBKPAK010000228.1:0-10419 GCA_046726415.1 Candidatus Methylomirabilota bacterium
GATCTCCACGACCTGCGTCGGATCGCCGAGAAGGTTGCCGACCATCCGCACGCCGCCCGCGTCCGGGAGCTCGACCAGCACCACGACGTAGGGCCCGTGGCCCTTCAGTGCGGGATGCACCGGATGCCACGCGCGCTCCCACGAGTAGATCAGCCCGCGTGGCGCGACGGCCACCCACTCCAGATCGAAGACGAGGCAGCGGTGGCAGATCCACTCCGGACCCCACTGCCACTGTCGGCAGGCGCGACATCGCTGGACGTTCAGCTCGCCCCGGCGCGTGCCCTCCCAGTAGGGCGCGTCGAGGCCGTCGGGCTCGGGCATGGGCCGTGGCAGCCCCGTCGGCAAATACGTCGCGCCGCTCACCGCACTACTGCCCAGGTCATCATGGGGCGTTCAGAGCGCGGCGTCGGTGCCCAGGATCATGCTCGATACCGGCGTCACCATCGGCCCCGAGATGACGAGAGCGACGCGCGCGCCCGGCACCTGGTTGGGCGATTCCCCGCGCAGCTGCCGCACCGCCTCGATCTGCAGCTCGAGCCCGTGCATGTAGCACTCGGCGAGATTGCCGCTGGTGGTGTTGAGGGGCAGGCGCCCGGTGGGGGCGATCAAGTTCTCGAGGGTGAGAAACTCGTTGGCCTCCTCGGGGGCAAAGAAACCATGCTCGACCAGGCTCATGAGGACACCACCGGTGAAGTTCTCATAGCTCTGGACGACGTCGATGGCCTTCGGACTGCCCCGGCCATCGCGTAGAGATGAGGGGCCACCGTGGTGAAGCTCGACGAGGCGTAGGTCGGCGCATTGTGGCCACCGGCGGCGTTTCGGTACTCGGAGCCCTGGGCCACGCCGAGCAGGTACGCCGGCCGCTGGCGGACATCGCGCGCGCGCTCCGCGGAAACCAGGATCAGCGCGGCCGCCCCGTCGTTTTCCATGCAGCAGTCGAACAGCCGGAACGGGCCGGAGGAACGGCGTTCTGATTTCGGAACATCGTTCCGCATTCCGCTCGGAACTGCACGCCCTTCCGCGTCCCGTGTCACGCCGTCTGTGCTCAAGGGCCCCCTCGCGTTGCGATCCGCGTCGGCGCCGGAGGCGGCCCATCGCTCACGTGAAGGCGGCATCACCTCGGTGGTATGGACCGGCGCCCCTTACTGGCTCTTGAGCTTCACGTCTTCCCAGGCGGAGAAGGGCACGAGGTGCATGGAGTCGAGCATGTGCTCGGCCACGCGCGGCCCCACCCCCCGCAACGTGCGATAGTCCATGATAGGCGCGAACATGACCCGGTCGATGCTGAGCTGCTGGATGCGGTGGAGGAGCACCTCGCGCCTGGCCGGATCGCGCTCCCGCGCCTGCTGCTGGAAGAGGTCGTCGAGGTCGGGATATCCACCGTAGGCGTAGCTTCCGCCGGTGAACATGAACGCCTCCACGCGGCTGGCGGCATTGCCGGAATTCCCGGCCGCGGTGAGGAACAGCCCGCGCAGTTTCTTCTCCCGCCACGCCGCGTAGAAGGCCGCCCGCTCCATCGGCCGCATCTTCGTTCGGATGCCGATCGCGCTCAGGAAGTTCATCGAGGCCTCGGCCACCGTGAAGAACGGCGGAATCGGTGTCAGGTCGCCGGCGTCGAACCCCTTGGGGTATCCCGCCTCGGCCAGCAACTGCTTAGCCTTCTGCGGATCGTAGGCCGGCGGTGTGGTCTGGAGCGCGAACTCCATCACCCGCGGCACGATGGCCCCCGCCGGCGGACAGTAGCCCAGGCAGGCCGCCTCGTTGATGGCCTTGCGGTCGAGCGCGAAGTTGACCGCCTGGCGGAGGCGCTTGTCATGCCACGGCGACTTGGGATCCCACTGCTCGGCGAACTCGATCCAGAAGATGGAGGCGTGCTTGGATGGGACGAGCTGCAATCGGGGATCCCGTCTCACGTTCAGGGCGTCCTCGCCGTCCAGGGCGTAGGCGATGTCCGCCTCTCCATTCTTCAGCATGGCCACTCGCGACGTTCCCTCGGGGACGCTCTTCATGACGTACCGCTTGACGTACGGCACATGCCGCCAGTACCCCTGATAGGCTTCGAGCACGACCTCGACGCCGGGCTTGTGGCTCACGAACTTGTAGGGGCCGGCGCCGATGGGATGCTTCCGGAACCCCTCATCCCCAACCTGCGTCACGTACTTCTTGGGAACGACGATCCCGGCCGCGGTGGCCGTCGTCCCGTAGAAGGTCATGAAGTCCGGCCAGGGCTCTTTCAGGTGGAAGCGCACGGTCAGTGGATCCACGACCTCGACCTGCTTGACGCGCGCCTGGAGCTCGTTGGCTCCGGCCCCCTTGTAGCGCTCGAAGCTGAACTTCACGTCCTCGGCGGTGACGGGGTCGCCGTTGTGGAACTTCAGACCTCGGCGGAGCTTAAACTCGTACACGAGCCCGTCCGGGCTCTGGGTCCACGATTCAGCCAGGCTCGCGCTCATTTTCTGCCCTCCCGGCAGTGGCCGGACGAGGGCGTCGTGCAGGGCGTACAGCATGCCGAACGGTGTGATCTGTGCAGGAGCGGTCGATGGATCGAACCAGGTTGGGGCGATGGTGACGTGCCACGCGATGGTCGCCTCACTCGCTGAGGCCGGCTGGCCCGCCGCTCCCGGCACCACGCCGAGCGTCAGCGCGGCGGCGATCAGCACCACGACGATGTGGCGATGCGATGGCGTATTGCGGGATCTCCGATATGGACCCATGCTCTCCTCCGCTCAACGCGTCCCTGGCCAGGTCGATGCCCTCGGACCAGTCCCGTGCCTCGATGCGCCGAGGATCGGCGCAAACGATGCCCGCGTCAATAACCTGCCCGAAGGTCTTCTCGTTCCGTGCGGGGTCACCGGCGCCTGCGGTTGACGAAGGCGTCCATCAGCCGTCGCGGCTCGTCGGTCGTCCGCGCCTCGACCACCGCGCGGATGCCCTGCTGCACCGCCTCCGCGATCGACAGGCGTTCCCAGTCGCCCACCAGTTTCTTTTGCAGGCGGATCGCGCGCGGGCCGGCTGCGCAGATCGCCGAGACCCACCGCTCGACTGCGGCATCGAGCTCGCCGAGCTCCACGAGCTTGTCGAGAAAGCCGCAGCGATGCGCCTCCTGGGCGTCGATCATCTCGCCGGTAAAGACCAGCTCGCGCGTCTTGCCCCAGCCGATCAAGCCGGGAAGCAAACAGGCTTCCATGCCCGACGGGATGCCGAATCTCACCTCGGGCATGCCGAATTTTGCCGTCGCGATGCCCACGCGCATGTCGCAGGCGGCCGCCAGCTCCATGCCGGCCCCCAGACAGTAGCCATTGACGCGGGCGATGACGGGAACGGGCAGCCGCCGGATGGCCTCGCAGGCCAGGTGCGTCTTGGTGCTGACGACTTCGGCGCCGGCCGGATCGAGCCCCGCCATCTCCGCGATGTCGGCGCCGCCGATGAAGGCCCGGTCGCCGACCCCCGTCAGCACCGCGGCGCGCAGGTGCTCATCGCGCGCAAGCCGTTCGAAGGCCGCGATCAGCTCGTCCTTGCCGCGTTCCCCGAGGGTGTTGCGCTTCTCGGGGTTGTTTACCACGACATGGGCGACCCGGCCTGCACCGCGCTCCTCGAGGCGAGCGATCACCAGCGGTTCAGCGCCGTGGCCCATCCATCGCTCCTCACCTCAAGGGGTTTTCGACACTCGCCGACCGGCCTGGGTCGGGCGATCTGTGGTATACCATACGGCATCCCAGGCCAACGATGACCTGACCGTCGGGGGTCCAACTCGGGATGTTCCGATTCTTCCTCTCCCGCATCGGACAGACGCTCGCCGTGCTCTTCACGGTGTCGGTGATCATCTTTGCCCTCATGCGCCTGATCCCGGGTGACCCCATCATGATGATGTTGGGGGACGATTTCACCCAGGACGCGTACCAGAAGCTCCGGACCAAGCTCGGCTTCGACCGCTCGGTCGTCACCCAGTACCTGATCTGGCTCGGGGCGATGCTGCGGGGCGACTTCGGCGACTCGTACCTGAACCACGAGCAGGTAAACCGGCTCGTGTGGGACGCCTTCCAGCCGACCCTGTGCCTCGTGCTGGCCAGCATGATCGTGGGCACCCTGATCGCGGTCCCTTCCGGCATCGTGGCCGCCATGCGCAAGGACAGCGCCTGGGACTGGGGCTCCATGGGGTTCGCGATCTTCGTGTACTCCATGCCGGGCTTCTGGAAGGGCATCATCCTCATCTGGATCTTCAGCGTGCATCTCGGCTGGTTCCCCGCGGTGGGCTACGTGGCTCCGTGGCAGGACTTCTGGAACAGCATGTGGAAGCTCGCGCTTCCGGCGGTTACCCTCGGCACGTTCTTCTCCGGGCTCGTTGCCCGCATCATCCGGTCGAGCCTGCTCGAGGTGCTCGATCTCGACTACATCAAGGCGGCCCGGGCGCGCGGCGTGCGGCGAGGGGCCCTCGTCTACCGCCACGCGCTGGCCAACGCGCTCATTCCGGTGGTGACGGTGATCGGGCTCCAGTTTGGGACCCTCCTCGGGGGGGCCGTCCTCACCGAGACGGTCTTCGGCATTCCCGGCATGGGCCGCCTCACGGTGGCGGCGATCCTGAATCGCGACTACGCGGTGGTGCAGGGGGCGATCCTCGTCGGCGT
Organism: Candidatus Methylomirabilota bacterium; assembly: GCA_046726415.1. Classification (GTDB taxonomy): domain Bacteria; phylum Methylomirabilota; class Methylomirabilia; order Rokubacteriales; family CSP1-6; genus CAVWFS01. The sequence goes on from JBKPAK010000228.1 coordinate 4,626, forward strand.
GTTCGCCATCGTCGTGGTGAACCTCGCCGTCGACCTCGCGTACGCGTTTCTCAACCCGCGCATCCGGGTGGCGTGATGGCCCGACCGCTGACCGTCGACGATGCGCTTCCCGCGCCCGAACCGTCGTCGGGTGAGGCCATCGAGGCGCGCGGGCCCTCGAGCGCCCGCCGGTGGTGGCGCCGCTTCGCCCGCAACCGCGGCGCCGTCTTCGGCCTCGCCGTGTTCCTCGCGGTCGTCGTCATGGCCATCTTCGCCAACGTGCTGGCGCCATATGACCCGCTCGCCCAGGGCGTCGGACCGGCGAATGAGGGACCGACGTGGAGCCACTGGGCCGGCACGGACAGCTTCGGGCGCGACATGCTGAGCCGCATCATCTACGGGGCCCGCATCGCTCTGATCGTCGGCATCGTGGCGGTGCTGCTGGCCATGGTGATCGGCGTCACCCTCGGCCTGGTCGCCGGCTACTACGGGGGCTGGGTGGACGTGATCATCATGCGGGTGATGGACGGCCTGTTCGCCTTTCCCATCATCATCCTGGCCATTGCCATGATGGCGGTCATGGGCTTCGGCGTGAAGAACGTCATCATTGCCGTCGCCGTCGGCTTCATCGCGCCCTTCGCACGCGTCACCCGGGCGGACGTGCTTGCCGTGAAGGAAGAACCCTACATCGAGGCGGCGCGGCTGGCCGGCGTGAAGCCGCCCGCCATCATTGCCCGCCATGTGCTCCCGAACGTGCTCGCGCCCATCATCGTGCAGGCGGCCCTGCGCGTCTCCGGCGCCATCATCACCGAGGCCGGCCTCTCGTTCCTCGGGCTAGGCCCGCCACCTCCGACGCCGGTGTGGGGCTCCATGATCGCCGAAGGGAGGAACTTCATCGTCATGGCCCCTCACATCTCCACGATTCCGGGGATCGCTCTCATGGTGACGATCGTCGGCTTGAACCTTCTGGGCGACGGTCTCCGGGATACCCTCGACCCGCGGCTTCGCCGATGAGGGAGCCCGTCCTCGAGGTGAGCGATCTCGCCGTCGAGTTCCAGTCCGAGGACGGCCCGCTGCGGGCGGTCGACGGGGTCAGCTTCTCCATCGGCCGCGGCGAGATCGTCGGCCTCGTCGGCGAGTCGGGTGCCGGCAAGACCCTCACCTCGGAAGCGGTGCTCGGACTGATCCGGTGTCCGCCTGGCCGGGTGAGCGGTCAGGTGCGCTTTCGCGGACAGAATCTGCTGGCCCTCGACGAGGCGGCGCTGGCGCGCATCCGGGGCAAGGACATCGCCATGATCTTCCAGAACCCGGGAGCCTCTCTGAATCCCGTCTTTCGCGTGGGCGATCAGCTCGTGGAGGCCATGGCCCTGCACCTGGGCGACGGCCGCCGAGCGCTGTGGCGGCGTGCGGTGGAGATCCTGGCGCGCGTCGGCATCCCGTCGGCCGCCCTGCGCGTACACGACTATCCGCACCAGTTCTCGGGAGGCATGGCCCAGCGCGTGATGATCGGCATGGGCGTGTCATGTGTCCCGAGTTTGCTGATCGCCGATGAGCCGACCACGGCGCTGGACGTGACCATCCAGGCCCAGGTGCTGGCCCTCATCCGCAGCCTCGCTCGGGAGATGGGCATGGCCGTGCTCCTCGTCTCGCACGACCTCGGCATCGTCTCGCAGATGTGCCACCGCGTGATCGTGATGTACGCGGGACGCCTCGTCGAGGAGGCGCCGGTGGCGACGATCTTCCGAGCCCCCGCGCATCCGTACACTCGCGCATTGATGGCCTGTTTGCCCGGCCTCGACGGGGACGACCGGCTGGGCGCCATCGCCGGAATGATGCCCGGCCTGAGAGCGCTCCCTGCCGGCTGCCGCTTCCATCCCCGGTGTCCGGTGGCCGAGTTGCGGTGCGCGCTGGAGGAGCCGGTGCTTCGCGGGGCCGGCCCCGAGCAGATTGCCGCCTGTCATCTGGTGGGAGCGTGATGCCGCTGCTGGTGGTCGAGGATCTCGTCAAGCACTTTCCGCTCCGCGAGGGTGTGCTGAGGCGGGTCCTTTCTGGACGTCCGCGCGCCGTCCGCGCCGTCGACGGCATCAGCTTCGCGATCGATCCGGGAGAGACGCTCGGACTCGTGGGCGAGAGCGGCTGCGGCAAGACGACGGCGGGCCGCCTCGTGCTGCGCGCCATCGACCCGACGAGCGGCCGCATCGTGTTCGAGGGCGAGGACATCGCGGCGCTGGCCCCGGGGCAACTCCTGTCGTTCCGGCGGAAGGCGCAGATCGTCTTCCAGGATCCGTATACATCCCTGAATCCGCGGATGGCGGTCGGGCGCATCGTCGCCGAACCGATGCGCGTCCACGGCCTGGCCGCCGCGTCTGAGCTCCCGGATCGCGTCCGGACGTTGCTCGAGATGGTCGGGCTCCGGCCCGAGCACGCGGAGCGCTACCCGCACGAGCTGAGCGGCGGTCAGCGCCAGCGCGTGGGAATCGCCCGAGCCCTGGCCGTCGGCCCGCGGCTCATCGTCGCCGACGAGGCGGTCTCGGCCCTCGACGTCTCCGTCCGCGCGCAGATTCTGAATCTGTTCGTGGAGCTGCGCGAGCGGCTCGGCCTCGCCTATCTCTTCGTGTCGCACGACCTGGGCGTGATCCGGTTCGTGAGCCACCGGGTGGCGGTCATGTACCTCGGTGCCCTGGTGGAGGTGGCGCCCACCGCTGAGCTGTTCAAGCGCCCCCTCCATCCCTACACGCAGGCGCTGCTGGCGGCGATCCCGACGATCGGCGACGGCCAGACGTCGATCTTCGACCAGCCCGCCCGGCTCCTCCAGGGCGAGCTGCCGAGCCCGATCGATCGCCCCCGCGGTTGTCGCTTTGCCAGCCGTTGCCCCCAAAAGTTCGGACGCTGCGAGGAAGCCGAGCCCCCACTCCAGGAGGTGGAGCCGGGGCGCACCGTCGCCTGTTATCTCTACGAGGGCGGCCGGCCAGCGGGTGGCCATGGAAACGGTCATCGGGACTCACATCACGCAGAAGAACAACCGTGACGCAGGAATCCGGCGGGGCATGGGCGTGGCGATAGAACGGCAGTCGGGACTCACATCACGCAGAAGAACAACCGTGACGCAGGAATCCGGCGGGGCATGGGCGTGGCGATAGCCCGGGTGCCCATGCCCATACAAAGGAGCCCAACATGAAGAGTCGAGACGGATTCGAAGTTGTCAACGAGTTGATGCGCAACGACGTCAACCGCCGCGCCGTGCTCAAGGCGCTGGGCTGGTCGGCGGCGGGGCTCGCCGGCGCCGGGTCGCTCGCGCTGCCCTCGCTGGCCCACGCCCAGAAGCCGAAAGCCGGCGGGACCATCAAGATCGGGTCCTTCAGCAACATCGACACGCTGGACGCACACAACACGACCTCGATCGTCGCCTGCTCCATCCACAACAACATCTACAACGGCCTCCTGAAGATCGTTTCGACGGACGGCAAGAGCGTGGACTTCAAGCCGGAGCTGGCGCGCGAGTGGGAGATCCAGGGCGACCGCGTGCACGTCTTCCGGCTCCACAAGGGGGTGACCTTCCATAACGGTGACCCCTTCACCGCCGCCGACGTGAAGTGGAACCTCGAGCGCGTGAAGGACAAGAACCAGGCCCCGATCCACGCCTGGAAACTGGAGCTGCTGGAGTCGGTCGAGACGCCGGACCCCTACACGGTGAAGCTCCACTTCACCAAGCCGTTCCCGTTCCTGCGCGTGGCCTTCACCGGCTCCACCGGCCGCGCCGCCACGATCCTCAGCCCGCGGGCGGTGAAGGAGAAGGGCAAGACCTACGGGCGCAACCCGGTCGGCACCGGGCCGTTCAAGTTCGCCGAGTGGAAGGAGGGCGACTTCATCCTGCTCGAGAAGAACCCCAATTACTGGGAAACGGATGCGAGCGGCGGGAAGCTGCCCTACCTCGACAAGGTACTCATCAAGATCATCATCGAGCCCTCGACGTTGGTCGCCGCCCTCAAGACTGGCGAGGTGGATCTCATCAATCAGGCGGCGCCGCAGTTCATCGGCGATCTCAAGAAGGACCCGAAGCTCACTGCGCTGACGGCGGTCGGGGGCAACTGGCGGTGCCTCCACTTCAATATCGCCAAGGAGCCGTTCAACGACAAGGCCCTGCGCAAGGCGGTGACGTTCGCCATCGATCGGAAGGAGATCCTCGAGAAGGTCGAGTTCGGCGAAGGCATCGTGGCCCACGGGCCGATCTCGCCACCGATGGGCGCCTTCTACGACCCGGCCTTCGAGACCGGCAAGAACGGTCAGTACTACGACCTCGAGCAGGCGAAGACCTGGATGAAGCAAGCCAAGTACGATGGCCGAGAGGTTCTCTACCTCAGCCCCAACACGAACACCGCTCCGCGCCAGGCCGAGGTGATCCAGGCGCACCTGGCCAAGATCGGGATCAAGGCCCGCATCGAGCTGGCCGACTTCCCGACCTTCCGCCGGCGCTGGCTCCAGGAGCGCCAGTGGGATCTCGTTCAAGTTCAGTGGGACGCCGACCTCGACCCCGACGAGACGCTCTACCCCGAGCTGCACTCCACGGAGACGTGGAACGCCGGCAAGTGGGTGAACAAGGACTTCGATCAGGCCGTGGAGCTGGCCCGGGCGGAGAACGACTTCAAGAAGCGGAAGAAATACTACGAGGACTCCGTGAAGGCGATCTTGGACGACGCGCCCGTCACCATCCTGCTCCACGTCAACGAGCAGAAGGTCTTCCAAAAGTACGTGAAGGGCTTCCAGATGATCCCGGCTGGTCTCATCAACATGCACTCCGTCTGGCTCGACAAGGCCTGATCTCTCCCCCTGGGAGGAGCGGGGCCGCCGCTCCTCCCGTCCTCGACCGCTTTCTCCGCCCGCCCCCGTTCAGCCCGGTATGGGTAGAATGGCCAGGCCCCACTGAGCGCCCGGGAGGAGCGACCATGGACCTCAACTATTCCCCCGACGAAGCGGCGTTTCGCGACGAGGTGCGGACGTGGCTGGACGACAATCTGCCCGATGAGCTGCGCGACAAGGTCGTCAACTACAAGGAACTGAGCAAGGGCGATCTACTCCGCTGGCATCGAATTCTGGCGAAAAAGGGCTGGGTGGCCCCGGACTGGCCGACCGAATGGGGCGGCACCGAGTGGACCGTCGTACAGCGCTACATCTTCGAAGAGGAGTGCGGTGCGGCTGGCTGCCCGCCGGTGGTGGCGTTCGGCGTCCGCATGTGCGCGCCGGTGTTGCTGCGGTTCGGCACGCCCGAACAGAAAGCGCGGTTCCTGCCCCGCATCTACCACGGCGAAGACTTCTGGTGTCAGGGCTATTCCGAACCGGGCTCGGGCTCCGATCTAGCCTCGCTGAAGACCAGGGCCGTCCGGCAAGGCGACCAATACGTGGTGACGGGGCAGAAGATCTGGACGACCCTCGCGCACTACGCCGACTGGATCTTCTGCCTCGTGCGCACCGACGCCACCCGGGACAAGCGGCAGGAAGGGATCTCGTTTCTCCTCATCGATATGCGCTCGCCAGGGATCACCGTGCGGCCGATCGCCCTCATGGACGGAGGCCACGAGGTCAACGAGGTCTTCTTCGACGACGTGACGGTCCCGGTGGAGAACCTCGTTCACGAAGAGAACAAGGGCTGGACGGTGGCCAAGTACCTGCTCGGCTACGAACGCATGGGCACCGGGCGCATCGGAGCCTCCAAACGAGAGCTGGCGCGCCTCAAGGAGCTGGCTGAGCGGGCCACGAAGGAGGGTACCTCGCTCCTCGACGATCCGCGCTTCCGCGATCGGGTGACGCGCGTGGAAGT
>JBKPAK010000229.1:0-4683 GCA_046726415.1 Candidatus Methylomirabilota bacterium
ACCTCCACCACGCCGTTCGCGATGTCTCGAGCGATCTCGTTCGCGATCTTGTTCTCGAGCCCCGTGAGCGCCGCCGGTCCCGATAACGGATAGACCGACCCGATGACGACTTCCTTCGGCTGCGCCAGGGCGGAGGAAGCGCACAGCGCGAGCCCTGTCACGAGGGAGAGCAGGATCCGTCGCCTGGTCATCGAGGACTCCTTTCTTCTACTGGCACAGGTCGGCGTAGTGCTCGGGGCGCCGGTCGCGCGGGAATGGCATGCGCGTGCGCATTTCCGCGACGTCGTCGAGGTCGATCTCCGCGAGGACGAGCACGGTGCCGTCGGTCTTGGCCCGCGCGAGCACCTCACCGCCGAGCGGCGTGATGACGACGGAGTCACTGACGTACGGCATCCCGTCCTCCACGCCCGCTTTTCCCGACGCCGACGTGGAAGAAGCCGTTCTCGTAGGCACGCAGGCAGAGGGTTGTCTCCCAGATGTCGCTCTGCCATACCTTGCCGACGACCGGCATGTTCGTCGGAGTGAAGACCAGTTCGGCCCCGCGGAGGGCGAGCACCCGGTAGCCCTCGGGAAAGTTCCGGTCGTGGCAGATCTGGACTCCGACCTTCACGCCGGCGACGTCGAAGACCGGGAAGCCGAGTTTGCCCGGAGTGAAGTAGAGCCGGCTCGTAGGTGAACGCGCCCCGGTCGGGTAGCGGGAACGAGCCCGGCAGATGCATCTTGCGATAGCGGCCGAGGATCTCGCCGCGCGCGCCGATGACGAGGGCCGTGTTGTAGAGCGTGATGCCGTCGCGCTCGGCGAGCGGCAGCACCACCGCGAGTCCATGCCGCGCGGCCGTCTCCTGGATCCGCCGCGTCGCGTGTCCGGGCACCTCGTCGAACATCCGGGCGTGATCGCGCGTGTTCCAGTGGCCGAAGTACTTCGTGAGCGACAGCTCGGGCAGGCAGATGATCTTGGCCCCGGACCCGGCCGCCTCGTCCATCAGGCGGATGACGGTGTCCGCGTTGGTGGCCCTGTCGTCCGAGGCGGGGCCCGTTTGACCGGCGGCGACAACGAGCATTCTAGGCACCGGCGGATCCTCCCGTGCGCGCCATCCTATCATCGCGACCCGTATCGCGACGTCCCGGGGAACCCGCGACGCTCGAGCGCGACAGCGAGATTCGCCCGCGAACCCGCCGTACCGCAGGCGTACCCGGCGCGTCATGAGGTACCCTGGGGCCGCGATGAGGCTTACCACCGGGTTCCTGAAGGCCAGGGCACGCGAGCTCGGTGCCGACGGGATCGGCGTCGCGTCGGCGGCCGTGCTCAACGCGCATCCGCCTGATCCGAAGCACCCCCAGACTCCCGAGCGCATCGCGCCGGGCATCCGGAGCTGCGTCGCGTTCTTCAAGCGCATCCCCGCCGGCGCCTTCCGCGCGCGTGACCTCGCGTGCGTCCACCACGTAGATCAGCTCGTGCTCCGCGAGATGGACAAGATCGGCTACCGGCTCGGACGCGTCATCGAGGAGCACGGGCACTGGGCGTTCCAGACGGCCGCGCATGAGACGGTCTGGGAAATGAAGAACGCCAGCTACGGCTATCTCTCGACGCGCCACGTCGCGATCGAGGCCCGGCTCGGCACGATCGGTCTCGAGCTCAATCTATTGACGCCGGAGTGCGGCCCGCGGTGCGACACGACCGTCGTCATGACGGACGCCGAGCTCGAGCCCGACGGCAAGATGACCGCGCAGCGTTGCATCGGCGAGCCGTGCTCGCGGTGTCTCTACTCGTGTCTGGGAAGTGCAGCCCCTTCCTCCTTGGAGATCACGATCCGATCCCCATACGCGAATGACGTGGCCCTCAGCTCATGCACCACGTTCTCAGTCGCGTCCGAGGAGGGTAGTCGACATAATGGCCCGGGGCCATGTCGATCCCGGGCCTGCCCGGTCGACTATCCGGTGAGAGGAGGCGTGCGGAACCCAGATGACTCGGGCGAAGCGGCAGGGGGCCCCCGGGGCCGGCGGCTGGGGAGCTGCCCCGCGCCGACGGCCCGCGGGTGCGGGCGATTCGGGCTTGGCCTTCGGCGGGTCGACGAGGAGACCAGCGCGCCCTGGGAAGCCCGGCGGGATCGATGCGGCGAGGGGCAGCGAGCTGGGGCGAAGCGACCGTCGCCTGAGCCGAGTCACTGACACGAAGTTCTCGTCTGACAAGAAGATCTCGTCGCGGACACAACCATCTCACCCATATACCAAGGAGTCTTGACGATGAGCAAGGCCACCCGCCCGATTCCAGCCGGCCACGAGGGTCTGATTCCGCACTTGGTGTGCGACCCGTGTGCGGACGCGATTGAGTTCTACAAGAGGGCCTTCGGCGCGGAGGAAGTTCACCGCGCCCCCGCGCCTGACGGGCGCCGGATCATGCACGCGGCCATTCGGATCGGCGGCAGCTTCGTGTTTCTTGTCGACGACTTTCCGGAATTCTGCGGCGGCAAGGCGTCTTCGCCCAAGGCGTTGACCGGCACTCCGGTCACGATCCATCACTATGTCGAAGACTGCGACGCCGCGATCAAGCGCGCCGCGGACGCCGGCGCCACGGTCCTAATGCCAGCGCAGGACATGTTCTGGGGCGACCGCTACGGTGTCGTGACCGACCCCTTCGGCCACAAGTGGTCGTTCGCCACGCATGTCAAGGATCTGACGCCCGCGGAAGTCCAGGTGGCCATGAAAGAGGCGTTCGCGCAGAGTCCCTAGGGCGCTGTGGAGGTCCATGACCCCGATGACCAGGAGGATCGCCATCAGACCGGCACAGCAGTGGCTCCAGTGGAGGCCGAGGCGCAGGCCGTGTCGCCAGGCCGTGCCGGTGTCGGCCGGCAGCGTAGGGCCGCGCCCGGGCGCCTCCCGGCAGCAGGCGAGGTGACCCGCCTTCCACGCGGTGAACTGGAGGGATCTGGCGATCAGGACGACCACGCCGCCGCGGTCGGAACGGCGCGCGCCCGCGCCGGCGCATAGTCAGGACAAAGGCCCTCTCTCCGCTGTCGGTCCCGCGCGCGGGGGGGCGGCCAGCCGTCCTGGGCCCCCCTGGCCAAGCCTGTCCTTCGCCAAAATCTCGCCGACTCGCTCGGGACCTCTAGGATTGGTGGACCTCGGCCCCAGCCGCGCCTGAGACAGGGCGACTGAAATCCTCAGACCGCCGACCGTGCATCGACGCCCGCCGGATTCGCGACGGATAAGCGGAGCGGCAGGCGACGGTGGATCGGTCACGCACCTTCAGCGGTACGGAAGACCGAGGAAGCTGCACTACGCGGCTTGGCGGATGTAGCGGTGGTGCAGCCCGCCGACTTCCGGTAGCTGCACGATTTTTCCTGAGGGGAGCTCGACCGGCCTGAGGTCGGGTGCGTCCTTGTCGAGCGCGAGGTGGGTGCGCGCCTGAAGGTAATAGGCGAAGTAGCGGGTCAGGATGCGATGGAGATGTCGCTCGCCGAGAACGAGAACATGATTGAGGCACTGCCTCCTCCGCCGGGGGCGTCGAGTTACCTCGGGCGGCGCGGCGTTCGGATATCGGGCGGGCGCGCTTGCGAGCCATGGCCCTTGCCTCCAGAGGATGAGGGCCTAGGCGACCGATTGTAGGCGCCCTATTGTAGTCCAGCCCGCAGGTTACGCAGAGCCGTCGAACCAGCTCTACCCCGGCGATGCCAACTTCTACGCGCCCGGCGACGCCAACTTCTACACGCTCGAGTGCGAGATGGACTCTCGCGCAGCTCGCGATCGAGCTCACCAGCCGGGGATCTGATCGGGTCCGGTCCTCTCGGTGACCACATTCGCGGCAGCGCAGGGTACCAGCCACCGGCCGGCGATGGGGGCCTGCGCACTATCTCAACGCTGCCGTCGCTGAGGTCTGTTCGGCGGGGCCATCCTTCTCGTCCAGCGCTCTGTTCCGGCATAAAATCCTTGACACGCCGGTTGTCCGCGTTGTACCAGCGGAGCGCGAGGACCTGCCACTGGGGTGGTCCGCTGGCGCGGGAGGGCGGGACTGCTGAGAAATGGGATTCGGTCAACCGGCCCTTGGTACCCGTCTACGCTCTATAGTCTCACCGGAATGAGGTATAGGAGGAAAGGCCACGAACAATTGAATGCATGAACCGGAGCACTCACAGTGTGGGCTTGCTCGTTCGCGGCCGTTATTCTACTACTTCCGCAGCCGGGTCATGTGGCCGGAGGAGATGGATGCGATTTTCCCGATTAATTGCGTATTCATAGCCAAAGAGCGATACGATAACCAGACCTCGGAATGAATTGAGGGTGGCAGTATCGGTGAGGTTGTTGCGAATTCCAGGTCGTTTGGGGTGGTCCCGTGGCGCAGGAGGTTGGGAGCTGCTGAGAACGGACGTTCGCTCAACCGGGTCCTTTCTGTCTACGCTCATCGGGGTTCTTCCGATCGCGCCGAAGACGCGGCCCGGTGTCGCAGCATTGCGCATGCTGAACGCTCTCAAGCAGCAAATTCTGCGCGGCATCGATCCGGAACGAATTCGGGGCGAGCAGGCGCGCGAGCGTCCCGTGTGGAAGCATCTGAAGTCGATCGGGCTTCTCGAGGGCGTTCGCGGCAAGCGCGTGCTCGAAGTCGGCCCCAAGGGCGGCGTCGACTCGCGGCTCCTGGCCTCGCTCGAGCCGGCCGAGCTCGTGTTCGTCGATCTACCCGACAAGCTC
>JBKPAK010000230.1:0-22637 GCA_046726415.1 Candidatus Methylomirabilota bacterium
TGCCAAGACCCAGGGAGAACCACTTCGTTCGCTCGCCGTGCAACTTTCGACGTTTGCCTCACAGGCCGACCAGGGCCGGGATGCCCACAACATGTCGTGCCCTCTCACGACATCCCGTGGCATGGTGCGGCCAGCCTCGCCCTGACTCATTCGTAGGCACGAATGGACAAGGTCGCGCCGACCGCGACCACGGTCTGGCTCTCCGAGGCGACGGGCAGGTGCGCCAGGAGCCCGCCTGCGCGCGCTGCCGGTAGATCGCGCTGGCGAGGATCTGTCCCAGGGTGCGTTCGCGCGGTCGGTGATCGAGATCTCCGCGAGCAACGACTCGAACGGGGTGGCCGTTTCAGACTGCTCGCCCATAGCCGGTCCAGCCTAGCCGAGCCCTCCGACACAGGCAACGGTCGCGATATCAAGCGAGCAGTGCTCCCGGCCAGGCGGTACCGCGGCAAGGATGTCCCGGACCCCGCTCGCCGACCTGGGTCGGCCAGCACCACCATCGTCGTCTTCACTGCCGACAACGGCGCGAAGCATCGGCTTTCAGAACGGTGGCGTCACGCCGTTCAAGGGCCAGAGGGGCGAGGCGTGGGAAGGCGGCTACCGTGGCCCGATGGTGTTCCGCTGGCCGGGCGTCATCAAGCACAATCACGCGATCAACCAGCTCGCGAAGCGAGCGCGATGTCGTGCGCAAGCCCCCCCTGGGGTGCCCGCGATAGTACTTGTATGATATGGCCCGTCGGGTCGATGCACGGGCCGATCCACCCAAGACAGGAGGACACGCACCATGAGAACGCAAGCTGGGACAGATCCCCATGCCGGAGACACAGGGGGTGGCCGAATGATCAAACATACGGTGAAGTCGATCGTGACGCGCATTCTGTTCGTGAGTGCGTGCGGACTGTACCTCGCCGGGTGTGCCGGGGGTGTTGAGCTCGGACCGGACGCGGTCAAGGGTAAGACGGCGGACGGCACCGTCGATATGCAGGAGGTGCAGGCGGCCTACATCGGCAGCGGCAGCGCGGGCACCGGCGTCCTGGTCTTTCGGGGCGCGCAATATCCGTTTCAAGTCGCCGGGGCCGGCGTCGGAGGTATCGGTCTCTCCACCATCGATGCCAGGGGCGAGGTGTACAACCTCCGCGACCTGGCGCAGTTCCCCGGCACCTATGGCCAGGCCCGCTACGGCTTTGCCATTGGCAGCTCGAGTGCTGGCGATCTCTGGATGCAGAACGAGTCGGGCGTGATCCTGCACCTGAAGGCCAAGCGTGAAGGCCTGATCCTCAGCCTCGGGGGCGACGCCGTCGTCATTTCGATGACAAAGTGACCGCATCCGAATTCGACGACTGATTGCCGCGCCATCGTTCTGACGACCGCGACGGAGGTCTGCCCAGGCGTTGGAAACCAGCAGGGGCAGTCCGCGCGTGGCGGGCACACACCCTGTAACCCTGGAGGCGGTATGGCGAAGGCATTCGCACCGTGGGCGGTCATGGCGCTGATGGTCGGGGCGCTGGCCGGGCTGTGGGCAGGCGCCGCCCATGCGCAGCAATCTCGGCCCAACATCCTCGTCATCTGGGGTGATGATATCGGCGTCCACAACATCAGCACTACACCCACGCGATCATGGGTTACCGGACCCCGAACATCGATCGGATCGCGCGGGGGGGCGCTCTTCACCGACGCCTACGCCCAGCAGTTCGTACCCGTGCAGCAGAAGCTGAAGGACTTCCGGGTCACCTTGCCCGAATACCCGTTCCAGGAGGGCAGCAGCCTGAATGCCGCGAACATTAACTACACCACGTTGAAGGCGGCGGCGGCCCTGAAGCGGCTGAAGGAACTGGAGAGCTTCTCGCCGCCCAGCAACTGAACACGCGAGCCGTGTGGTGAAGCGGAGAAGTAGTCATGAAATCCGCCGCCACGTTTCATCGATTCGGAACCCTACAAGACCGTGCTGTCCGGCAACCGGGAAGCCATAGCAAAGCTTTCGATGAAGGATCTCGAAGTGATCCTCGCCGTCTCGGCAGGCTCTACCAGGGCACGGGCCCGCGCGAGCCTGCGCAGGAACACCTCCGCATGGCGAAAGCGGCGATGGAGGAATCGACCGGTGATTGGACCGGCGTGGGGCGGCAGAGCCCGCCGATGACGCTTTCCTCGCGCTCGAGCAGAGAATGAAGCCTTCAAGACGGTTTTGCCGAACGCCCGCTGCGCGGGGAGGATGATGAAGTCAGAACCGCAGCGAGAGGCCGAAAACGACGGTATGGGTGTTGATGTTCGCTTTGTACGTGAGATGCCTATCGGTGAGCTCGAACCCGGGAAAGAAGATGTAGCGGTACTCGCTGAAAAGCGCGATCCAGGGCGCGATCTGAAAGGCCAGGCCGCCTCCGACCTTGCCCCCGAACTCCACGGCCAGGTGCTCATTCTTCAGGCTAAACGCCCAAGCGGGCCCGCCGGTGAAGTACGGCTGCAGCCGGCCGTGTGGGAACGTCGCGTCCACCATCAGCGGCCAGCGGAGGCGGATCTCTGGCGCAAACCCGAACATGGGCAGAGTGACGCTCGGGATGGAGGCAACGCCCGAAGCGTCCACCGAGATCGGCTTGCCGAGGAACTGGCCCGTGAGGGTCCCGGTCCCGGTGGTGGTCTGGGCGGGCACTGGAGTCTGCAGGTAGAACACGTCGAGGTCGAAGCCCAAGAACGGCAGCGGATCGAGCCAGTACCCGCCCCGGACTCCGACGGTGAACCCCGTGTCGGTATCGAGGTCGAAGATGGTCAGGTTGACCGACGCACCCCTACTGTCCTGACCTCGAACACCAAGGTCGGACGACTCGATCCACGCGGCGCCGCCGTAGAGATCGAAGTTCCATTCCGCCGCGGCGGGCCCGGCGCCATACGCGACGCCCATGACGCAAGTCAGAAGTAGCGCTGCCGTCGACCATCTCGTCATCGCTCGCCTCCAGTCGGGTCCGGGAAGTATACCTCGCGGCGACACCTGCTCGCCGGAGTGCAACAGATGGACGCCATCGTCTTCGTGCTCAAGCCCGCAGGCCATCGTGAGGGACCTCCCGAAGCAGATCGTGCCGGCCGGAGTCCGGTGCCTTCTATCTGGAGGACGCGAGCGTACCCCCCGACTTCCCCACCGACCCTATCTGAGTTTCGAACGCGACGATCAGTGGGGCCGCCAACGGAAGCGAAGACAGGTGCCTGGGAGAACCGGAGAGAATTCCGCTTCGGATCGTACCTTCACTTCTGAGGACATGATCGATCAGCTCAGCCGATAGAGCACCTGACTTTTAATTAGCCAATGGCAGGGCAGCGCAACACGCGGACAGTACGCGCAAGTGTCGTTTGGACAATACAGAATGAGCTGCCCGATGGGCTCGCCGCCCTTCGCTGGGGTATCGCCACCCATTCCACAACGCGACTCGTCGCTAATCGAATCGCCCTCGGCCGACTCCGCCGGGAGTCACAATATCGACTCTCCGTCGATATATCGCGTCCATAGAGTCGACATCCCGCTCTGGCGGACCATGCGGGCTGGGCTGAGGTCGGGGTAACCCGCGGCCAACTTCTTGGCACGAATCTTCCACATGCGCCGCGACCAATGACGGTGGGTGTCGCGGCTATCAGGCCAAGAGAGCTCTGCAGACCACGATCGACAAGGTCTGGAGCTGGCGCCATACGGACGGGAGGACGGAGGGAGACCCTCGCACAATGAACGATCGGCCCCGAACTTGGCCTTGGCTATGGCGCTTCCCGATCGTCTTGGTCGTGCAGTGGTATCTAAAGTCAAAAAACATGGCCCTGGATACGACGGAGCGATACGGGGAACATCAACGAGAATTTTTCCGATACAGGATTCTCGACGACAACAGCGACAAATTCGCCGCCGTCCGGACACAAATCGCCAGGTATGCCGTGGAGGCAGGAGTGGTTCAACGGGCGCTGGATCTCTGCACCGGTCACGGGTTTCAAGCCAAGGCGGCGAGAGAAGCAGGAATTGCCGAAGTGGTGGGGGTGGATTTGGTGCCGGAACGGATCGAGCGGGCTGAGCGAACCTGCGGTTCGGCGGGAATCAGCTTTCGGGCGATGGACGCCTCCGCCCTGCCCTTCCCGGACAAGCATTTTGATGTGATCACCATATCCGCCGGCCTCCACGATATGCCGCGGCCGGTTCGAGAGAAAGCCCTGAAGGAAGCGGCTCGCGTGGCGATAAAGAGAGTGATCATCTTCGAGCCGAGGGTCTTCCAGAATCGACTCTTGCGGTGGCTCGGCGGGACGATCGGCTCGATTGTCGACGAATCGCTGAATTTCCGCGACTACGCGAATAACGGCCTCGCGCCGCTGTTAAAAATGGCGGGGCTGAGAGCAATCAGAGAGCAACACGTCTGGTACAGGCTCATGACGATTACGGTGTGCGAGCTGAGACCAACACGGAGACCGGCGTTCGATCGCCTTCCCGTCTATCGCCCCTGACCATCGCCCGTGGCCGGCGGCGCGCGGACGGGCTCGCTGGTCTTCGGGTGATTCTTCTCCTGGGCCCGCTGAAGCATCGCGCGCACCAGTTTCGCCACCGCCTCGCCCTGCGTCCGGTTGACCAGCCAGGCCGGCAGCGCGCCGCCCGGATCGCTGAGCACCTCGTAGGTCACGCGCGTGCCCTGGCCATCGCGTCCGGGCTCGATCAGCCAGCGCCCTCGGATGTACTTGACGCGAACGTGGCTTGCGTCTGGCGGGGGACCGACCTCGTTGGCGGTGGTGAAGAGGATCGCGTAGCTCCCGGCTTCGAGATCCACGCGCTTCTGTAAGTGGACGGTGTAGTCGCGATCCCTCGCGAGGGCCACGGCCAACTGCTCGTAGACCAGACGCTCGTCGCTCGTCTCCGAGAGCAGCTCGAGCCGCTTGAGATGGGGGACAAACCCCTGGTGCTCCCGCTGCTTCCAGAGCGTTTCGAAGATCGCGTTGGGCGATAGCGGGCTCCGGGTGGTGGCGCGGATCTCATAGAAGGCCGAGCCTTCCTTGGCGCGCCGCTCGATGAGGAGGCCGTCTTTGTGTGTCAGGGTCTCCCACTCCGCCGAGGCAACACCCGGCCTCAGCACGAGCGCGACGAGCAGGCCGAGGCCCAGACCGGCAGCGGCCCAGCGGGCGCCGGGCCTCATCCGGTGACCCGGGGCCGCGCCACGTACTGGGTGAGGGTCCAGCCGAGCCGTCTGGGTCGGTTCGAAGAGAGCCGCCTGCGGTGCTCTCGTTTCATGTCCTTCTCCTCTGCCTCGATACCGGTCAGCGATGCCGCTTCTCCTGGCGGTCGCCCGGATGTCGCGCTTGTGCCCAGTTGCTCGTGGGGATGTCGCTGTCGCACCTGCCTACGACGCCGACCGAGCGAGCTCGCGCACCGCGGCCGCAATGTCCTGGCTCAGCCGCGCGATCGCGCGACTGTGGGCGGCGGCCAGCGCGTCGAAGCCTTTGTCCGGCGACGGCTCGCGCACGGTGGTGCGGCCCGTCTGCGCCTTGCCGTCCTTCGTGCGGCTCACCGCCCACACGGCATCCAAGGTCGCCGCGTCGCCCGGAGCCGACTCGAAGCGTTGCACCTCGAGGGCGACGCGATAGTCGGCGCCCTCGCTCAACGTCAGCGGCGATACAGTCACGCTCGGCGTGCCCAGGATGGCCACCAGATTCTCGGCCACCACGCGGGCGATGCCATTCTGCAACGGGGCCGCCCACCGGTTGAACTCGTCCATGCGCACCTGGTTCGGACCCGTGCGGACGACAATCTGCGGGCGGTCGACCGCCGCCGGCACCGACACCGGGCCGAGGGTCACTGACAAGTCGGAGGACGTGGTGGCAGGGGTGGAGGCCGCGCTGAGAGTGTAAAAGCGCGACGCCGGGGACGCGCAGCCGGCGACGAGGATCAGGAAGGCACAGGGAATCGCGATAGCGGCACCCCGGCGCATCAGGGCTTATCCTCGCTCTTGCCACGGATCAGCGATTCCGGATGGCGTTCCAGATAGTCGGCCAGGGCTCCCAGCGACCGCGCGGCGCGGGCGACCTCCTGCAGGGCGTCGCGCAACTCCTGCTGGAGCGGGGCGTTCTTGCCAAGGAGGGTCGCGTCGGTGCTCTTGAGAAGCCGGTCGGCGGTGGTGACCGTGCGGCGCACGTCCTCGAGGGTCGTATTCACCTCGGTCTTGATCATCCCGTCCGCGCTGACCAGCACCCGGCGCAGGTCCTCGAGGGTCGGATTCACCTCGGTCTTGATCATCCCGTCCGCCGTGGCCAGCACCCGCCGCAGCTCATCCAGCGTCGCCCTCAGCTCGGGCGCCACGTCGGCGTCCAGGCGAGTCACCGCCTTGTTGGCCCCCTCGAGCGTCAGGTTGAGGGTGCCGAGCATCTTCGTGAGGTCCGTGCCGATCGCTTCGTACGGCAGCTTGTCGAGCTTCGCGATGATGCTCCCGAGCTTCGCCTCGACCTCGGGCAGGGTGCTCGGCACCACCGGCAGCACCGGCGGGTCCTGGCGCCAGTCCATCTTCGCCTTCGGGGCGTTCGGAAAATAGTCCAAGGCCACATAGAGCTGCCCCGTGAGCAGGCTCCCGGTCTGGAGTTGGGCGCGCAGCCCCCGCTGCTCCACCAGGCGTTGAAGGAAGAGGTGGCGCTCCTGGGCGCTCCGCGTGAGGGCTTCGCCCACGCCCGCTTGCTGGAGACTCAACCGCGTGAGCAGCCGCTCGGGAAAGGACACGATCTCCACGCGCCCGCGAATATTGGCCGTCGCCGGATCCAGGTCGAGACCGACCGCGGTGACCTCCCCCGCCGGCAGCCCCAACAGGGTGACCGGCGCCCCCACGGATAACCCCCGCAGCGATTCTGTGAAATACAGCACATAGCGCGCCTCGATCGGATCCGGCTGCTTCATGGCCGTGGTCTCGTCGCGGTAGAGCGTGAAAGCCGTATCCGCCGCGGCAGGCTCGGCCTTGCTGGCGAAGGACGGCGTCTCGAACGCCAGGCCCCCCGCCAGCAGCGCGACGAGGCCCTGCGTGCGCACGTCCACTCCGCCCGCCCCCACCGAGACGTCGATCCCGCTCGCGTTCCAGAACCGCGTGCCAGCATGGACGTACTGAGCGTAGGGCGCGTTGACGAAGATCCTGACCTCGACCGCCTTGCCGTCGCTCGCCAGGTCGTACGCGACGACCTGGCCGGCCTGGAGGCGGCGGTAGTAGATCGGCGAGCCGATCCCCAGCGAGCCGAGGTTCTCGGCCTTGAGCACGAACTGCCGGCCCGGCTGACCGCCGGTAATGATCGGCGGCGTGTCGAGTCCGGTGAACATGCGCCTTTTCTTGTCGGACTTGCCGACCCCGAAGCCGATGTAGTTGCCCGAAAGGAGGGTGCCGAGTCCGGAGACCCCGCTCAGCGTCACGCGCGGCTCGACCACCCAGAACTTCGCGTCCTCGACCATCAGGGCCGCCGCGCTCTTGGCGATCTTCGCCGTCACCTCCACCCGCGAATAGTCGGAGGCGAGCTCCACCGCGGTCACCTGGCCGATGTTCACGTCCTTGTATTTGATGACGGTCTTGCCGGCCTCGAGACCCTCCGCAACCTTGAAGATGATGGTGATGGTCGGGCCCTGACTTAGTACACGCTGGATGGCAATCCCAAGGGCCACCACCGCGGCCAGCAGGGGAATGATCCAGACGACCGAAATGCGCGCGCGCCGCTCGGGCACCACGGTGGCCTGGGGAAGGGTGTCGCGATCGGGGCTCTCAGCCATGGCGATCCACCTTGCTCGCCGAATCCCAGATCAGCCGGGGATCGAAGGACTCCGCCGCAATCATCGTCAGCACGACGACAGCGGCAAAAAACAGCACCCCCGGACCTGGCTGCACCGACATCAGCGGCGAGAGCTGCACGAGGGCCACGGTGAACGTGTCGACGAAGACGTCCAGCATCGACCAGCGACCAATGAACTCGACCATGCGGTAGAGCCGGGCCCGGTCGTGCGTACTGGTGAGGGAACGGCGCTGCACGGTGATCAGGAGATACGCGAGCGCGACCAGCTTCCCGAGCGGGACCATCACGCTCGCCACCAGCACGATGAGGGCAAGCGGCCACGAACCCGTACGGTAGAGGAGCACCACTCCACCCATGATGGTGTCGGATTCGGTGGACCCCAGCGCAGTCGTGGTGAGTACCGGCAAAACGTTGGCGGGTATGTAGCAAATGGCGGCGGCGATGACGAGCGCCCACGTGTACTGGATGGAGTGGTGGCGTCGCCCGGCCAGCCCGGCGCCGCAGCGCGGGCAATACCCTGGCGCGACCGCCTCAACAGGCCGCACCAGCAAGGCGCAGGTCTCGCAGGAGACCAGTCCCACCTGGGCGGCGGTGAGGGCGGTGGCCGTCATCGCCCCGCCTCGGTGCGGATCGCCTCACGAGCCTCGGCCCGACGTGGCGCTGGGCCATCCGCCCACTCGACGCGCTTCCAGATCTCGCGCGGGTCGACCGTGAGCATGATGGCCGGGAAGAGGATCACCAGCCCTCCCAGCGCATACATCCCGATGCCAGGCTCCACCGTCGCCAGCTCCGCGATCTTGATCAGCGCCACCAGGATGCCCAGGATCATCACCTCGTTCATCGACCAGGGGCGCATCGAGCTCCCCCAGCGCAGCATTTCCCCGACCCACTGCGGCGCGGGCGGCCGCCGCACCGCGAGCAGGACCGTCAGCATGAACAGGATGAAAGCACCGGGGGCGATCGCCGCGCAGAACGCGACGATCACGGCCGTGACCTGTTCGCCCTGCTGCCACATCTCCAGTACACCGCCGGCAATGGTGGTGCTCGCGTGACGCCCGACCGCCGAAAGCCCCATCAACGGCGCCGTATGGGCGACGAGGAAGACGATGGCGGCCGCCAAGGTGAGGGCCAGCGGGCGGTCGAGTGGATCGCGTAGCTGGCTGGCGAGGGTGTGGCCGCACCGCGCGCAGCGCGCTGTGCCGCCGGCCGGCACTTCGGGAAGTCGCTGCAACAAATCGCACTCGGAGCACGCGACGGTCTCCACGGGCGCTTTCAGGGGTTGCGTGGACCGGTCTCTTGCTAGCTCTTCGGGGCCGGCGGCAGCACGGGGACCTGGTCAGTCTGATAGACGGCGACGATCCGGACGTTCTGGTACCGCTGGTCCACCGTCAGGCTGGCGTCTTTGGGGCTATACACGTCGCCGAGGCCAAGGACCGCGGCGACGCCGACAGCCAAAATTCGCCCAACACTGGTGCTCATCGGTATCTCCTGTCTTCGCAACTGAGGACTCGGAGGCGGTGCTGGCGCACCGCCCCGCGTCCCTCCGACCTCGGCTAGTTGCTCTGTATGCTGAGCTTGAGTCCCTCGGCGGCCAGTTTGAGGTCCGCCCCCTGGGTCGTGCTCTTCATTTCGATCACGACCCCGTTCTGGTTCCTCATGGCCGTTATCCCCGCCCCGCCGCCGATCGTCGCACCAGCCCCGCCGGCCGTGTAGTTCCCATTGAAGTCGGCGAGTTTCTTGAGGTTGTACACATCGCCCATCGCTGTCGCACGCTGGATCCCCACGTCTCCGACAGATAGCCCCTCGACCTTGACGGGATAGGTCTTCCCCTGATAAGTCAGCGTCCCCTTGCCCCAGCTGAACCCGATCCCGACCCCCACCGTGCCCTCCGTGAGGGCCAGGGTCGCATCGGGTTTCTTGGGCTGGGCCAAGGCGAGCCCAGCCACCAGCGCAACCAGACTTCCGACCGCCACCAATCCGATCACCGCACGTCGCATAAAGCCCTCCTTTTGAGGTGTGCTGCACTGTACATCGCGTCGAAGCTTCAGGGTTCCGGCCGTCCTGGTGGCTCGTCGAGCAGGAGGCGCAGGTACTGAGAGACACCCGTGAAGGTTACCCCGCGCGCCCGCAAGTCTCGCAGGGCGCTCACACCTCGCCGATCGGCGAACTGCAGGTCCGCAAGATCCAAAATCAGACGCGCCATCTCCCCCTCGTAGGTGCCGAGGACCTCGGTCAGTTCGTCGCCCACCAACCGGCCGTCCACCTTCAGAATGACGAACTCGCCCTTCCCGATCGCCGTGACACGAACGGTCATTGTCGCTGACCATGAGGAAGGTTCGTGCCAAGAGGCGAGACCGCGGACGACCCTATAGATCAAGCACTTGGCATTGGCCAAAAGCGAGCCCGCCGCGGGCGATCTCGGACGGCGACATGCGAATTATACTAGAGCGATATGTCGACGGGGAGGCGAGATCTCGACTCGCCCATGGAGCCGTCTTACCCCGGGGTCAGCTTCGAAGTGCTCCTGATGGAGATTGCGGTACAGCTCCTGGGCGCCCCGCCGGAGTCCATGGACGCGCACCTGACCGACGCTCTGTCGCGTCTGGTCAAGGGCCTGGAGGTCGAGCGCGGCATCATCGCGCTCGTCGACCCGACCGACGGGAAGCTGCGCGTCACGCGCTCTTGGACTCTCGAGGGGCTGCCGCCAGGTCCGCTCGGCACCTCGGAGCTCGATTTCCCCTGGCTCAGGACTCAAATTGTCGACGCGCGTATCCCGTTCATCTTCTCCGGAGCCGGCGATTTCCCGCCGGAGGCGGCCAGCGATCGGGGGGCGTGGGGCCGGCTTGGCCAGAAGTCCGCCGCCGTCTTTCCGATCGAGGGCGGGGGGCGGCTCCTCGGCGTGTTCTCGTTCGGCACCGTGCGCGCAGAGCGCGCGTGGCCGCAACCGCTCATCGACCGCCTGCGTCTCGTGGGCGAAGTCCTCGCCGGTGCCCTCTTGCGCCGAGAGCACGAGCGGACGCTGCGCACGGCTCTCGCAGAGATCGAGGCGCTGCACGAGCGTCTCCGAGCAGAGAACCAGTATCTCCGCAAGGACATCTTCGCCGCCGAGGGGTTCGAGGACATCGTCGGCGAGAGCGTCCCCTTGCGGAGCGTCCTGTTCCAGGTGGAGCGGGTGGCGCCCACGGACGCCACCGTGCTCATCTTGGGCGAAACGGGGACAGGTAAGGAGCTGGTGGCTAAGGCGATCCACGCGAAGAGCGCCCGGCGCGATCGCGTCCTCGTCAAGGTGAACTGCGCCGCTCTCGCCCCCACCCTCATCGAGAGCGAGCTCTTCGGTCACGAGAAGGGCGCGTTCACCGGCGCTGCCTCCCGCACGATCGGCCGGTTCGAGCTAGCCGACCAAAGCACGCTCTTCCTGGACGAAGTCGGGGAGCTCCCTCTTGCCCTGCAGACGAAGCTCCTCCGGGTGCTCCAGGAGGGGGAGTTCGAGCGTCTCGGCTCCCCCGTCTCCCACAAGGTGAATGTCCGCGTCATCGCCGCCTCGAACGGCGATCTGGCCGACGCCGTGCGCGAGGGAACCTTCCGCGCCGACCTCTATTACCGACTTCGTGTGTTCCCTATCGAGGTGCCCCCGCTGCGGGCGAGGAAGGGGGACATTCCGCTGCTCGTGTGGTACTTCGTCGGCCAGCTGGCGGCCGCCTTGGGCAAGAAGATCGACCGGATCGCCCCGTCGGCAATGGAGCGGCTGCTTCGCTACGACTGGCCGGGCAATATCCGCGAGCTGAGGAACGTTCTCGAGCGGGCCATGATCCTCTCGCCCGAGCCTGTACTCCTCATCGAGGAACCCGCCGACACCCTGGTCGCCGTAGCCACGCCGGCCGACGCCGGCGGCGTCCGATCACTCGAGGATGTGGAGCGTGACCACATCGTCCGGGTCCTGGAGCTCTGCGATTGGCGCGTCCGCGGCGCGGGGAATGCGGCCAAACGCCTGGGCCTCAATGCAAGCACGCTCTACTCGCGGATGAAGAAGCTGGGGATCCGACCGCCTGGGGAGCCGCGCCGAGGACAGCCTCGACCGGAAAACCCGGAAAGCCCAGGGCCGGGATGAGCGCGGCGTACCTCATTGCATACGGTCGCGAGCCTCCACCAGGACATGATCAATAGCGTCGAGTCGGTTGAAGCCCAGGCGCGGAAACTCGAGTTCGCGGATCGCAAGATCGTGGTGCGAGCGGCTCCACAACGCGTGCTCCTTCGCGTGGCATGCGGCGCACACGGCGCCGCCGACGTAGTTTCGCCGCAGGCGGCGTGGCCTCGCGCGAGGGCACTCTGCGATCGCCGACCCAAAGGTAGGTGGCGGCGACCGCGATGGCCACGAGCACGCCGGTGGCGACGCCGACGAGCCTCCGGCCGGGCCGGCCGGATTTCGAGTCCGCCGACGGCGTCAGCGCCCGCCCCGCAGAATTCACGGTATGCGGTCCTGCCTTGCGCCGAGATGCGCGCTTCTTCCCCATCCTTCCAGCCGGCCACCTACTTCATCCGGATGAAGCCCACTTCAAGCGATCCCGCCGGCCCCTGAGGGGCATGGCATCGCAATGCATGAAAGGGCTGTGCCAAGTCCCCTGTCGTCGCAGCTTGGATCTCGTTGTCCCTTGGCATCGATAGCTTGATTGCGCGATCGGGCACTGTCTCTTGGCCTTCGGGGCTCCGAGGAAACAAGTCTCCCGACTATACTGAGTCGCTATGTCGACGGGAGGCGATATGTCACCGGAGAAGGCGGCCTGATGGACGACGCCCGATTGTCGACTTCGCCGACGACGGGGGCCAGCTTCGAGGCGGTCCTGGGGAGTGTCGCGGCCACCCTCCTGAGGGAGCCGCTGGAATCCTTCGACGCGTGCATCACCGACACGCTGTCGCGTTTGATGCACCTGCTCGAGGTCGACCGCTCCACGTTGGGTCTGGTCGATCCGGCCGACGGCATCCTGCGGACGAGCCACGCAGTGGCCGTCCCGGGAGTGACGCCCTTTCCCGTCGGAACGTCCGCCGACGAGCGCACTCCGTGGCTCGCCACGCAGATCCGCCAGAAACGCACGCCGGTGGTCATTTCGGCAGAAGGTGACCTTCCCCCGGAAGTGGCCGATCTCGAGACGTGGCGACAGAACGGGGTGAAATCTGCGGCCGTCTTCCCAATCGTGACCGGGGACCAGTTTCTCGGCGCCTTTAGCTTCGGCACCACACGGGTGAACCGATCCTGGCCCCAGCCGATCGTCGAGCGCATGAGCCTGATCGGGGCGATCCTCGCCGCGGCACTCCTGCGGCGCGAGCACGAGGGCCGGCTGCACGCGACCCTCGCCCAGGTGACGGCTCTGCGCGAGCAGCTGCAAGTGGAGAACAAATATCTGCGCGAACGTGCCTTCGCCACCGAGGGGTTCGAGGACATCGTCGGGGAGAGCCCGGCCCTGCGCAGCATACTGTTCCAGGTCGAGCAGGTCGCGCCGACCGATGCGACCGTTCTCCTCCTGGGCGAGACCGGGACGGGCAAGGAGCTCGTGGCCAAGGCCATCCACGCCAAGAGCGCACGACGCGACCGCACGCTGGTCAAGATGAACTGCGCCGCCTTGCCCCCCACTCTCATCGAGAGTGAGATCTTCGGTCACGAGAAGGGGGCCTTCACGGGGGCGGGTTCCCGCAAGATCGGGCGGTTCGAGCTGGCCCACGGGGGCACCCTTTTCCTGGATGAGATCGGCGAGCTGCCCCTCGAGCTCCAGGCCAAGCTTCTTCGCGTGCTCCAGGAAGGGAGTTCGAGCGGGTCGGCTCCTCCGCCACCCACCGCGCCGATGTTCGCATTATCGCCGCTTCGAATCGCACTCTCTCGGCCGCCGCCCGCGAGGGGAAGTTTCGGTCGGACCTTTATTATCGACTCCAGGTGTTTCCCATCGAGCTCCCCCCGCTGCGCGCGCGCAAGCAGGACATCCCCCTGCTCGTGTGGTACTTCCTGGGCCAGCTCAACGCCACCCTCGGTAAGAAGATCGAGCGTGTGACGGCGCCGACCATGGATCGGCTCATCACTTACGCCTGGCCAGGTAATGCGCGCGAGCTGCGAAACGTCCTCGAGCGGGCCATCATCCTCTCCCCCGGGCCCGTGCTTCTCCTCGATCAGCTCGGCGACGACACGCGGACGCCGCCTCCCGCAAGCATGGAAGCGGCCGACGCCTGGACGCTCGCCGACGTGCAGCGCGACCACATCCGCCGCATCCTCGAATCCTGCCACGGGCGCGTCCGGGGCCTGGGAAGCGCAGCCGAACAGCTCGGGCTCAACGCGAGCACACTCTACTCGCGGATGAAGAAGCTGGGGATCCGGCCGGCCTCCTCGAGCCCGCGCCGCGATGCTCACGGCTAGACCCCGCCGGCGAGCACGACTAGGGGTTCTCTGGGCGGCATGCCTGCCTTCCCGTGGACTTCAGACTGGAAGGCGACGTCTCCATCATCCGCCTGACCTCCAGCGCACCTTGCCTTGGCGCTCGCCTTGCACTGCTATTCAGTCGGAATCAAGCCTCGCGAGGAGCGTGCTCCATCAAGCTCTTGAAGATCGTGGACAATACGCTAGGGGGACCAGGAGATCGAGCAAAGCCTGCAGCAGATCGTGGAGATGCTGGAGGTGGACCGCTCCATCCTCCTGGAGTTCTCCCAGGGCGGGAAGGAGTTGATTGCCACCCACTCGTGGGCGAGGGAAGGGTTCCCACGCTTCACCGGCATACTGGTGAGCGAGGAGCTCCCCTGGTATACGGGGACGCTGCTACGGGGCGAGACGGTCGCCTGCTCCAGGCTACTTGAGGATCTCCCGGAGGAGGCTGTGCGTGAGAGAGAGTACAGCGCTCGTGTCGGCCTTCGATCCAACCTGATGATCCCGCTGAACGTATCCGGCCGACCTCTGGCTGTTCTTTCAATAGGCAGTTTCCGGCGCGAACGAGCGTGGCCGGAGGAGATCATCCCCCGGCTCGGCACTGATTTTGCCCATACGTCCTGTCATGATCGTGTGCGGTCTCCGGCTCCACATCCTTCCGGGCAAGCGTGACGAAGTAAACCGCATTCGACCGGAGAAAGGGGAGACACCATGGCACACCCATCTCTGACGAGGATCGTGCTGTCAGCGGTTGTGATCGTGACCGCATTGGGCGGATGCACCGCGATGCGCCGCGACCGAGCCTCCGAAACGACGAGCTTGTTGACGCAGGCGGGGTTCAAGGTCCTCAAGGCCGACACGCCGGAACGCATGGCTAAACTGAACACGCTCACCCCGTACAAGGTCATACCGTGGAAGCGGAAAAGCGGCGGCACGGTCTACGCGTACGCAGAACCCGATCCCTGCAAGTGCGTGTACGTGGGCAGCCCCAAGCAGTACGCCCAGTACCGGCAACTGTTGAGCGCCGAGCAGGCGGCCCAGATCTCGGCTCAAGAAAAGGCCGAGTTCGAGCCGCAGGAGTTCTCGGATTCGACCATTGAAGAGTAAAGTCCACCAGTCGCCCGCGGGCCCGACGTTCGTCGCCACCGCCGGCGATCCGGACATCACCAACAAGCTTCTGAAAGGCGTGAAGGTCGGCGACCGGACCTACAAGAACCACCTCGACGGCTACAACCAGCTAGACCTGCTGCTGGGCAAGGGACCGTCTGCACGTCACGAGATCTTTTACTTCGGCGGGCCCAAGCTCGGAGCGATTCGCATCGACGACATGAAGTTCCGGTTTTACGAGCAACCGGCTGGCCGGACAGGCCCGAGTTGTATGCCGATATACCCACCATCGTGAACCTCCGTCAGGATCCGTTCGAGCGATTTACCGCGGTCAATGGTGAGACTCTTCTCACGGGCGTTGGCGGAACTCGCCAAGACCGCCATCGACTACCCACCGATGCAGGACCCGGCCTTCTTCAACCTGGACGCGGTGAAGAGGCAGATCGAGGCGGCGATCAAGGAACACGGCGGCCGATAGTGGATGCTGCTATGATCGCATGCGGTCTCCGGATCCACGTCCTTCCGAGCAAGCATGACGAGGTGTACCGCCTTTTCCGTGGCCTGCTCGAGCCCGCTCGGGTCAGGGGCGGCTGCCTTGCTTGCGGAGTTTACCAGGACCTCGAGGACCCCGCGGTGCTGGCCCTGGTCCAGGAGTGGGCCAGTTGGGATGATCTCGAGCGTTACCTGCGCTCGGAAGACTACCGGAAGCTCTGGTCGTGATGGAAGTGTCCACCCACCGGCCCGAGGTCTGGTTCGACACGATCGCAACGCGAGAGGGGCTCGAGCGGGTAGCCGTGGTGCTGGGCGCCTCGGAGGAGTCGGCGTAACGCCAGAGGAGCGAGACGATGGCGACATTTGACACGGTGGAGCAGCGGCGCCTCGCCGAGGCGCGCGACGGTGTGGTCCCCTGGCGAAGGTGGGGTCCCTATCTGAGCGAACGTCAGTGGGGAACGGTGCGCGAGGACTACAGCGACAACGGCGACGCCTGGAACTACTTCACCCATGACCAGGCGCGCTCGCGCGCCTACCGCTGGGGCGAGGATGGCCTGGCCGGCCTCTCCGACGACAAGCAGCGGCTCTGCTTTGCCCTCGCCTTGTGGAACGGCAAGGACCCTATTCTCAAGGAGCGCCTCTTCGGCCTGACCAACAGCGAGGGGAACCACGGCGAGGACGTGAAGGAGTACTACTTCTACCTCGACAGCACGCCGACACACTCCTACATGAAGTATCTCTACAAGTATCCTCAAGCGGCCTATCCCTACTTGGACCTGGTGGAGACGAACCGGCGGCGCACCCGCGACGAGATGGAGTACGAGCTGCTCGACACGGGCGTTTTCAAGAACGACCGTTACTTCGACGTCTTCGTGGAGTACGCCAAGAATGGCCCACCGGACATCCTGGTGCAAATCACCGCCGCCAACCGGGGGCCGACGGCGGCCGAGCTGCATGTGCTACCGACCCTGTGGTTCCGCAACGACTGGTCGTCATGGATCTCCAAACCGGCCGAGAAGCCGATGCTCACGCAGATCGAGGGACCGGCGGGCACACGTGCGATTGCCGCAGCGCATCCGGCGCTCGGCCAATACTACCTGTACTGTGACGGCGATGTGCCCCTGCTCTTCACCGAGAATGAAACGAACAACGCTCGGCTGTTTCCTGAGCACCCCAACGCCAGCGCGTACGTCAAAGACGGCATCAACGACTATGTGGTCCGCGGTCAGCAGGCGGCGGTCAACCCCAAGCGGCACGGCACCAAGGTCGCAGCACACCACCGGCTGGTGATCGGCCCCGGCCAGTCGGTGACCGTGCGCCTGCGCCTCACCGACCAGGCCCCGGCGGGGGCCTCCCCCTTCGGGCCGGCGTTTGACAAGGTCATGGCCGCCCGTCTCCAGGAGGCGGACGAGTTCTACCGCTCCGTGACCCCGCCCTCAGTCTCACCGGACGCGGCCAATGTCATGCGCCAGGCCATCGCCGGTATGCTCTGGTCCAAGCAGTACTACTCCTTCGACGCTGATCGGTGGCTGGAGGAGCACCACGCCCATCCGCTCCTGCCCGGGGCCCGCCACTCCCGGAACCAGGAGTGGTTCCACATGATCAACGACGACATCATCTCCATGCCCGACAAGTGGGAGTACCCCTGGTATGCGGCCTGGGACCTCGCCTTCCACACGCTCCCGATCTCGATCGTCGACCCTGACTTCGCCAAGCATCAGATGGAGCTGATTCTCAAGGAGCTCTACCTGCATCCCAGCGGACAGATCCCCGCCTACGAGTGGAACTTCAGCGATGTGAACCCGCCGGTGCACGCCTGGGCCACCCTGTTCCTGCATCGCACCGAGCAAGCCCTGCGCGGCGAGGCCGACATCGACTTCCTCAAGTCGGCCTTCCACAAGCTCTTGCTGAACTTCACCTGGTGGGTGAATCGCAAGGACCGATTCGGCAAGAACGTGTTCGAGGGGGGCTTCCTCGGCCTCGACAACATCGGCGTCTTCGACCGCAGCGCCCCCCTGCCCACCGGGGGCTACCTGGAGCAGGCGGACGGCACCGCGTGGATGGCCCTCTTCACCCAGAACATGGCGGAGCTCGCCGTGGAGATCGCCACCCACGACCGCACCTACGAGGATATGGCCTTCAAGTTCATCGAGCATTTCTGCTACATCGCCGCGGCCATGAACCGACCCGGATCGAACGGGATGTGGGACGAGGAGGACGGCTTCTACTACGACCTACTGCGGCTTCCAGATGGCAGCGCCACGCGACTCAAGGTGCGCTCGATGGTGGGACTCCTGCCCCTCGGCGCCACCACGGTGGTCGAGAAATGGCAGCGCGACCGCGTTCCGCGGGCCACGGCCGGATTTCTGGCACGCCTGCGCCAGATGCCCGAACTCCTGCAGTCCATTCACCCCACGGGCCCGGAGCACCTCGGCGTGGCCGAGCGCGGGATCATTGCCCTGGTCAGCGCGGAGCGCCTCCGTCGGATCCTCTCGAGGATGCTGGATGAGAACGAGTTCCTGGGTCCCTACGGCATCCGTTCGATCTCGAAGTTCCATCAGCAGCACCCCTACGTCTTCCGGATAGGCGGCCAAGAATATCGGGTCGACTATTTGCCGGCGGAGTCGAATACCGGCATGTTCGGCGGCAACTCCAACTGGCGGGGGCCGGTGTGGTTCCCCGTGAACGCCGTCCTCATCCGAGCGCTCCTGACGTACTACCTGTACTACGGTGACACCTTCAAGATCGAATGTCCCACGGGGTCCGGCACCATGATGAACCTCTTCGAGGTCAGCAAGGAGATCTCCGATCGTCTCGCCCGGACCTTCCTGCGCGACGAGCGCGGCCGGCGACCCGTGTACGGCAGCACGGAGACGTTCCAGTCCGATCCCCACTGGCGCGATCTCATCCTCTTCTACGAGTATTTTCACGGCGACAACGGGGCGGGGCTGGGGGCGAGTCACCAGACCGGCTGGACCGGGGTCGTGGCCAAGACCATCCAGCTCTATGGCCTCCTGGACGCCAAGCAATTCCTGGAGGTCGGCAAGGCGGCTGCGTTCCGTCAGGAGGCAACCGGCGCCGGAAGGAGATGACATGTGGTCGCTAAGGTCGTCGACGGTTGCACCACGGGATGTCATGACAGTTCACGACATGTCGCGGGCATCCATGGGTCTGGTGGATCGTGGCACCTTCCTTTGCCGTTTGGGCGAGCGTGAGCTTGCGCGTCGCTAGTGCGGTTGACTCGCACCAGGATTGCCGATGAGCAGGTCGACGAATTGGCGCGCCGTGATAGGGCGCGAGGTTAAGGCCGTCGGCTTCGTCACTCTCTACTTTTTCTGCTGCTTCGGCATAATCCTGACGCTGAAGAAGCTCTTCCTCGCCGACTATCACATCGAATCGTATGCTCTCTCCGCGACGGTGGTCAGCGCCGTCATCGCCGCCAAGATCGTGGTGACCTTGGACCATACTCGCGCCGGCACCCGGTTCGACGCCAGGCGCGCCCTCGTCACGGCAGTGTCATACAAGACCGTGGTCTACGGCGCAGTGGCGTTCGGCGCCCTCTTCGCGGAGAGGCCGTTCCATGCCTACCGCGCGAGCGGCGGACTCGGTGTGGCCATTGCACAGCTATGGGAGCCGGAACCGGAACGTGATCCTCGCCAAGGTGATCTGTGTCGGCCTGACCTTTGCGGGGCGGGATGACGCAACACAGCCCCGGACTCTTGGTCGGAGAGGGCTTCGCGCATGATCACTACGCTGTTTCTGCGCCCTCCTGCCTGGCAGCGGCGCCGCTTCCGCCTGCACTGGACTCCGCACTCTCCGGCGGGAGCACGTCCACTTGGAGCAGGGCGTGGTGATGCTGCCCAAGGCGAAGTAGGGCGCTCGCCCCGTCATCCTGAGCGCCGAGGAGCAGAAGATCCTCCGCGGCCAGCTTGAGGCGCACGTGAGCGAGTGGGTGTTTCCAAGCCCCGAGACTCCTCGCATGACAGATGATCGCAAAGCCGCCCGTGACTTCGACCACGATGTGACGGTCGCCGACGGCCGTGACCTCGGCCGCATGACGAGGCGTGCTGCTCAAGGTGGAGATGCTCCTGGACTCGCGCGCGGCGGCTGGCCGGTCACGCGCATCAGACATGCGGAGCGCAGCGTCGCCCGGAGAGCGCCGCGACAATGATGACGCTGCGCCAGCGCTGCGCCGCTCCGCATCCCGATCGCCCGGTATTGGCCTCTGGAGGCGACGGAGCCCGCCCTGGAGTGGAGTGCAAACCGCCGCGCTCTCAACCTCGATGGGCACTGCCGGCCCGCCGGGCCGCCTAGACGGCCAGAGGACGAGTCAGACTGATCGGCCGCTCCGCTGGGCGACGAGGTGGATGGGCGGTGAGCGCGCGGCTTTTCTTGGCTGATGTTGAGGGCCGTGACCCAGATGGCGCCGCCGCCCGATCGGATCACCATCATGCGCGGGCGAGTCGCCACTCGCCACTGACAGCGCGAAGAGAAGGATGACAAACCTCGCACAGCGGGCACGACCCACACGCGTTGATCGCCCTCACGGAGGAGGCGCAGAGCGAAGGAGCTGATACGACCAACAAGCAGTGCTCTTGACAAACCGCTTCAGAGAAGAACGGGCGATCCGCTGTGCGCAGCCGGGGCCGGCCCACCGTTCGCTTGTACACGGCGACCTGGTGACGCAAGGCGAGGTTCTCGAGGGCGAGCTGGCGGGGGCCGCCGCAGAGGAAGGGGAAAGAGATGAAGCAGGTTGAACAGGAGGATGATCATTGAGCTGAGATTGTCTCGAGATCAGCGCCGGATCAATCCTTGTCCGCCGGCTGGAGTTTTGGCGAGGGACAGGACAACATCTGGCTCTTCGTGCCCGTTCAGCAGAAGCTCAAGGACTTTCTGGTCACCGTGCCCGAGTTTCCGTTCCAGGAGGGGAGCAGCCTGAATGCCGCCAACATCAACTACACGACCTTGAAGGCCGCGGCAGCCCTGAAGCGGCTGAAGGAGCTGGAGAGCCTGTCGCCCCCCAGCAACTAACACACGAGCGGATCATGAGAAAGGAGTGAGGCATGACATCCGGCACCAGGCGTCATCGAATCCGTCTTCTGGTGGGGCTGGCTGTCTGGCTCGGTGCCAGCGCGCCGGCATTCGCGCAGACCGACCCCCTGCCGTCATGGAACGACGGGCCGGCCAAGAAGGCGATCGTCGAGTTTGTGCAGGCCACCACCGACAAGGCGAGTCCGAAGTTCGTCTCGCCGGAAGCGCGCATCGCCACCTTCGACCAGGACGGGACGCTGTGGGTCTCGCATCCCATGTACACGCAGGTGGTCTACTGCCTGGAGCGGGTGCCGGCGGTGGTGGCGAAGAAGCCTGAGCTGAAGAACGTAGAGCCGTTCAAGACCGTGCTCTCCGGCAACCGGGAAGCGATGGCGAAGCTCTCGATGAAGGACCTCGAAGTGATCTTGGCCGCCACCCTCACCGGCATGACTGTGGAGGAGTTCAACGCCGAGGCCAAGAAGTGGCTAGCGGCCGCCAAGCACCCGCGCTGGAAGAGGCCTTACACCGAGCTCACGTACCAGCCGATGCAGGAGGTGCTGCGCTACCTGCGCGACAACGGCTACAAGACCTACATCGTGACCGGCGGCGGCCAGGACTTCGTGCGCGTGTATTCCGAGCAGGTCTACGGCATCCCGCCCGAGCAGGTGGTGGGCACGGCGGGGGGCACGAAGTACAGCTATGCCAAGGACCGACGCCCGTTTCTCACCAAGGAGCCGAGGCTCCTCCTGAACGACAATAACGCCGGCAAGCCGGAAGGCATTCACCTGATGATCGGGCGCCGCCCGTACGCGGCCTTCGGCAATTCCACCGGCGACCGGCAGATGCTGGAGTACACGCAGGCGGGCGACGGCGCCCGGCTCATGATGCTGGTACTCCACGACGACGCGCAGCGTGAGTATGCGTACGGGCCCGCCCAAGGGCTGCCGGCCACCCGGGTCGGCGCCTTTACCCAGGCGTTCTACGACGAGGCCAAGAAGCGCGGCTGGAACGTCATCAGCATGAAGAACGACTGGAAGCGCATCTTCGCGTTCGACCCGTAGGCGCTGCTGGAGAGGCGTAGATGGGGGACGGGGTGTGCGGCTGGCGGCTGACCGTGGCGGCGGTCCTGGTTCTCGGGGCGGTAACACCATCGTGGAGTAACGACGACTCGCAGGAGGTGTTGACCAGGGCCGTGACGAATCCTGGCGCGACGCCCACGTACGAGCTCGGCGTTGGCAGGCTAGACCCCTCCGGCCTAGGGGATACACGCTCCAGCTCGCTCGCCGTCGGACAGGTCGCACAGGCCGCCGGAGCGTCCGGCACGGAGGCCATGGATGCGGCGCGCGACCCGGCAAGGGCCGAGCACCCGGAAGGGCTATCCAACACAGACTTGAACAGGGCGCTCTGCAACCCGGTCACGAGCCTCTGGTCGCTGACCTCCCAGTCCAACAATTCACCGCGGCCGATCCTGTGGGCGTAACGGGACTGGCGGATATTTTCAGTTGTTCGACCTCGTCACCATTACCGAGTCCTGGGGCAAGTGGGGCTTCGGGCCGGCCTTCGTGTTCCCGACGGCAACCTCCAGGCCTCTCGGCCAGGGCAAGTGGCAGCTCGGCCCCACGGTGGCGGCCATCTATACGGGCATTAAGAACCTGACCGTCGGCGCGATCTTATAGAACCCGATCTCGTTTGCTGGCGACCCCAGTCGGCTCTCCGTGAGCAACTTGATCGTCAGTCCCACCCTGACCTACAATCTGCCGGCCGGCTGGTTCGCGGGATACAGCGATTTCAACTGGGATTTCAACTGGAAGAACGGCGGTGCCGCCACCATTCCCGTGGGGTGCAAGTC
>JBKPAK010000231.1:0-21527 GCA_046726415.1 Candidatus Methylomirabilota bacterium
CGGATGGAGACGTCCAGCGCCGACACGGGCTCGTCCAGAACGATGAATTTTGGATACGTCACCAGGGCGCGGGCGATGGCGATCCGCTGTCGCTGGCCACCGCTGAATTCATGCGGGTAGAGGGCGGTACTCTCTCGCCTGAGCCCAACCAGCTCCAGTACGTCGCGCACCCGCTCGCGCGCCACCACGGCGCTCAGGCCGTCGTCCGGCGGGAGCGGTTCGGCCACGATGTGCTCCACCCGCATCCGTGGATTCAGCGAGCTGTAGGGGTCCTGAAAGACGGCCTGCACCGCGCGGCGATAGCGCGCGAAGTCGTCGCGACCGAACGCCTGGATGTCCTTGCCGTCGAAGAGCAGAGCGCCGGCCGTGGGGCGTTGCAGGAGCAGGAACAGCTTGGCCAGAGTGGTCTTGCCGGAGCCGGACTCTCCCACGATCCCCAGGGTCTCGCCCTCGGCGACCTGGACACTCACGCCGTCCAGCGCCTTGATCCATCCGCGCACCCCGCCAACGCCGAAGCCGCCCGTCACCGGGAAGTACTTCTTCAACTCGATGCCTTGCAGCACCACCTCAGCCTCGTCCGTCGGCCGCAGGGGCCAGCCAGCAATGCGCCGTATGGCCACTCGCCACGGCCACCGAGGGCGGGAACGCCTCGTCACAGCGGGGCTGCCGCTTGGGGCAGCGCGGCGCAAAGGAGCAGCCCGGCGGCAGTCGGGCCAGATCAGGGGGCTGGCCTCCGATCTCGACCAGTTGTTGGCGCTTCAGCTCCACATCGGGCAGGCAGCGCAGGAGCGCCTCCGTATAGGGATGGGCGGGGTTGTTGAAGACCTGCAAGGTGGTCCCCATCTCCACGATCTTCCCCGCATACATCACCGCCACCCGGTCGGCGTTGGCGGCCACGATGCCGAAATCGTGTGTGACCAGAATGACGGCCACCCCGGCCGCCGCCTGGACCTCCTTGAGCAGCTCCAGATACTGGGCCTGGATGGTCACGTCCAGCGAGGTGGTGGGTTCATCGGCGATGAGCAGGCGCGGTGCACACGACAGCGCGATGGCGCTCGACACCCGCTGCCGCATCCCCCCGCTGAATTGGTGCGGGTACTGCCGGAGCCTCGTGTCAGCGGCAGAGATCCGCAGCCGTCGCAGCGCCTCCAGCACCCGTTCGCGCAATGGGGTGCCGCGCAGGCCCTGATGGAGCCGGACGACCTCGCTCACCTGCGTTCCAATCGTCAGGGCTGGGTTGAGAGAGGTCATGGGGTCCTGCAGCACCATGGCGATCCGCTTCCCGCGCACGTGCCGCATCTCCGCTGGAGTCTTCTGCAGCAGATCCTCTCCCTCGAACAGCACCCGGCCGCCGACGATCCGTCCGGCCGGCTCGGGGACCAGCCGCACCAGCGAGAGGCAGGTCACCGACTTCCCCGACCCCGATTCCCCGACCAGCGCCAGCGTCTCCCCGGCGTGCAGCGTGAAACTGACGCCGTCCACCGCTTTGGTGACGCCCTGGCGGGTGAAGAAGGACGTCGTGAGATCTTCCACCACCAGCAGCGGGGAGGACGCTGGCATGAGTTCCCTACTTGCCCTTCAGTTTTAGGTCTTCGTACGGCGCGGTGAACGCGAAGCCGGCGATGAGCCCGAATCCCGACTCCTCGACCCTGGGCCCCACACCGTTCAGGCCGGCACTCAGCCAGATCGGCGCGATGATCACCTTGTCGTGAATGAGCTGCTGGATTCGCTCGAGGGTTGCCCCTCGCCGCTTGGGGTCCAGTTCGCTCGCCTGCTCCCGGAAGAGGCCGTCGATGTCGGGATAGCTCCCATACGCATAGGTGCCGCCCGCCGCGATGAAGGCCTCGATCCTGGTGGCCGCGTTGCCGAAGGCGCCGCTGGCCCCCTGGATGAGGCCCTTGTACTTCTTTTCGGAGTATCCCTTGAAGAACGCGGCCCGCTCGAGCGGCCGGAGCTTCGCCTGGACACCAACCGCCCTGAGATAGTTGATCACGGGCTCGGCGATGTTGGTGAACGCGGCGTCACAGGAGTAGTCACCAGCGTCAAAGCCGTTGGGGTACCCGGCCTCGGCGAGGAGCTGTTTGGCCCTGGCGGGATCGTAGGCGTAGGCGGGCGGCTGCCAGTAGTACTCGAAATTCCTCGGGATGATGCTCCACGTGATCTTGGCGAACCCCAAGAGCTCCGCCTGGTTCACCGCCGCGCGGTCGATGGCCAGGTTGGTGGCCAGGCGCACGCGCCGGTCGTGCCACGGCGACTTCGGCTCCCACTGGTCGGTGAAATAGATCCAGAACGTCGCCTGCCCCACCACCGGCTTGAGGGCCAGGCCCGGAGTGCGCCGGAGCTGCTCGCCCAGCTCGCCGCGGACGGCATAGGCCATGTCCACCTCACCCCGCTTCAGGGCAGCCAGGCGCGTGGACTCATCCGGGATGGCCTTGAAGACCAGCCGCTTCACGCTCGGGGCTTTCCGCCAATATTGATCGAACGATTCTAGAATTAGCTCCACGCCGGGCGTGAACGACACGAACTTGTACGGCCCGGCACCCACCGGGGCCTTCTTGAAGCCTTCGTCGCCGACTTTCTCCACGTACTTCTTGGGCACGATCCAGCCGGCGCCGGTGGCGTCCGTATAGAACGTCATGAAGTCTGGCCACGGCTGCTTGAGGCGGATGCGAACGCGCCCGGGATCCGGGGTCTCGATCGCCGCCACCCTGTCCTTGAGCGTCCTGTGGGACGCGCCCCGGTAACGCTCCAGCGAGAACTTGACGTCCTCGGCGGTGACCGGGTCGCCGTTGTGGAACTTCACCCCCCGGCGGAGGACAAATTCGTAGACGAGCCCGTCAGGCGATGCGCTCCACGACTCGGCCAGACTGGGCGCCATCGGATTGCCCGGCATCGGCTTCACCATCGCGTCGTGCAGCGCGTAGAGGAGCAAGTAGGGCGTGATGATCCCGGAGGTCTCCGCGGGGTCGAACCAGGTGGGCGCGAGCGAGACGTGCACGGCCCAGGTCATCTGTCCCTCCGGCGCTGCCGCGGCCGGCAGGACCCCAAGGGCCAGGATCGAGACGACGAGCACCGCCGTGAAGAGGCCTCGATTCGTTCTCACGATGGACGCCTCCTTCCTCACTTGCCCTTCAGCTTCACGTCCTCGTAGGGCGCCGAGAACGCCCAGCCCGGAATGAGCCCGAGGGCCGACTCCGCCACCCGGGGCCCCTGCGCGTGGATGAAGCCCAGCTCCCAGATCGGGGCATACACGGCCTTGTCGTAGATGAGCTGCTGGATCCGGTTGAGCATCGCCTCGCGCCGCTTCCGGTCCAGCTCGCCGGCCTGCTCCCGGAAGAGCCCGTCGATGTCGGGATAGCTGCCATAGACGTAGGGCCCACCCGAGGCGACGAAGACCTCGAGGCGGGTGGCCGCGTTCCCGAAGGCGCCGCTGATGCTGTAGACAAGGTTCTTCAGCGTCTTCTCCTGGTACCCCTTGAAGAAGCCCGCCCGCTCGAGCGGCCTCACCCTGGCGCGGATGCCCGCCGCCTGGAGGAAGCCCGCCGTCGCCTCGCTCATGGTGGCGGTGGCGGCATCGCACCAGAGGTCCCCTGCGTCGAACCCTTTCGGGTAGCCGGCCTCGGCCAGAAGCTGCTTGGCCTTGGCGGGATCGTAGGCGTAGGCGGGCGGCTGCCAGTAGAAGTCGAAGGTCTGGGGAATGATGCTCCAGGTGATCCGCGAGAATCCGAGCGTGATCGCCTCGTTGATGGCCTGGCGGTTGATCGCATGGTTGGCGGCCAGGCGGACGCGCCGGTCCGCCCAGGGCGACTTCGCATCCCACTGATCGACGAAGACGAGCCAGTGGGTCGACACGATGGGGACGGGGCGCAGGGTGAGCACCGGCGTGCGCCGCACGTCTTCGGCCAGCTCGCCCTGGAGGAGGTAGACGACGTCAGCCTCGCCGCGCTTGAGCATGGCCAGGCGCGTGGTCTCGTCCGTCACCGACTTGAAGACGAGGCGCTTCACGCTCGGGACCTTCCTCCAGTAGGGCTCGTGGGCCTCCAGCACCAGCTCGACGCCTGGGTTGAACGAGACGAACCGGTAGGGGCCCGCCCCCACCGGAGCCTTCTTGAAGCCGTCGTCGCCGACCTTCTCGAGGGACTTCCGGGGCACGATCCATCCGGCGCCGGTGGCCAGGCTTCCGTAGTAGGTCATGAAGTCGGGCCAGGGTTCCTTGAGCCGGAAGCGCACCCGGCTCGCGTCCGGGATCTCGATCGCCGCGACGCGGTCCTTCAGGAGCTTCGACGCGGCCCCCCGATACCGCTCGAAGGAGAACTTCACGTCCTCGGCGGTGACGGGATCGCCGTTGTGGAAACGGGCGCCCTGGCGCAGGACGAACTCGTAGACGAGCCCGTCCTTCGACGCGCTCCAGGATTCGGCCAGGCTCGGCGCGACGGCGTTGCCGGGCATGGGCTTCACCATGGCGTCGTGCAGGGCGTAAAGCACCAGGAACGGCGTGCCGATCCCCGGGGTCTCCGCGGGGTCGAACCAGGTGGGGGCGAGCGAGATGTGAAGGGCCCAGGTCACCTGCCCCTCGGGCGCCGCGGTGGCCGGCGCGGCGGGGACGGCCATGGCGAAGACAGCCAGGAGCACGGCGAGGAGCTTCATCGGTCGTCCTCCCTCGAGACCCACGCTCATGTCGGGCGCCTCACTCTAGACGGGCTCCGTACGACCCCAGACAACGGCCAACACGGTAGCGCCATTGTGCGTCGTCACGGTGTGGACGCAACCGTTGGGCCGGTAGTTCATGTTGCCCGTGGTCACGGCGCCCGATTCGTCGGCATTCGCGCCCTCGACGATGAAGATCAGCTCATCCCCCACGTGACGGTGCGGAGGGAGCGTAGCGCCTGGCTCGAACCGCGCCAGAATGGCGCGCCGCGCATTCACCGGATCCTCCCAGATCCGCTTCTGGCGGACTCCCGCGCGCGTCTCGATCCACGGGAGATCACTCAGGGTGAAGATCTGCGAGGGCGGCGCGCTGGCTCTCTCGGTGGCCGGTTCAACACCGCCGGTGAGGATCGCCAGCAGGGTGGCCCCGTTCTTGGTCGATACGGTGTGCACACAGCCATTCGGACGGTAGCCCATGTTTCCCGCCGTCACCGTCCCGAACTCATCGGCGATCGCGCCCTCGATGACGAAGACCAGCTCATCGCCGACGTGCCGATGAAGCGGAAGTTTCGCATCAGGCTCGATGCGAGTCATGACCGCCCGTCGCTTGGTCTCCGGATGCTCCCAGATGGTCTTCGTCCGGATCCCGGGCTGGCGCTCCTGCCACGCGAGGTCGCTGACGGAGATGATTTCGGATAACGGAGTCTTCGTCGTCGTCATGGTGTTCCTTTCCAAGAACGCTGAGTGAAGGTCAAATCTCTTCGATCGGCTCGGCGAGCCCCTTCACGGGGACGAGGCCGAGCGGCTTGACCCGCACGGCCTTCGGCCAGTCGCAAGGTCGCCGGGGTCATGAGGATCGACCCCGGCATCGCCATCTGCTCCATGCGGGCGGCCAGGGCGGAGGGCGTCGTGCCGCAGTTCGCGCAGCGCCGGCTGAGCGGCGCGCCGCCGTTCTCACAGAACTTCGCCGCCCGACTGTTCGCGTGCAGGCACCCGGGACACTGCATGGAGGCCCCCCGAGACCGCGGTTGACGTGCGCCGACAGTAGCCCCTGGCACGGATGGGGTCAAGAAAGCGGAAACTGTGCAGCGTCGCCCAGTGGGGCGCGCAGCTCCGCTCGCCGGCGGGTTTTTCGAGCAGGTCTCGCGACGGCTACATCAACTCTTGGATGAGCGCTTGCGCGATTTTCGGGGCCACGCCCAGCGGCCGGTGGGCCAGCGGGCCGCCTTCGCCGAGGACCGGCTCGAGCTGGTCCAGCGCCGGCAGATCCTCGCGCTTCCAGAAGAGGCCGATCGGGATGACCTCGCCCCACAGATAGCCCTTCTCCAGGGCGCCCGGAAAGTCGGTCGGCGCGTGGCCCATCTCCTCCAGCTTGCGGGTCCGCTGCTTGAAAAAGTCATACGAGTTGTCGTGGTTGTACGTGACGCAGGGACTGAAGATGTCGATGAGGGCAAAGCCCTTGTGCTGGATGCCCCCCTTGATCAGTTCGACCAGGTGCTTCTGCTGACCGGTGAATCCCCGGGCGACGTAGGTCGCCCCGGCGGCCAGGGCCAGAGGGATCGGGTTGATGGGGTTTTCCACGCTGCCAAAGGGCGTGCTCTTGGTCTGCATGCCCTTGATGCTGGTGGGGGACAGCTGACCGGTGGTCAGTCCATAGACCTGGTTGTTCATGACGAGATAGGTCAGGTCGACGTTGCGGCGCATGGAGTGGACGAAGTGATTGCCCCCGATGCCGTAGCCGTCGCCATCTCCGCCGGTGACGACAATCTTCAGCTCGTGATTGGCCAGTTGCGCGCCGGTGGCCACCGCCAAGGCGCGGCCGTGCAAGGTGTGCATGCCGTAGGTATTGATATACCCGGGCAGGTTCGACGAGCAGCCGATGCCGCTGATGGTCATGACCTCATGGGGCTGGAGCCCCAGCTCGGCGATCGCTTGCTTCAGGGCGGCCAGCACGCCAAAGTCGCCGCACCCCGGGCACCAATCGGGATCCACCTTGCCCTTCAAGTCCCTGACCGTCACCTTCGCGCGTTCGGTCTTGAGCGCGGGCTGACCCTGGGTGGTCGCTTTGCTTTCAATCACGGCCATGGCGGCCTCCTTCAGACCTGGATCTCGTGCACGGGCACGTAGTGTGTTTTCGAGCCGGCCAGGATGGCCTTGACGCCATCCACGAGGTGGTGCGGCATGAACGGCTCCCCATCGTATTTTCGGATGTGACCATCCGCGACGATGCCCGTCTCCGATCTCAAGTAGCGCGCGAACTGGCCGCTGTAGTTGTTCTCGACCATGATGACTTTCTTGCCGGCGGAGAGGATGGCCAGGATCGCGTCGGCATGAAGCGGGACCAGCCACTTGATCTGGAGATTGTTGGCCGCGATGCCTTCGGCGGCCAGCTGTTGGATGGCCTCGCGAATGACCCCTTCGGTCGACCCCCAGCCTACCAAGATGACGGGAGCGTCGGCCGCCCCATGGACTTCGGGTGGCTCCAAGAGGGAAAGGACCCCGTCCATCTTGCGCATCCGCTTTTCGTGGATGGCTTGACGCTTGTGGGGGTCCGTGAATTCATCACTGATCAACACACCGTCCTCGTCGTGTTCGTCGGTGGCCACCACGTGCGCGTACCCGGGAGTCCCCGGCAACGCGCGGGGCGAGACGCCGCTCTCGGTGATGAGGTAGCGCTTGAAGCCGCCGTTCACGGGCGGCCCGTCACCGTTGAGGCCGATGACGTCGCCGCGCTCGATGGGCACGTTGAAATCGAGCTCGGCGGGGTCGATGCTCGACCGGCCTTCGGACAGAAGCAAATCGGACAGGATGATCCCGGGGCACTGAAATCTGTCGGCCAGGTTGAAGAGCCGCGGGACGATCTTGAAGCAGTCGGCGATGTTCGTAGGGGCCACGATGATCCGAGGGTAGTCTCCCTGCCCGGCGCCCAGCACTTGCCAGAGATCGCCCTGTTCGGTCTTGGTGGGCACTCCCGTGGCGGGTCCGGCCCGCTGGACGTTGATGCAGACGACGGGGATTTCCATCATGGCGGCCGAGCCGAGGGCTTCGCTCATCAGGGCAAAGCCGCCCCCGGAGGTCGCGCACATGGCGCGGCAGCCCATATGAGCCGCCCCGATGGCCATGTTGATCACGCCGATTTCGTCTTCGACCTGGCGAACCATGATGCCGAGTCGACGCGCGTGCCGGGCCATCCAGTGCAGCACGCCGGACGAAGGGCTCATGGGATAGGCGCAGTAGAAGCGCACCCCGGCGGCGGCGCCGCCCATGGCGAGGGCCTGGTTACCCTCGAAGAACGCCAGTCTCCTGCCGGTATCGGGGAGGGAGAACGGGAACGCCGTGAAATGCGCGGCCGCGTGGTCGTAGCCCGCGCGAGCGACGCTCACGTTTTCAGCCACGGCGGCCTCACCTT
The DNA here is from genome assembly GCA_046726415.1 of Candidatus Methylomirabilota bacterium. GTDB lineage: Bacteria > Methylomirabilota > Methylomirabilia > Rokubacteriales > CSP1-6 > CAVWFS01. The sequence goes on from JBKPAK010000231.1 coordinate 8,057, forward strand.
TCCGCTTGAACTGAAGCGTCAAGATCTCCTCGAGAATCCCGAACTCCACCCCGATCAAACGCAGAACCGCGGCCAAGGCGATGGTGTTTTGCACGAGATCGCCCCTGATCGTGGGGGCCAGCGCCTTAACGGAAAAGGGGCAGAGCTGCACGCCATCGGAAACGGCACCGGGCTTGATCGTGTCGCTGTTGAACAGCACGGCCGCGCCGGCGCGCATCAGCTTCAGGTGCCGATTCATCGTGTCTTGATTCAACGGCATGAGCACGTCGATCGTGTCGCCGTGACTCAGGACAGGTTGGTCACTCGTGCGGAGGGTGAGAAAGATGTGGCCGCCGCGAATGATGGACTGGTAGGCATTGTAGGCGCTCACGTGGAGCCCCCGGCGGACGAAGATCCGCGCCAGAATGTCGCCGGGCGTGGCAATGCCCTGGCCTGCCGCGCCGCCAATGCCGATGGCAAGGTCGATTCTGCTCACGCCTTATCTCCTGTCAGGAGCGTATGAGTAACTCTGGCTCACGGCGATCCCGCTGACCCCTGGCAATCCTGCTCCGACTACGGGGCGCGGTCAAGGAGGCAGGTGAGCCCGCGGACGGCCGCCTCGGCTCGCCGCCCGGGCGACGGGACTTCGCGCCGGCTCCATTCGCTTGGCCGCATGCAGGCAGATCGCCGTGCCCGTTGACTGCGCTGTCATCGCTGGAGCAGTATCTCCTGCGCGAGGCTATCGCGACTCATCCTTCGGCACTCGTCACGCGGCGCCACCCTTCTGAGGGAGGAGGCACCATGGATCGCCGAGACATACTGGCCGAGCGCCCTGTCGAGCGGGGACGTGGCTTCATGCCCGGGGTCAGCGTCAACCCCGCGAGAATGCTGTTCACCGCCGGGCTGACCGGGAGAAATCCGGACGGCAGTCTCGCGGCCGGCGGGATGGCGCCCCAGACCCGTCGCGCCTTCGAGCGCCTCGAAGCCGTCCTGGCCCACGCCGGCGCGACGTTCGACGGTGTCGTCAAGCAGCTCGTCTACGTCACCGACATCGACGCGTACAACGCCAGCGGCCGGGCCGAGCGCGCCAAGTTCTTCGGCAGCGCCCGTCCGGCCTCGACTGGATTGGTGGTGCGTCGACTGGCCGACCCCGCCATGCTCATCGAGGTGGAGCTCCTGGTGGATCTCGCCGGCTCCACTCCCGGGAAGCCTCCGCTGGAAAAGTTCAACGTGGAAAGCCACCCGGGCGACTTTCACCAGGGGGTCATCGTCAACGGTGGCCGCCTACTCTACCTGGCCGGTCAGGTCGCCAACAACCCCGATGGTTCGGTGGCGGGCGTGAGCGACTGGCGGCGTCAGGCGGAGAAGATCTACGAGAACATCGGCCATGTGCTGCGCGCCGCCGGGGCGCCGCCGGCCAGCGCGGTGAAGGAGACCACCTGGGTGCTCAGTATCGACTCCTGGCGCCAGCACGGCACCCCTGTGCGTCGCGCCTTCTACCAGGGCGACTACCCGGCCTCGACCCTGGTCGAGATCCCGGGGCTGGCTCGGCCGGAGTTCCTGGTGGAGATCGAAGTGATCGCGGCCGTGGCATAGAAAGGGGACCGACGATGCCGTTCAGCACGATCGCGACGCCCGAGGCCAGGCCGGTGGCCAACTACAAGATGGGAACACGCATGGAGGGCGGTCGGCTGCTCTACATCTCCGGCCAGGTGGCCTGGGATGCCAGTGGCAACATCGTCGGAAGGGGCGACGTGCGCGCCCAGGCGCGGCAAACATTCCAGAACCTTCGCCAGGTCTTGCGGGCGGCGGGTGGCGACGTCGGGAACCTCATGAAGATCACGACCTACATCACCAAGATCGAGGATTTCCCCGCTGTGGCCGAGACGCGCAGCGAGGTGTTTCAAGGGGAGCTTCCGGCCAGCACCTTGATCGTGGTCAAGAGCCTGTTCCACCCGGATTTCCTGATCGAGGTGGAGGGCGTGGCGGCGGTGTGACGAGACGCGTGGCCTACGGCGCCTTCCGCAACCGTCTGAGCAAGTCCTCCCCGAACTGGAGAGCGCGCTCGACGCGCCGGACCCAGTCGCGCGCCTGGGCATCGGTGAGGACGATGAGCGGACCTCCTTCTGGATGATCAGGGCTATGCGTACCCACCAAAGAGGGCCCGGCGCAGATCTTTCCAGAAGCAGTCGATGTCTTTGAACCCCGCGGCTTTCAGGGCCGCCAGGTGTTGGTCCAGGCTGGCGGGAAAGGGGCCAGTGGCGCCCTCCGCTCGGGATCGTCCTCCACCTCGGACCATCGCCTCTACCTCCACCCCCGAGGTCCCCTCGCGCTCGCGTCGGGCGGCTGCGACACTGACGTACCGCTGCTGTAGCCCGGCCGTCGGGGCGTTGATCAAGTCCAAGTTCAGGAAGACGCCGTCCGACTGCAAATGCCCGCGGACCTCGCCATGGATCTCGCCGATGCGCTTGAAGTCCCGAAGGTTGTGAAGGCAGCTGGATGAGACGGCGGCAGCAAAGGGGCCGAACTGTCGAGGCATCCAGTTGGTCTCAAAGAGGTCGGACTGATGCGTTGTGAAGCGCTCCCCATACCTGGCCATGCGAGTCCGTGCGCGATTCAGCATCGGCTCGGAACCGTCCTGGGCAATACAGGTCGCCCGAGGATACCGGTCGAGGATGAACATGCTCACGGGCCCGTAGCCGGCACCGAGATCCAAGATGGTGACCGTGGCATCAGGTGGGAACGGAAAGAGATCGCACATCAACTGGAAGCGCTCGGCCCGCGCGGGGTCCTCGGACTGCTGCCGCCTCACCCACTCTTCCACGTACGTCTCTGAGGTCCAGTCGTGGTGGTCGCACCGCTGCATAAGCTCACCTCGTCTGCGTCACCGTGCCGATGAGCGCGAGTCTTCCCTGCTTCACGACCTTCAGGCCCCGCTCCAGGACAGGGCGGATCTCCTCAGGGTCGACGATGGGGCGTTCGCCGTGGGTGCGAAGCTCTTCGCCAGGTAGCGAGGTCGATGTCGGGGCGCGCCAGGGTGACCCCGACATTGTCCAGGGAGGGAGTGCCGCCTGATCGTGGTGATGGCACGCCGGTGCCCGACATCGTGGAAGTCGGACTGGTGAATGAACATGGCATGCGGGCAGGGGCTCAAGCAAGCCCTCCCAGCTCCGCCTCCGCTTGCGCGAGCCAGAACCGCATGTCCATCTCGCGGTACATCGCCGTCGCGCTGGTGAGGTGCTCGCGGGCCTGCTCGCGCTGGTCCGTGCGCCGGTAAAGCTTGCCGAGGCCGAGGTGGCAATGGGCGACGAGCGGGCGCATGCCCCGCGGCTCGGCGAGCGTCAGCGCCTCGCGGTAGTGGGCCTCGCCGCTCTCGGCGTCGAACCGGTCGGGATGAGTCGCGATATCGCCGAGCAGGTGGAGAGAATGGGCCGCGATCCCGACGTGCTCCGGATGAGACTCGATCGCGTGCTCGCCCAGACCTTGCGCCTCGTCGAGTCGACCGAGCAACAGGCAGGCGCGACCCAGCGAGTGAATCGTCCAGCTGCGATAACCGACGACGCCCGTCACCGCGTAACGCTCGAGGAGCTGTTCCCCTTCCCGGAAGCGGCTCTGCGCCTCGCGCTCTTCGCCGAGCTGCGCCAACACCCAGGAGGAAGAGCAGATCGCCGACCGCCTCACCATCACGACGTTCCCGGCTCGGTACGCCGCGATCGGGTGCTCAATGAATGTCCGCGCGTTCGTCCAGTCGCCCTGGAGGAGATGGAGCACTCCCGCCGCGTAGTGCGCATGGGCGACGGTGTTCGTGTGACGGGTCGCATCCGCGAGTCGGATCGCCTCCGCCGCGCACGTTGCCGCCTCGCCGAACCTGCCAAGCTGCGCGAGGCTCTGGATGAGCCAGTTGCGGTCCATGACCGATGGCGGTACGGCGTTTGCGAGAAACTCGTAGACCCAGTCGGCAGGCAAAGTCGCGAGGTTCTCGGTGGCAAGCTGGACGACCTTCTCATAGTCGCCTCGCCAGTAATGTGCCTGCTCGAGATGGGTCGTGGTGACGATGCGGAGTCTCAGATCCCCGAGGCGCGCGGCGACCTCCAGCGCGCGTGCGCCGACCGCCAGTGCCTCGCGGGGCGCGCTGGATTACTGGTGGCTGGTCATGAGGCCGTAGATCAGGCCGCGGCGATGGTCGTCGTTCAAGCGCTCGGCGAGCGCCTGGGCTTCGAGCACCAGCTCGAACGCCCGCCGTTCTTCAGTGAGCTGGAAGAGCACCGGGCGCATGTCGAGGCGGATGTCGAAGGCTTTCTCGAGCTTGGCCTGGCCTTCCGGCAGTTCCTCGAGAGCGCCGAGCGCCTGCTCGAGCCAGCCCCGGGCGTCCTGGAGCGCCGACCGCGAGGCCGCTTTGAGTCCGGCCTGCCGGAGATAGTGCACCGCTTTCTCTCGCATCTCGCCCCGGACGGCATGATGGGCGAGCCGCTCGGTGTGCTCGGCGAGCCGCTCCCGGTGGAGCACCTCGATTGCGTCGACGATCCGCGCGTGGAACTCGCGGCGACGCTCCTGCAGCAGTCCCTTATATGTCACCTCGTGCGTGAGCGCGTGCTTGAAGGAATACTCGAGATCCGGATACAGCCCGGTCTCGTAGATGAAGTCGGCGGCCTGCAAGTGGTCGAGTCCGCGCCGGAGCGCCTCGTCCGGTAGCTCGGCGGTCGCATGGAGGAGCGCCAAGGGCACGTCCTTGCCCACCACGGAGGCGGTCTGTAGAAGACGTTTGTCCTCTGGGGGGAGCCGGTCGATGCGCGCCGCCAGCATCACCTGGACGGTCGGCGGGACCTGGATCGCCTGGACGGGTTGCGTCAGCCGATACTGTCCGCGCTGCCCCGCCAGCGCCTTCGTCTCCACCAGCGTTCGGACGGTCTCCTCCAAGAAAAACGGGTTCCCACGTCTGACCAGGAGCTGCTTGAGCGTCACGAGCCCGGGATCGTCGCCCAGGAGTGCCTCCAGCAACTCCGCGCCGCTCTCGGCCGGGAGCGCGTCGAGCCGCAGCTGGCTGTAGGACGTCTTGCCACGCCAGGCGTGCTGGTACTCCGGACGGTAGTTCACGAGTAGCAGCAGGCGCGCCGACCCCAGGCTCTCGACCAGGCCGTCGAGCAGCGTCTGGGTCTCGCTGTCGATCCAGTGGAGGTCATCGAAAATGACGAGGAGCGGCTGCTCTCGCGCCTCTCGCAGCAGCAACCGCCTCACGGCGTCCAGTGTGCGATGGCGGCGCTGCCCTGGGTCGAGTGCCTGCCACGCGGCGTCGTCCATGGGCACGTCGAGCAGGGCCAGCAATGCCGGCAGCGTCGGCCCCAGCGCACGGTCGAGGGTGAACAGCTTGCCCTTCACCTTCTCGCGGATCTCGCGCAGATCGTCCCGGTCCTGGATCTTGAAGTAGCTCTGGAGGAGATCGATGACCGGCAGGTAGCTCGTCGCCTTGCCGTACGAGACCGAGGCGGCTTCCAGCACCAGCCAGCCCTGGAGGCGATGCGAATGGGTGAACTCGTAGACGAGGCGGGACTTGCCCACCCCCGCCTCGCCGACGATCGCGGCCACCTGACCGCGACCGTCGCCGGCGAGCTGCTGGGCGCGGCGGAGCTGCTCCAGCTCGGCGTCGCGGCCGACGAACCGCGTCAGGCCGCGCCGGGCGCCCGCCTGGAGGCGGGTCCGAGCCGGGCCCGCTCCCGTTACCTGGTAGACCTCCACGGCGTCGGCCAGCCCCTTCACCGGCATGGGGCCAAGGGACTTCACCTCGACGTAGCCTTCGACCAGGGCCAGCGTCCTGGGTGTGATCGCGATCGCGCCGGGATCGGCGATCTGCTCCATCCGCGCGGCCAGGTGCGTCGTCTGGCCGACGGCCGTGTAGTCCATGTGAAGATCGCTACCGATGGCGCGGACCACGACCTCTCCGGAGTTCAGCCCAACGCGGATCTTGACCACGGCCGCGTGAGAACGTCGCACCTCTTCCGCGTACTTCTGCACGCTCTCCTGCATCCGGAGCGCCGCGTAGCAGGCCCGCACTGCGTGGTCCTCGTGCGCCAGCGGCGCCCCGAAGAGCGCCATGATTCCGTCGCCCATCACCTGGTTGACCGTCCCCTCGTACCGGTGCACGGCCTCCATCATCCGCTCCAGAACAGGATCGAGGAGCTTCCGCGCCTCCTCGGGGTCGCGGTCGGCAAGCAGCTCCATGGAGCCCTTCAGGTCGGCGAACAGGACGGTCACCTGCTTGCGCTCCCCCTCGAGGGCGGCCTTCGAGGTGAGGATCTTCTCGACGAGGTGCCGAGGTGTGTAGGACTCAGGAGGACCGAACTTCGTTCCCGCGACGCTCCTGGAAACGCCGCGGTGAGCGACCGACTCCCCGCAGCTCCGGCAGAACTTCGCGCCGGCCCGATTCGCTTCGCCGCACGCGGGGCAGGCAATCTCGAGGCGCGCCCCGCACTCGTCACAGAAGGGGGCGTCGACGGGGCTCTCGTGCTGACACCGGGTACACTTCACCCCTGGCCATCCTCCCCTGCCGAGTGCCGCGACCCGCGAGCCGCCGCGCCGACGACCTGGTCGCGGTGAGCCCTCACTTCTTGATGAGCTGCTTCAGGAGCGCCCCCACCTTCTGGTAGTCCTGGTCCCACCACTTCTCGAACTGCTCGCCGCTCATGTACTGGATCCGCTCGCCCAGCTTGGTCATCAGGGACTTGAACGCTTCGTCGTCCACCATCGCCTTCAGCCCCTGGCGCAGCTTGCCCACGACTTCCGGCGGCGTCCCCGCGGGGACCATCAGCGTGTGCCAGATGGAGTGTGTCACGTCGTACCCGAGCTCCTTCAGCGTGGGGACATCCGGGTAGGTGGGCAGCCGTTTGTCGGACGTCACCGCGAGTAGGCGGATCTTGCGCGCTTCCATCTGGGGCGCGCACACCGCCGGCGCGACACAGTGTCCGATGTCGACGTGCTTGCCGAGCACGGCCATCATGATCGGGCCGCCGCCCGTGGTGGGCATGTGTCTGACCCGCAGATTCGTCGCTTTGAGGATCATCTCCCACATGAAGTGGGTGGTGCTGTACACTCCGGCCGAGGCGTACTGGAACTCGTCGGGCTTCTGCCGCGCCTCGGCCACGAAGTCTTGGAAGGTTTTCCAGCGGGACTCGGCATTCACCATGACCGCGAACGGCGTCACGGTGACCTGGCCGATCGGGATGAACTGCTCCTTCTTGAAGGCCGGCGTGCGCCCCAGGAGCTGGTCGACCTGGGGAAGTTCGGTGATGGTGTTGAGGGCGTGCAGCACGGTGTAGCCATCCGGCTTGGCGTTCGCCACGTACTGCGCCCCGACCGCTCCGCCGCCGCCCGCCTTGTTGATGACGACCATGGGTTGGCCGAGATGTGTATGGGCAACGCTGGCCAGCGGTCGAGCGACGGTATCCGCCCCTCCCCCTGGAGGAAAGGACACGACCAGTGTGATCGGCTTCGTCGGGTATGCGGCGACGTCGGACACGAGCATGCCTCCGGCGCCGGCCACCGTCGAGGCGAGCATCGCGCTGATGACAACGAGGATTCGCGGGTTCATCATCCCCCTCCTTTTGCCACGAGAGGACCCTCGCGCAAGCCGGCTGGGCTCTCACCATGCCTCGCGTACGCGCGCCTGAGCACTGCGACCAGATGAAGAACCAGGATCAAGACGGCGGCCGCCAGCATGACGGCCGAGATGGGTCGACTGAGAAAGATCCCGAACTCGCCCTTGGACATCATGAGTCCCTGGCGGAGCGCTTGCTCCATCATCGGCCCGAGGACCATGGCCAGGACGATCGGCGCCGGGTCGAAGCCGACTTTGCGCAAGACGTAGCCGGCCACCCCGGCGATCCCCATGATCCAGAGATCCGTGCCGCTGAGGTTGACGCTGTAGACGCCGACGAAGCAGATCAGCAGGATGCCGGGGAAGAGGAAGTGCTGGGGCACGCGCAGCAAATTGATGAACAACCCGACGAGGGGGAGGTTGAGGATCAGCAGCATGACGTTGCCGATGTACATGCTGGCGATCAGGCCCCAGAAGACCTCGGGGCGCTGCTCCATCAGAACGGGCCCGGGCTTCACCCCATGGATCAGGAGGGCCACCATCATGGTGGCCGTCGCCGGCGAGGAGGGAATCCCCAGCGCCAGGAACGGGATCATCGCCCCCCCGGTGGCGGCGTTGTTCGCGGCCTCCGGGCCGGCCACCCCCTCGATACGCCCGGTGCCGAACTCTTCCGGTCGCCCGGACAGACGTTTCTCCATGGCGTACGAGACGAAGGTCGAGATGATGTGGGCCGCCCCCGGGAGAATGCCGATCAGGAAGCCCACCACCGAGCCGCGGCCGATGGGCCCGAGAGAGTGCTTCCAGTCGTCTCGCGTGGGCAGGAGCGTCGAGAGCTTCGGCTTGATGACGTCCCGGACAACCGTCTGCTCGACGTTCGTCAAGATTTCCGCGACTCCGAACAGGCCCATGGCCACGGCCAGGAAGCTGATCCCATCCCCCAGTTCCACGCGGCCATGCGTGAAGCGTGTGAAGCCCGAGAGATGGTCGATCCCCACCGCCGCCAGCGCCAGCCCCAGGACGATCATCATCAACGCCTTCAGCACCGATCCCGTCCCCATGTACGCGAGGATGACGAGGCCCAGGACCATGAGTGAAAACTGCTCGGGGGGGCCGAACCTCAGCGCCAGGGCGGCCAGGAGGGGAGCGAGCAGCATCAGGCCCAGCACGCTGAGCGTCCCCGCGATGTACGAGCCAAAGGCGGCAATCGACAGGGCCGGGCCCGCGCGGCCCTTGCGGGCCATCTGGTAGCCGTCGAAACACGTCACCACCGAGGCCGCTTCTCCCGGGATGTTCACGAGGATCGACGTGGTGGAGCCCCCGTACATCGCGCCGTAGTAGATCCCCGCCAGCATGATGATGGCGGACACGGGCTCCATCCCGAACGTGGTGGGGAGCAGGATGGTGATGCCGCCCAGCGGGCCGATCCCCGGGAGGACGCCCACGATCGTTCCCAGGAGGACACCCAGCGCACAGTAGAAGAGGTTGATCGGCGTGAGGCTCACCGAGAAGCCGTACAGGAGACTCTGCAGGGCATCCACGAGCGTCGCCCCTCAGAACGGCAAGAGTCCGGACGGCAAGGCAATCTGGAGCGCCCGGCTGAACACGAGGTATGACGAGACGCTCCCGACCAGCGCCAGCGCGACGGCGGCCGGCCATTTCATCTTTCCCAACACGCGCATGGCCACCCCCAGGAACAGCGCCATGGTGAGCAGGAAGCCGGCGCGTTCGAAGAGCGCCGCCGCCGCGATGATGCTCCCCACCAGGTAGAAAACTTCGGGCTGCTTCGGCCACACCCGCGTCGATTCGCGCGCCGGACTCACCAGCCCCACCGCGAGGAGCATGACCGACAAGCCACCCAGCGTCAGGCCGAGGAAGAGCGGGAAGAACCCCGCCCCGGGCATTCGAAAGCTTCCGAGGGGGACTTGTACCGCTTCGAGGCAGATCCAGACACTCAGGAGGAGAAAGGCGACGGCGGCAACCGCGGTCGCCTGGACCCTGTCCCGCGCGGGGAGAGCCACAGGCCGACCGTCAGCCCTTCACGGCGCCGGCGGCGAGCCCCTGGACGACAAAGCGCTGGCCGATGAAATAGAGGATGGCCACGGGGACGGAGGCGAGGACAGCCCCGGCCATGAGCTGGCCCCAGATGTACTGGTCGCCCACCACCATCATGGAGAGCCTGATCGGGACCGTCATCGTTTTCTGGTCCACGGTGAAGACCAGGGCCAGCAGGAACTCGTTCCAGGCGAGGGTGAACGAAAAGATCGCCGAGGCGACCAGACCGGGAGCGGACAGCGGCAGGAGGATCCGGATCAAGGCGCCCACCTTGGTGCACCCGTCCACCATCGCGTGCTCCTCGAGCTCCGGGGGAATGCTGCGGAAGTACCCCATCAGCATCCAGGTGCAGAAGGGCACCGTGAAGGACAGATAGGTCAGCATGAGCGATTGCAACGTGTTGCCGAGGCCGAGGGCGGTCACGATGGCGTAGAGAGGGACGAAGAGCATCGCGGTCGGCAGCAGATACTTGAAGAGGATGAACCGCCCGATCAGCTCTCGCCCCGGGTACCGGTAGCGGACGATGCTGAAGGCGGCCAGCGCGCTCACGGCGATGGTGATCGCGGTCGTGGTGAGGGCAACGACCAGGCTATTCCTGATGTTGGTCAAGAGATCTTCGCGCTCGATGACCCGGACAAAGTTTTGCAGGGTTGGCCGACGCGGAAGATAGGTGAAGTCCTCGTAGAGCTCCTTGTTCGTCTTGATCGCGGTCGTCACCATCCAGAAGAGGGGGACGGCCACCATGACGACAAAGAGCGCGAGGCACAGGTAGGTGACGCCTTTGACGGCGAGAGGTTCGCGCACGGGATCTCCCCCTCTCTAGTGGGCCTTGTTGCGCTGCAGCAGTGCGGTGACCACCAGGATCAGCCCGAGGAGCAGCGGCAGGAAGAGCGTCGACACGGCCGCCGCCTCCCCCAAGCGCAGGTTCACCATCCCCATCAGGTACGCGAGCAAGGTGTACACCACGGTGGCGTCCGAGGGGCCGCCGCCGGTCATGAGGTAGACGGGCTCGAACGCGTTGGCCGTCCAGATCGTCGACAGCATCAGCACGACGCCGATGATGTGGTAGAGGCTCGGCAGGGTGATGAAACGGAACTGCTGCCAGCGCGAGGCGCCGTCGACCTGGGCCGAGTCGTACAACTCCTGCGCGATGGTCTGCATTCCGGCCAGGAACGAGATCGCGAAGAAGGGAAACGCCCGCCAGACGTGGGCGATGATGACCGAGGCCATGGCGGTGCTGCGGTCGGAGAGAAAGGCGATCGGGCTCGCTACCAGCCCGAGGTCGAGCAGCGCGTAGTTGATCAGCCCGCTCAGCGGATCGTAGAGCCAGCGCCAGACCAGATAGACCACGAAGGCGGGCATGACCCAGGGGAGAAGCAGGAATGCGCGGAAGAAATTCCGGCCGCGGATCTTCTGGTTGAGCACCACCGCCACCGCCATGCCGAGCACGAACTTGATGGCCACGGCGGACAGGGTGAAGACGGCCGTGTTGACGAGGGCCGCGCTGAACTGCGGCCAGGCGAGGACGTAGCGGAAGTTCGCCAGGCCGACGAAGTTCCCGGCCGACCCGACCGCCTTGTCCGTGAAGCCGAGCCAGATGGCGTAGCCGAAGGGATAGAGGACGAGCCCCAGGAGGAGCAGCACCGTCGGGGTGAGGAGCCCCACCCCCTGGAGGGACTCCCAGTGGAACGTGCTCAGTCGCCGCGATCGGCCCACCGCCGGCCCGATGCCGGCCGTGGCCACCGCTACCGATCGTTCTCGAGTCGCCACGGGACGACCGCCCCTCTACGCGTACTTCGCGTAGATGCGATTGAGCACGTCGAGCGTCTCGGCGAAGGCTTTGTCGCGCGGCCAGTTGTCGACCACGAGGCGCTGGAGCATCCGCGAGGTGGTGGTGTTCGTGGCCTGCTCGCGCCAGGCGTCGTTGAAGACGTCGGGCCAGCCCTCCGGCTCGCCGCGCACCGACATCTCGACGAGGCCCTTCATGAATGACTTCTTCTTCCAGACGTCGAAAGCGAGGTACGCCTTCAAGGCGGGACCCCACTGGCTGACGCTGTACTCGCGATCCATCTTGCCCGGCTCCATGGAGTCCCACAGGAACTGCTTGGCCAGCTCGGGGACCTTCGTGTACTTCAAGATCGAGCGCGAGCCGAAGTTCACCGGGTGGATCAGGGCCTTGGGTCCCCGGGGATAGGTGTAGTGCCCGGTCTTCGCCAGCAGCTCGGGATTGTTGGCCTCGAGCCACAGCGAGACCGTGATTGGATTGAGGACGAAGAGGCACTTGCCCGCCTGATAGGTCGAGTTGTTCATGGTGTTGTCCCAGGTGGTGACCCCGGGCGGCAACACGCCGGACTTCCAGACCTCGGTAAAGTAGTCGAGGAACTCCCACACTTCCCGCTTGTGGTCACCCAAGATCACTCGCTTGCCCTTGTCGTCGGCCAGCCGGGCGCCGTAGCTCTTCATGACGTCCTCCCACACGCCGGAGTCCGTCTGGTTGCTGACGGGGATGCCGAGCCCGAAGACCCGCGGAAGCTTCTGGGCCTTCTTAGCCTGCTCCAGCATCTCGACCCAGGTGGTAGGCGGCGCCTTGACGCCGGACTCGTGGAGCAGGTCCTCCCGCGCGATCACCATGAAACCCTGGAAGCCGTAGACGATATGGTGGACCCGCCCGTCGGGCTCGAGCATGAACTTGGGCGCATTGCCGACCCACCCGCCGTAGGTCTTCTCCAGCTTCTGGTAGGTGTCGGTGACGTCGAGGAGCTGCCCGCGGCCGCGCAGTTCGACCGCCCCCGACTCGATGATGTCTGGCGTGGCCTTCGCCTCGATGGCCGCCGTGATCTTGGGCAGGAACTCCTTCCACGGCACCATCGTGAGCTGGAGATCCACGTTGTTCTTCTTGGCCCATTCCTGGGCGAAGTTCGCGCGCGAGTCGTCACTCGCCTTCAGGAACTGGTAGCACCAGTAAACGAGCTTGGGCCGCTGAGCCAGAGCCGGCGCCGGAAAGGACAGCGCGGCGGTGGCGCCGGCGGCGAGCGAGGCCGACGCGAGGAACTCTCGACGGGTCTTCAGAACCGGGCGTACCATTCGACCGTCCTCCTTCGCTGCGATCACTTGCCCTTGAGCTTCACGTCCTCGTACGGCGCCGAGTAGGCGTGCATGGGGATCAGGCCGAGCCCAGACTCGGCGACCCGCGGCCCGACGCCGTTCAGCCACCCGAGCTCCCAGATCGGCGCGTACATGACCTTGTCGTGGATGAGCTGCTGGATCTTCACGAGGATCCCCTCGCGCTTCCTCCGGTCGGTTTCGGCGGCCTGCTCGCGGAAGAGCCCGTCGATGTCCGGGTAGCTCCCGTAGACGTAGGCGCCGTTGGCTGCCACGAAGGCCTCGATGCGCGTGGCCGCGTTGCCGAACGCGGCGGTACCGCTCTGGATCACATTGCGGAGCTTCTTCTCCCGGTACTGGGCGAAGAAGGCGGCGCGCTCGAGGGGCCGGAGCTGCATGCGGATGCCCACGACCTTCCAGTAGTTGGCGACCGCCTCGGCCACGCTGCCGTAGGAGACGTCCGAGAAGTACTCGCCGCCCTCGAAGCCATTCGGGTAGCCGGCCCTCATCTGCCCCTCCGGGCTGGCCAGGGCCGGTCCGGCCGAGAACGACGCGATCGAGGCGACAACCAGGAGCGCCACTGAGCCGAGTCGTCGAGTCCATCGGGTGATGACAAGTCTCCCAACCTGGTTTGAGGTTCAGGTCGTCGAACGAACGCCGAGTCCTATCCCCCGCCGCCCGCAGCCGCCGCGCGCCGCGCCGGACCCTCTGCGACAGCGTGTCCAGCCGGTTCGGCGGCCGGTGATTCCA
>JBKPAK010000232.1:0-20424 GCA_046726415.1 Candidatus Methylomirabilota bacterium
GTGGTGGGGGGTGTCGCGGACCGAAGACTGCAGAGCAGACCAACCAGAACGGAGAGCAGACACAAACTGTCACTCTCTGGTTTCATGGTGGCGTTCTCCTCCTTCGGATGGGCGGCTACGCAATGTCGGCACGCTCGATCCTCGAGGGGGAAGGGGACTGGCCGACGCGTCCCAAGGAGGTCTCCGGAACGGGGACGGCTGAGGGGATGCGCCCACCGCGGCGAGTACTGGCCATCATGCACGTGATCTTCGAGCCCATTGAGGTCCCGAGAGTGATGGTTGCATCGCCCGTTTCACCTCCGTCTTCCCGGGATCACCTTCGCTCACCGCCGGATCTTTCGGCTCTCCTCGCCCGGGAGGGTCGGGCCTTGACTTCACTCCCACCGGTCGCCTAGCGTCAATACGTAATCTTACGTATTGGGCCTGGGCTCCTCCGGGGGGCTCTGGAGTGAAAGATGGAGCGGCTGCAGCTAGCGGACCTGCACGCGGCGACACGCTTCCTGGGTGTTCTCTACGAGCTCGACGGGCTCCCCTCGTTCCGGAAGCGACTGCTCGCCCAGCTCCCGACGGTCGTTCGCTGCGACCTGGCACTCTACTGCGAGAACAACCTCCGCACAAAGGAGAGTCGTGGTTTCTCCGATCTTCCCGGGGCCTTCGATGAAGAGGACGCGCGTGTCTACGGACGTCATGTTCATGAATCCCCGTTGCTCCTCGCCTACCGCCGCGGCCAGGGATCGGCCGTGAAGTACTCGGACTTCTTCACGCGTCGGGAGTTCCATCGCACGGGGCTCTACAACGAATTCTTCCGCAGGCGAGGCATCGAGTTTCGCATCGCCAAGGGGCTCCCGGGGACACCCGGACTCGTCACCGCCGTCTTTTTAGATCGTAGTGGCACCCGAGACTTCGGCGAGCGCGACCGTCTGCTCCTGAACCTGCTCCGGCCGCACCTCAACCAGAGCTATCAAAACGCGGCCGTCGTCTCCGCCCTCTGGGACCAGGTCGCGATGGTTGAGCAGGGCCGGGAGCCCATCGACGGCGCCCTTGTCCTGCTCGACAACGATCGCCGACCGCGGCTGACGACACCGCTCGCCCGCCGATGGCTGGCCGAATTCTTTGGCCATGCGGCCGGCGGAAGCCTGCCCGAGAGCATCGCCCGCTGGATGGCTCACCACACTCGGCCATCTCCCGACGAACTCCCTCCGCTGATGACGCCGCTCGTCGTCGAGGGCGAGGCAGCATGCCTTGTCGTGCGCCTCGTCTCGCACAACTCTCACCACCTCCTGGTGCTACAGAAACGGGCCCGAACGATGCCATCGCTCGGGAACGTCGGCCTCTCCGGCCGCGAGGCGGAAGTGATGAGCTGGGTCGCGCAGGGCAAGACCAACGTGGAAATCGCCACCATCCTCAAACTCAGCCGGCGAACCGTGGACAAGCACCTCGAGCACATTTACAGCAAGCTCGGCGTCGAAACGCGGATGGCGGCCGCGGCACGCCTGCGGGCCGTCGCCGAGTCGCCGAGAGGAGATCGCCCGTCGTAGCGTCCATAGGGAAGCCGGCGGCGGCCCGAGCGTCGCGGTCGAGAGGGTGAGGCGAGGCAGCTTGCCGAAGAGCTAGGCGGATAAGCCCGTTCTCGGCAGTAGCTCCAACGACCCTATCCTTCGTCAGAGAGCGCGACGCTCGGGCGGGTGAGGCTGGATCATCTCGCGGAGCGGCCACTCGCCGAGACCTCCTACGGAGGCGCCGCGGCGTGGACGATTTCCGTCGGGCGCTGACGCCATTCCGCCGTCGCGAGCACTTGCCACGCCGCGAAGCTCCCAGCGGTCGCCCCGCTGGCAGTCGTCACCTCGGCCCCCATAGTGTGTGGTCCGTCCCCAGCCGTCAGGTCTGGCTTCGGGAAGACGCCTGGCTCAGCGGGACAGCGACACCGGCGCCGGCGCGAATGCCGTCGCACCCCTTGCTAGAATGGCTCGGGCCATGGGGCTGAAAGAGCGCTACGAGGACATTGTGGAGCGCCTGCTGGACGGGCTCCGCGAGCGGTACGGGGATCGACTGATGTCCGTCGCGCTGTTCGGCTCCGTGGCTCGGGGAACGCAGCGCGAGGACTCCGACATCGACTTCCTCGTCGTCGCGCGCGACCTCCCGCGCGGTCGCACAGCCCGGGTCGCGGAGTTCCTGATCGTCGAAAGCCGGCTGGAGCCGTGGTTGGTGGCGCCCCGGTCCGAGCTGCTTCCTATAGCGCTGTCACCGGTGTTCAAGACCCCCGAGGAGGTCGAGGCAGGGAGCCCGCTGTTCATCGACATGGTCGAGGACGCGCGCATTCTCTACGATCGCGACGGACTCCTCGAGAAGCGACTCGAGCGCCTGCGACGACGCCTGGCCGAGCTCGGATCTCGGCGGGTGTGGCGCGGTAACAGCTGGTACTGGGTGCTGAAACCCGATCTCACGCCAGGCGAGACGATCACCCTGTGACCAGTATCGACTTGGCCCGGAGCTACCTGGCCAAGGCGCGGGCGCGGCTGGACGCCCTGGCCGTGCTGCGAAACCACGGGGCCCACTCCGACGTGGTGCGCGAGGCCCAAGAGCTCGTCGAGCTGGCCCTCAAGGGAATGCTCAGGGCGGTGGGCGTAGAACCCCCCAAAGTTCACGACGTCGGTCCACTGCTCGTCGAGCACGGCTCGCTCTTTGTCGCCGACGTGCGGGGCGAGCTCTCTCGGGCGGCCGCGATCTCGAAGCGACTGCGCAGGGAGCGAGAGCTGGCGTTCTACGGCGACGTGGACTTCATCCCGACCGAGGAGTACACGAATGCCGACGCGCAGCAGGCCCACGACGATGCCGCGTTGGTTGTCCGGCTGGCCGCTCGGGTTATCGATCGCCTCATGTGACCGTGGCGGTGACTCTGGTCCTGGCAGCCGGCAGCAGACTGGTGGCCGAGGCGGACAGCGGTGAGGAGTGGACTCGGCGCGTGGGGGAGGTCGACGCGGCACTCGCCGACGATGATGTGGCGGCTGCCATGCCTCGCTTGCGCGACGCGCACCTCGCGGCCTTTCCAAGCAATCGGTGGGAAGCTATGGCCGAGGTGGGCGACGTGGCACGGCGCGTCAGCGCTGTGGCTGTCGTGCCCGCGTCCGCGCTCATGACGGCGCGCAGGGCCTACCTCATAGGCCTGGCGCGCGCCGTCAGCAGCGCTCGTTAGAGGGAGTGCTCCGCTTCGCCGAGAGGTTTGTCGCCCTCGGTGACCGCGAGATGGTCGAGCACTGCGTCGGCATGGCGACGCGGATTGCCGAGGATTACGGAGGCGCGGAGCGCTTCGCTCAGGTGCAGTCTTTCGTCGAGCGCCACCTCCAGGCGCTGCCGGCGACCGGGCGGGGGGACCACGAGCAACCCTAGCCTCGGCGAGATGGCCCGCGCTGCTCTCGCAAACAATCTGCGCAGTAAGGCGCTCGGCATGCGTAAATGCCGACGCGGCCCGAGTGCGGTGGGGGCCACGGCCGTCACTGGGCACAACGAGACGTCGCGAGCCTTCGTCCGCCTCGGGGGGGCGCGGTGCGGTCGGACCACCGTTCTATCGCCGCTGACCACGATACGGAACTTCGTGACGCGTATTGTGGCAAGCTGGTCAGCTTTCTGGTAGTTGGTCGTCCTAGACATCAGTCGAGCACAAGCTACAGTTGTGTGTCTCGCTCTAGGGGAATAGACTCCAGGCGCTAAACACCGGTGGCTGCGTTCGATCATGGCCAGTCGGTGGCTCCAGGGAGCGTGACGTCTTTTTTCGTTAGCCCATACGCGATCGATTCGAGTAGTCAGAAACTGGCTTGAGCTGGTCAAGCTACCATCGCCTCTGGCCGATGCCATTGGAACAATATGTCTGCGTCGAATGTTCAAGCATCGCGGCGAGGACGATGGCGCGAGTGGGCACGTATTTTGCTTGCCTTCCTGGCCCCGAAGTCCAGCGCATTGGAGAAGTATCGCGTTGAGCGTTCGAGCGAGACCGATTGGCGTGCGGTCGCCCTGGCGATCGTGCTCCTCCCGGTTGCGGCCCGCGACCGCCTGGGCAATCCTTCCAGGTACCCTGCTTTGCTCGCCACGAGTTGTCTTGACAACGGCGGCATCGCCTCGAGAGCCGGACCACGACCCTGCTCGCGTACTTCGAGACCCTTGCACACGCAGCGGCTGGCGAGGGGAAGCGCGAGCTGGCCGACTCCAACGCCCTCACGATGCGCCCTCGAGCGCTCGTAATGTCTATCTCTAACGAAAGCCGGAGGTGAGTGGATGAGCAGCACGCGCGCTCTGAGCGTCGCAGTATCGGTCGGTTTCCTGTTAGTGGTCTCGTCGGCGTTTCCCCCACCCGTGCGCGCGGCCTGGGTGAATAGTGCCGGCACACAGTTCCAAGTCGGGGGCCAGCTCACCCAGATCATTCCCACCGCCGCTGGCACATCGTTCGTCGACCCCTCCTGTGGTTCGCAGGGGGGAACCTCGCTGGCCCTCGTCCAGGGCTTGAAGCTGGCCGGGGTCGATCCTATCCTCTACCCCGCGGCGCTGGTCGTGAGTTGTCTCGACAGCAACCCCGCGATCCAGGCGCGACTGAACTTCATCAACCCGGCCGACGGGAAGGTCATCAAACAGCTCTCGACGACAGCCGTCCCGACTAACGGCTGGGCCCATTTCGTCCATCGCCAGGACAAAGGCGACCTCCTCGCCTGTGGAAACAGTGGCGCCCTCTACAGCATCGACTTCAGCCAGACCACCACCACCCTCGATGGCACGGCGACACCGCTGCCTCCGGAAGTCACCACCTGTAAAGGGCTGACCTGGGATGCCGAGGCGGATGTGATCTACGTTGGCATCAGCGTCACCGTCGGCGAGACGACGACGAACAGGGTCGTTCGCTTCAACGACGGGGCGACGACTCCCCTGGGAACCTTCACGGCTCCGTGCGCCACCAACGGCCTGGCGGTCTCGGGGGGTGTCCTGCTCGTGTCATGCCAGGGCGCCCTCACCGTCCACCGGCTCGACAAGAACACCGGGGTCAGTCTGGGAGTCCACGGCACTCTGACCGCGACCGGGCTCGCCAACCTCGGCGAAAGCGACCCCGGCCTCGGCGACTTCGCCTGCGACCCGGTGACGTTCCACAAGGATGAGACTGGGAGGGACCTGTTCACGGATGCGCTGTGGTCCCGGCGGGGAGCCAACGGCAACGGGGTGGTCGCCCTCGAGTTCCCGGCTTTCACCTGCGGCCTGCCCTCGAGCTCGGTCGTCCTTCAGGGCTTGGTGCCGTATTCCCCGCTCGCGGCGGGGCTCTCGGTTCCCGGGCTCAGCGGACCCGGTCAGCTACCGTTGGCGGCATGCTTTGACGCCACTGGAAACGTGAAGGACTTGGACGGCGATGGTCTCCCCGACTGCTGGGAGACGAACCTCGGTGGCAGCGGCCCCGGCACCGACGGCGGCATTGACTTCGACGGCGACGGCAGTCGCGACCTTCAGCTGTGCGCTCAGGTCAACACGAACGGCGACGGCGTCACTCTCACGAGGGAGTGCGCCAGCCCCAGCCACAAAGACCTTTTCGCCGAGATCGACTACATGCAAGATCACAAGCCCGACCCTCAGGCTCTGAGCCAGACGCAGAGCGTCGCGACCGTCGGAGTCAAGAGTGTTAGGGAGGCCTTCGCGGCCGCACCCGTCGCGAACCTCGACACGACGATTGGCATCCGGATTCACTTCCAGGTCGACGAGCAGGTGATCTTCACCCCGCTCTCCGGCCCACCCACCAGCCACGTCAACCAGGTCGCGTTCACCCCCTGTACCGGCCCGGCCATCAACGCCATCGACCCTGCCCAGGCGGTGGACTTCGACACCATCAAGGCGGCGAACTTCGGCACGGCCACCGAACGCGTCAACCTCCAAGCGCTGAATGCGAAGCGGCTAGCGTTCCGCTACGTCGTTTTTGCCCACCAACTGGTCGGCAACCCCGGTGGCGGCTCCAACGGCTCGGGCTGCGCGGAAATCGGCGGGGACGACGCGGTCGTCACGCTCGGAAGCTTCGCCTTGACGACGGTAAACAACGTCAGCCACAGACGGGGCACGACGGATCAACAGGCTGGCACCTTCATGCACGAGTTCGGACACCTTCTGGGATTCGGGCATGGGGGCCTCGACAACATCAACTGCAAGCCCAACTATCGCAGCGTCATGAGCTACGCCCGCCAGTTCGCCGGGAGCCCCATCCCGAATCGCCGGCTGGACTATTCGCGAGCCGCGGATCCCGTATTGACCGACATCAACAAGACGGGGCTCCTCAACGAGACGGCCCAGCTGAACGAAGGCGAGGCGCTCGGGACAGATGCGAGCCGCGGTCCGATATCCCCATTCTTCCCCTTGGCGGACACGATCGTGTACGGCCCGAACGCGTGGTCAGTAGTTTCCGCGACCGCGCCATCCATCAACTGGGACCGAAGCAAGAGTACGACCCCTCAGCCCAGCGTGACCGCGAACATCAATGCCGGGGCGACCGCCGGCTGTGATGGAACTGGGACGCGACTGGAGGGACAGGACGACTGGAGCAATGTTCTCTACCGGTCCTCGGCAGCCATCAACTTCGCCGGCGGTCGCGAGGTTCCCCTGGAGATGACTAGCGACAACGAGAAGGAGTTCTTTCTGAACAAGGATACCGACAACGGCGTCGGCAACGGCGTCGGCGATGGCAAGGATTGCGGCGGCACCATCCCTGACCCCCCCGATGGCACCACCTCTTTCTCGTGCACGCACCGCATCGACATCAAGCCGGCCTTTCCCCTGCCCAAGATCATCGACCAAACGGGCAACGTCACGATCGTGATCTTCAGCGAAAAAACCGGCACGCAGGAGTGGAACGCGCCTGCGCAAGTCAAGACGGATGCCAGCCTTAAGTTCATGGTGGAATCCTTCGAGGTTTCCGTGAAAGTCAACAACAAGGGTGGAGGGACGTGCTCGGTATCAGACGTGGCGGACCCCGATACCGGCCAGAAAGACGGCATCAAGGACTTGAAGTGTCAGTTTGAGTTTCCGCCCGACGGGCCGCCTGCCGGCACACACTTCGGCATCGTGTCCGGCTTCTTCTTCGACCCGTTGACCGGCGACAACAGGGCTTTCAGCGCGAGACAGGAGGTGACCATCGTGCGGTAGGACCCATCGTTTGAAGACCGAGAGCACTGGATGACGCGAACGAAACGCTTGACTACGGCACAGGTCGTGCCGGAGCGGACCGACAAGGAGGGAACATCGTGAAATGTAAAGTTGCGCTGGGAGTGGCGGCGGTGATCGGGTCTCTCGCGCTGTCCGCGACCGTGGCACAGGCCGGCGCGGGAGGGTTCGTGTCCCCGCTCACTTCCTTCTTTGTGTGCCATTCCATCAATGGAGACGATCCGGGGCTGACCGTCGATGTCCAATCCCCGGTCTTCGGCCCCGACCGTCAGGCGGTCAGGATCGGCAACGGAACTCTAGCCTGCGCGTGGGCGAAGTTGTTTGGCGCGGGAACCAACACGGAGATCGATCCTAACCCCCCCGGGGGCACGGGTCCGCACGATGTCCTTAAGTGCTACACCATCTCCGTCACCAAGAAGCCATCTGATAAGACGCGCTACACCTTCACGGATGAGTTGGTCGGCGCGGAGACCAACGTTCAGGCTTCCGAGATTCGGTATATTTGCGCACCTTCCACTCTTACGCGGTGAGGTCGGCGCGGAGCCCGGCGGGCAGGGCTATCCTGCCCGCCGGGTTCGGGGCCGTCGGCCGGAGGCCGGTCGTGCCTTATCCCGAGTGCGTTGCCAATCTTCTGGAGCGCCCTGCCCCGGGCTGATGGGTCGGTGTCCGTCCTCGTTACCGAGGCGCCGCCGCTCTCCCGGTGAGTGCCGTGAGCACCGGAGGGAGACGGCCTGCCCAGGGGGCGGCCGCCTCGAAGGCGGCGGCGGCCCGGAGGACGGCGGCCTCCTGACGGCGGCGACCGACGATCTGGAGGCCGACGGGTAGTCCGTCTCGCGTGAAGCCGCAGGGCACTGAGATCGCCGGCAGGCCGGTCAGAGTGATCCCGTACGTGAGATAGAACCACTGGAAGTAGCTGTCGAGTGGCTTGCCGTTGATCTCCGTCGGGTAAGGCTCCTCCACGGGGAAGGGCGGCACCGCCACCGTCGGGAGGACGAGCAGGTCGCGGGTCGCCATGAAAGCCTGCACGCGATGCCAGAGCACGGAGCGCAGCACCTCGGCGTGCGCGATCTCCCTCGCCGTCACCGTCAAGCCCTGCTCGATGTCCTGCACCAGATCCTTCTGCATCCGCTCTCGCCACTCCGGCAGCTTGTCGGCGTGGAGAGCGACCATGGCCACGGCGCGCGTGCCACGCACGATGTCATTCACCTCGGAGAAGTCCGGGCAGGCGGTCTCGACCCGGGCCCCGAGAGCACGGAACACCCGGGTGGCGTCATGGGCCACGCGGGCCACCTCCTCGTCCACGGGGATAAGCCCGTGGAGATCCGGTGTCCACGCGGCCCGCCAGCCCTTGATAGAGGCCGATTTCACGGCGCGGATCAACTGGCTCGGGTCCACAGCGTACGAGAGCGGAGCGCGGTCGTCGGGACCGGCCATCGCCGAGAGCATGAGGGCGACGTCGGCGACGGTGCGCGCCAGCGGCCCGGTAACGCTGAGGGTGTCCCAGACGAGCCCCCGAGGATGCGTGGGGATGAGCCCGGGCGTGGTTCGGAAGCCGAGCACTCCGCAGAAC
Organism: Candidatus Methylomirabilota bacterium; assembly: GCA_046726415.1. GTDB lineage: Bacteria > Methylomirabilota > Methylomirabilia > Rokubacteriales > CSP1-6 > CAVWFS01. The sequence continues at coordinate 8,747 of JBKPAK010000232.1, forward strand.
GCCGCTGGTGTCCGGAGCGAGCCGCCGAGGTCCGAGCCCTGGGCGATGGGACCCATGCCGGTGGCCACAGCCACCGCGGCGCCCCCGCTCGAGCCGCCACTGGTTAGGGCGGTATTCCACGGGTTACGCGTGGCGCCGAATACCGCGTTGAAGGTGTTGCCGCCGGCGCCGAACTCGGGCGTGTTGGTCTTGCCCACCACGATGGCGCCGGCCGCCTTGAGACGCTCGACCACGAGGTCGTCGTGGTCGGGCACGTGGTCCTGGTAGATCACCGAGCCCCAGGTCGTGCGAATGCCCTTGGTCGAGAACAGGTCTTTGATCGACACCGGTACGCCATGGAGAGGGGCGAGCGCCGTGCCCTTGCGGCCGAGCGCTCGCGTGGCCCGACGGGCCGCGGCCAGCGCGGACTCGCGCGCTACCGTGACGTAAGCGTTCACAAGGGGATTCACCGCGTCGATGCGGGCCAGGACCGCTTGCATCACCTCGAGCGGCGAGACCTTCCGGGCGCGGTACAAACGCGCGAGCTCGGTAGCGGGCAGGAAGCAGAGGTCGCGGCCAGCTGCGGGCTCGGCTATCACGGGTGGCCCGAGTTCAATCAGATCTCGGCGGTGAGGGCCGACGCGCGCACGAAGCTCGGCCGCCGTTTGAACACGAGCCAGCGTGTCAGCCACTCCGCCGGCCCCACGGCGAAGTAGCGGAGCCACATCGAGGACGCCAGCAGCTGGAACGCCCAGATTCCCGCCACGATCGTGAGCTGGCCTGCCCGATCCACGCGGCCGAAGAGGCCGAGGCCGTGGCCGTAGAAGATCGTCGTGCAGATGACCGTCTGCAGAAGATAGTTGGTGAGGGCTATGCGCCCCACTGCCGCTAACGGGCGCAGCGCCCAGCCGCGCTGGCAGAGCAGCATCACCAGGGCCACCCAGCCCAGCGCCACGAAAAGATCGCCCCAGTACTGCAGCTGCTGGCTGACCAGTGAGAAATCCAGGAGGTCCCACCCCATCGCGACGCTCCGCCAGAGCCCGAGCGAGATGAGCAGGATGCCGGCGCCGAAGCCGAGGATCGCCATGCGCAGATAGAAGGCCCGGGGGCGGGCGGCGCTGAGGACACCCAGCTTGAACAGCGCCATGCCCATCAGCATGAGGCCCATCATCTGCCAAAGGAGCCGGGTGACGAAGTACACCGTCTGCGTCTCTAGCGCCGCCGGCACTCGATGGGCCATCTGCTCGACCCACCCCCCTCGGTACCGGGCGATCTCGAGGTTGATGATTTCAGGGCGTGGCGTCCACTGCGCTCGCCACGCCGCCAGCGCGGCCGGGTCGGACTGGGCGGTGGACCATGTCAGCGCGATCGACAGGATCGAGGCGGTGGCGAAGGCCAGGCCGCCGAGGACCAAGAGCCGCCCGGGCGAGAGCCGGCGGGCGTAAAAGACGACGGCGCCGCTCAGGGCGAGGAAAACAAGCATGTCGCCGTACCAGAGAAGGTATGCGTGCAGGAGACCCACGATCAACAGTACCGCCATTCGTCTCATGTGGGCACGCCAGGGGGCGATGGCTCGGTCGCCGGCCTCATTCGCCAGCATGACGATGCTGACGCCGAGCAACATGGCAAAGATGGTGATGAACTTTCCGTCAGCAAGCACAGATGTGACGAGCCACGCCCACCAGTTGAGACCCTCGAAGTTGCCATAGGCTGTGGGGTTCCAGCGGGCGAGGCTGGGAAATGCAAACAGCTGGATGTGGACCGCGAGCATGCCGAGCACCCCAACTCCCCGAAGCACGTCGAGGGACTGGATCCGCGCCCGCGCTTGGCCCGCCGCCCTGCTCTGCGCGGTTGTCCTGCCACGGCGTCTCGAGGCTGTTTCAGTCACGCCGCGTGATACTCAACCCATGCGACCGCAACATCCCTTCGACGTGCCGCCGGCGTCCCTCGTCATCGACCCCCAGGCCACCAGCGGGCGCATCCATGGTGACGCGCATCGGGCCGCCCGGAGCGAGCACCCGGGTCAGGTACTCGTAGACCTTGCGATGATCGCGCGCGACGATCAACACATGTCCCAGCTCGCTCAGTGACGAAGCTGCCTGCCGGAGCCAGAGTGGCATGTCCATCGCGATAAACAGGCGCATCGCAGTCAGGAAATGGTCCTCCGCGCGGTCCCGATCACTGGCGCGGACGTACAGGCGGCCGATCCGCAGGTGGGTGCGCGCGAGCAGGGGCCGCATCTCCAATTCTTCGGCTTGCGCGATCGCCGCCAGGTAGTAGTGCTCAGCCTCGTCGACGTCAAGGGAACCGCACGCGGCGGCCTCACCGAGCACGTGCAGCGCGGCGGCCGCATCCCCGCGCTGACCTCGCTCTCTGGCGAGGGTCAGCGCCCGCTGCGCGGCGGTCGAAGCCTCGTCGACGCGATCGGCGAAGAGGCACGCCTCGCCGAGCAATGCGAGCACGGCGGCCTGCTGCATCAGGAGCCGCCTGGACTCGACCTCCTCCGCGGCCGCTCGCACGATGGCGACGCCCTCATCGATTCGCCCGGCCAGGAGATAGGTGGCGCCCAGGAGCCGGGTGGCCTGCGGACGGAACAGCGGGAGGTTCGCCTCCCGAGCTACGCTGCAGGCACGCTCGAGCACCGGGCCCGCAGTGTCCAGGTCTCCCCTGACGAGAGTGCAATATCCCAACCCAATGTAGGCCGCGGCCAGGCTATACGGGCTGCCGAGGCCTTCGGCGAGGACCACCGCCCGGCGGCCGGCGTCGACCCCCTCCTCGAATTCCCCGCGCTCCGCGAGACAGCGCGCGAGCCAGGCGAGGGTAATCGCCTGGAACGCCGCCCAGGACCCGATCACCGTCCCGCCGAACGCGCCGGTTCGCCATTCGGCCTCTGGCGACTGCACGACGGCCCGCAACACCTCGGATGCGCGCCGGTAGTCGCCGAGGGCGTGACAGGCCAGCCCAAGGTAATGGCCCGCGTAGAGTTGGAGCGGGAGATCTCGCAGCTTGTCGCCCAGGGTGAGCGCTTGCTCGGCAAGCGTTCGCGCCTCAGCAAACCGCCCAGTCTGGCGGAAGTATTCGGCGGTGTGGATGGAGACCAAGCCGAGCCGGCGGGAATCGGAGATCGCGCTGGCCATAGTCTCGGCTTCCCGAAGGTAGCCCCGCATCTTCTCGAACTCGCCAAGTGGGTAGAGCGAGCCACGAAGCTCGAGGCGCACATCGATATTTTGCTCTCGCGTCTCTGGCGTCTCGGGCAAGTGGCGTAGCGCCTCCAGCGCCTCTTCGAGACACGCCAGTGCCTCCCGGTGCGCCGATCTCGCCTGAGCCTTGGCCGCGGCCTGCCTCTGATAGGTCGCGGCCTTGTCCCATACCTGCCCGCGCCCGAAGTGGTAGGCGAGAAGCTCGACGACGTCGTCGATCCGGCCCGCGTAGAGCTCCTCGAGGCCGCGTCCGGCCGCGGCGTGGAACAGCCGCCGCCGTCGCTCGAGGAGGCTTGTGTACACGACGTCCTGCGTCAGCGCGTGCTTGAAGCTGTATATCAGCTCGGGGTCGTGCGCGCTCGGGAAGACGAAGTCGACGGTATGGAGATCCTTCAAGTCGCCCGCCACCTGATCGCGCTCGGTCTCACGGACGTGGGACACGAGAGAAACGCCGAAGCGGCGGCCGACCACCGAGGCGACCTGGAGTGTCCGCTTGGGCGAGTCGGCCACGCGGTCCACCCGGGCGGCGATGATGTCGCGGATCGTCGCCGGCACCGTCACGTCGGCCGCCCGAAGCCGCGCCTCTCCATTCTCGACGACGATGCTCTCCGTCTCTTGCAGCTGCCGGACGATCTCCTCGACATACAGGGGATTGCCCTCGCCCTTGGCCAAGAGGAGCTGGAAGAGCGGCTCTGAGACCGAGCGAGTGGCGCAGAGTGCCCCCACCATCTCCCTGATGTCGTCGTGGGCGAGACCCTCCAGTTTGAGCCCCTCGGTTGCGATGGAGAGCCAATCCATGGAAGCCCCCGGTCGGGTGGTGAGCGCCAGCAACACTGAGTGCTTGTGCACGCGCTCCGCCAGCGATTTCAGGAACTCCGCCGAGCTGTCGTCGATCCAGTGCATGTTTTCGACGACGAGGATTACAGGCCTCAGAGCGCTCTCACGGAAGATGATGGTGCTCAGGAGCTCGTGCGTGCGGCTCCGGAGCTGGGCGCCCTGCACGCGAAGGAGGAACTCCGGCGGCACCGAAAGGCCCAGGAAATGGTGAAGCAGGAACGCGGGCTCCTCGCCCTCGACTCCGAGCACGGCGAGCCGCGCGGCAATTCTCCGCCTGATCTCCTCGGGCGAGAGCTCCTCGGAGAGATCGAAGTATCGCTGGTACAGCTCGACCAGCGGACGGTACGCCATGGTGCGACCGAAGGACGCGCAGGTCGTTTCGAGCTCCAGGTGCCCGCTTCCATCCAGGCTCCGCAGGAACTCGTAGAGCAGGCGGGATTTGCCCACGCCCGGGTCGCCGGCGATGACGACCATCCCTCCGAGACCGCCGGTGGCCTTTCGGAACGACCCGGCCAGCCGCTCCCGCTCCACGGCACGGCCGATCAGGGGCGTCAACCCGCGTTCCTTCGACACCTCCAGTCGGGTTCGCCCGCCGATCTCGCTCTTCACGGCGTAGGCGCGCTGGGGCTCGCTCTTGCCCTTGACCTGGAAATCGCCCAGGTCCTCGAACACGAAGAAGCCCTCACAGAGCCCCTTGGTGTGCCGACTGGCTACGATCTGTCCGGGCTGCGCGACATTGAGCAGGCGCGACGCGAGGTTCACGGTGTCGCCCAGGGCCGTGTAGTCCATTCGGAGATCGCGGCCAATGGCGCCCACCACGACCGGCCCAGTGTTGATGCCGATTCGCATGCGAAAGTCCCGTCCATGGGTGCGCTCGACATCGGCCCGGAGTGGCTCGAGCTTCTCCTGAATCGCCAGCGCGGCCCGCAGGGCGCGCCCGGCATGATCTTCATGGGCGATTGGCGCTCCGAACAGCGCCATCACGCCGTCCCCGAGGAACTGATTAATCGTCCCCTCGTAGCCATGGACCACGGCGAGAATCACCTCGAAGGCGCGGTCCATGATGGCGTGGACTTCCTCGGGATCCAGGCGCTCCGACATCGCGGTGAACCCCGAGACGTCGGTGAACATGACTGTCACCTGCTTGCGCTCTCCCTCGACCGCGACCCGTGACACCGGGATCTTCTCGGCGAGGTGCCTCGGCGTGTAGCTCTCAGGCGAGGCGAAGCGCGCCCCTGGCGTTGCCGTCGGCAGAGGTCCTGCTGGCGGGGACGGGGCCGGGCTTGTCGACGCCAAGGGGACCGTGGCCGACATGCCCCCCGCTAGGTTGGCGCCGCACTCCCCGCAGAACTTGTTCGTGGGCTGGTTGGAGGCGTTGCACGCGGGGCAGAGCACCGCGAGGCGGACCCCACACTCTCCGCAGAACTTCTGCCCGGCGACGTTCTCGTGCTGGCACTGAGGGCACTGCATCTTGAGTGACGATGCTCCTTCTTCGGGTTTACCTGTTATGGAAGCCGGGGGCGTCGTGCTGCCGCCCGCCAGCGGCTACACCGGGAGTGTACGCCCGTCGGCGTGCCGAAGAGCCACTCCTGCGCTGGCCACGCTCCTGCCCGCCGGGCCGGGAGTTGGGCGGTCGTTCCTGGCGCTTCTGGTGAGGTGACTCGCGTCGCGGAGCGAGCCACCTGCGCCGTGATCGCCGGAGCGCGAACGACCACGGCGGGCCGGGTCCGGCATGCCGTCGCCGTCGGTGCGAACGGTCGCGCACACGATCAATTCGCCGGTCCCGTTGCCGTCGAAGGCGATGCCGAGCTTCCCGTCGGACCAGCGCCCTGGGTCGTCCCAGCAGCCCCAGACCTGGTTCGGTCGCGCCACGCTTGGACCAGGGCGCCACGGTTTCGCCCTTCCGTTCCCGGCGTGACGTGCTTCGCGTCAAACCCTCTCATGCCCCCAGAAGGTGGTGACTGTCACGCACGGTACGTGCGTGGGCGAATTGAAATGCCGAAATGGATTCGAGGTGTGACGCGTACTTGCGAGCGCTTCGGTGGTCAATGGTGGTGGTCTTGTCACTTGTTCGGACCACCACGAGATAGGTTGCTGCCGAGACGTGAGCCAGAGCCGTTGCGCTGTCGCTCGTGACGGCGTCCCAAGGTACCGCTCAGAGTGTCGACCTGAAGGGCCGGCGGAACGCAGCCCCTCCTTCAACGACCTCGGCTTGCGGCTTTGGGCCGCAGGAGCGCTTTCTGGCCTGGGAAATGACGACGTAGTCATTGGTCGCAGTGCGCAGGGCGACGTCACATCACTCTGCACGAACCAGGGCGGGAATCAGGCCCGAACGCCAACTGGACGCCCGCTTCGGAGGGGTCATTCGGTTCCCGATCGTCAAGTAAGGTCACGCGAGCGGCCTCGGCTGACCAAGCCCGAGAACTGGCGTTGGCCCGCTCGGAAAGCTCGAGAGGCAAGTCTACGAGCTGCAGCGACAGGAGCTCGCACTCGGGTAACCGCCCTGGGAGGTGATCCGACTAGCTTAACTGCGTGACGCCAAGAGCCGCGCTGAGGGCCGTGCGGAGTCTTGTCTTGGTTCGAGGAGGCCCGGCTAGGAGGATCAGCAGTGCCCACAGGACCCGAACTGCCAACGAACTGGACCGCGCAGCTGTTTATCATCCTCACGGCCCCCCAAGCTCTACCCACTCGGGCCAGGACACCGGACTCAGCTTGCGCTGTCTCGCGCTAGCTGATCAGCTGGTCTGACCGCTCTTCGCCTGGCAGCCTCGGCAGGCCGCTTCTCTATCGAACGATACTGCAAAAAGTACCTTTCGGTGAATGTTCAAGAAGAGGCGCGCCGCAGTAGTCTCCCTGCACGCAGGGCAGCTCATCATCTTTGTGTCCGGGGCAGCAAAGGTGACAGCGCCCTAGCCACCGACGTGTCCGGGAACGGAGGTGATCAAGCGATCGCGAAGCGCGGAGGGAACCAAGGAACGGCGGATGGAACCAAGGAATGCGGGGGAATCAAGGTGGCCGACTCTCAAGGAGGTGAGGCCAGAGACGGCCGAGGCGTGGCGGCGACCGCTGAGACGCGTGATGTCCTTCTGAGCACGTGAGGCGTGTGTGAAGACAAGAGGCGGGCAACAGGAATCCGAAACGAGCCTTCGACTTAACCCTTTTTGAGAAGGAGTTCGACCATGTCACGTATCCTGTCGATTCTGATGAGGAAAGTAGAGATCATCGGCGTATCATCGATGCTGCTGGTGGCCTTCGCGGCCTCGGTAGCTCTGGCGCAGGAGTTTACTGGTACTCTCAACGAGGAGAATGCCCCGCGCGGGACGCACTTCGTCACAGGGACACCTACGCCGACGTGCACGGTTTCCGGCACCGCGGTAAGCTGTAACTCGTACGAGCTCGCCGGCGTAGGAAACAAGAACGCGACGGCGAACCTGGTTGCCTCGTACTCCGCGATCGTCGACTGCAACAACCCGGGCAACAGCCCGAACAACCCGATCGAATCGCACGAGACGACCTTCAGTACCTCTGCAACCAGCGGGCAAATTGAGCCCAAGAATGGTAGGCTCCTGGTGCCTGCGCTCAGCGTAGACGCGCCGGCGGACCCTGTCTTGACGCCTGAGCAAGAGGCGGCACTTTGCCCCAACCCGAACTGGCGCGCCGAAATCCGAGCGGGGTCTCTCGAGCTCACGAGCTTCGCGTATACGGTCACGTTCGAGGGCTTCGACGCGCCGGCCATCTCGATCAGCCACATTTTTTAGGCCGGTGAGCCGCTAGACATGGAAGGGCCGGGGCTTCACAGGCTCCGGCCCTTTCTTCTTGCGGCGATCGGGGTTGGGGACCGAGGACCTCGACAGCCACCTGTCCGTAAGAGGGTTCGCGCTCTACGAGTCCAGAATGGGGGCGGAAATACCGCGCCCCGGCCCACGTCCGAGACGGGAGTCGAGACCTTCAGCCAGGTCCCTCGTCGGCACTGGCTGACGTGTGACATGGGTCGGAAAGGATCTGCCGGAGGAACACTGTCTGTCACGGGAGCGTGACGACGACCATGAACATCACTACCATCGGCAGGGGAACCATCGGAGGCGGCCTTGCACGGCTCTGGGAGCGGGCGGGCCACAGCGTCACGACGCTCGGGCGTGACGGCGGCGACGCGTCGGATGCCGACGTCGTCTTCGTCGCCGTTCCGTCGGGTTCGATCTCCGAGGCGCTCGCCAAGGTGACGGGACTGGACGGCAAGATCGCGATCGACACGGCGAATGCATTCGCGGGGCGCAACGAGCAGTTCGGCGCATAGGAAGCATTAACGACGCGTGCGGCGGGTAGCCAAGATCCCCTGGAAGATCCCAGATCCCAGCGTCGTTGAGCGGCCAGGCCCGGAGCCCTGCCCGAGGCAGAAACCGCCCGGTGGCCCGGCTCCGCATTGATCCTTCTCCCGCGACCGAGGCAAGGTCAGGGGGCCGAGGGATCTCGGAGGGGGATAGTCGACATTAAGGCTGTCTGGCGGCGGTCGCCCGGTCCCTGGCCTCGATCACCGTGACATAATCTGCCAGACTCGGACGCTGGCCGCCCCAGGAGCCCGGCTGTCACAGCGGCGGTCGCCCGTCCCCGGCCTCGATCACCGTGACGTAATCTGCCCGACTCGGACGCTGGCCGCCCCAGGAGCCCGCTGTCACAGCGGCGCGTGATGTCGTCGCTCATCCCGAGGATGGTGGCCGAGAGAGGGACCGCCGGTCATCGCAACTCCGGCCGCGTTGCGGCTAGGACGTCGATGGCGTACGCCACGTGGATGCACCCGCCCTCACGCCGTACGGGGATGCCGAGTCGGTCATCCTCGATGGCAGCGGAGAGGGTCTCGCGGATCGTGTCGATGTCCCCCGGCTGCGGAAAGCAGCGTTCGAGCAGGCTTTCCAACCCCATCTCCAGCCAGTACGACGTCACACGCGGTTCGCGCAGTCCCGCGCGGCGGAACAGCGCGCGGTGTTCGGCCAGGGGCAGAGCGCGGGTATGCGAAGGGTCGCGGAGTCGGCCTTGACGGGATCGGATGAGGCCTGGGTGTCCACCACCATCACCGTGCCGCCGGGAGCACACACGCGCGTCATTTCGGCGAGCACGGCGGCGGGATCGGGGAAGTGGTGGAAGGCATAACTGGCAAGGACCAGCGTGAAGGCGCCATCCGTGAAGGGCAGCGGCAACACGTCGCCGAGCTTCCAGGTCACGTTAGTGCGCGCCAGGTCCCTTTGAAGAGCCCGGGCGCGCTCGAGCATGGCTGGCGTAATGTCAATACCGGTGGCCTGGCGCACGACCCGTGCGAAGGCACACACGACGTGACCGGCCCCACAGGCAACGTCGAGCAGCGTGTCCTCCGGCCCCGCGCCACTCCACGTGACGATGAGCTGAAGCGAGAGACGACAAAATTTGCTCAGCGTTCTCGTTAGGGAGCGGATCGAGTCGCAGCTGGGTGTAGTACGGCTTGTTCGCCCAGCGATGCTGGTACTCAGGTCGATAGTTGACAAGCAGGAGCGTTCGCGCACCGAGCAGGCTGTCGACGAGACTATCCAACACAGCTTGGGTTTCGGAGTCCATCCAGTGGAGGTTCTCTACGGCTAAAAGGAGCGGCTGCAACAGGCTCTGGCGGATCATCAGACGCTTAACGGCGTCCAGCGTCTGCTGACGGCGCTGAGCGGGGCAATTGCGGCCCACTGCGCGTCGACCATCGGAGGTCGAAGACGGCAAGCAGCGATGGGAGCATCGTCTCGACCGGCAGGTCAAGCAACAGAAGGTGGTCTGTAAGTTTCTGACGGACCATTGACGGATCGTCCCGATCCTCGACCTGGAGATAGCTCTTCAAGAGGTGGATCACAGCGAGATACGGGGCATAGATGGGGATGAAGCGGCTGACCCCCTCACTCAACGTGATGGCATAGAGTCGCCCCACATAGAGACACGCGGTCGGAGCCGCAGGAGTGGGAGGCCAGCCATGGATCATATTGGCATCGACGTCCATAAGAGGGATAGCCAGATCTGTATCCTGGCCGAGGAGGGGGAACTGCTTGAGCGCCGGGTCCGGACGGAGCCGGGCCGATTCGCCGAGATGCTGGGCCACCGGCCGCGGGCCCGGATCCTGATCGAGTCCGCGACAGAGAGCGAGTGGGTGGCGCGGTGCTGCGAGGCGCTGGGGCACGAGGTCATCGTCGCCGACCCCAACTTCGCGCCGATGTACGCGCAACGCAGTCGAAAGGTGAAGACGGATCGGCGCGATGCGCGGGCGTTGGCCGAGGCGTGTGTGTTGGGGGCCTATCGGCGGGCTCATCGACTGTCCGATGAGCAACGCCATGTGCGGGCCCGCCTCACCGTGCGCGACGCCCTGGTGCGGACGCGCACCGGCTACATCGCGGTGATCCGGTCGCTGCTGCGGCAGCATGGCTGGCGCATCCGGAGCGGAGGGGTTGAAGCCTTTATCCCGCGTGTGGTCGAGTTGCCGCTGCCCGGGCGATTGCTCTCGGAGCTCGGTCCGCTCTTGGCGGTGATGCGCCAAGTGAACCAGCAGCTGGCGTACGCGGAGGAGCGGATCGAGGCCGTGACCCGGGCGGACGGCCGTGTTCGAGGGCAGGGTGGCGCGGTTTCAGTGCGAGGGCTGCGGGCGCGGGCACCTGGTGCCGTTTTCGTGCAAGGGGCGCGGGTGGTGTCCGAGCTGTGGGGGCCGGCGGATGACGGAGCGGGCCGCTCATCTGGTGGACGCGGTGCTGCCGTGGGTGCCGGTGCGCCAGTGGGTCCTGACGGTGCCGTATCGGCTGCGCTATCGGCTGGCGTGGAATCACGGGCTGAGCCGCGCGGTGCTTCGGGTATATACGCGCGTCCTGCTCGGCGTGTACGCGCGCGGCGCTGGCGCGCGCGGCGTGCCGGGTGGCCGCACCGGCAGCGTCACCGTGTTGCAGCGCGCGAGCGGCGCGTTGAACGCGAACCTGCATTTTCACACCGGCTCTTCGAACGGATGGAGCGGTGGTCTACTACCGATGACCCGGACCCGGCGCTGGTGCGACTCGCGGCGGAGGCTCGGGCTGGATCGGGCTCAGTTCACCGCCTGCTTGACGAGCCGCAAGGCACTGGAGCGGATTCTGCGCGACCTGTACGACGGGCAAGCTCTCGGCGTCAAGACTCTTCCGCTGTTCATCCTGATCCACGGCGGGACGGGACACATCCTCACGGGCACGCGTTCGCCCGAGCAGTTTGCGGCCACATTGCAGCAGCAGCTCGAGAATGCGAACTCAGGAGTGACGGGCGGCGGCCCGTCGGCGAGGCCGTGATGCGGCACCCGGGGAGTTCTTCGCCGGGACGGCTTGAAGTGCCCCTGGAAGGGGAGACGTCAGACAAGGTGCTTCTCCTGGGTGTAGAGAGCCAACTCGACGCGGCTGCTGATCTTGAGCTTCTCGTAAATCTTGTGCAGGTGCATCTTAACTGTGCCCTCACAGATGTTCAGCCGTTGGGCAATGGCCGCGTTGCGGAACCCGCGGCCTACCAGCTGCGCGATCTCGAGCTCGCGCGGTGTGAGGAGAGCCGACGCCTCGCGCTCTCCCGCTGCTCGCCGCATCAGCTTGTCGACCGCCTGACCAAACGACTGGCGCTCCAGCCACCGCTCCCCCGCATGGACCTTCCGGATGGCCT
>JBKPAK010000233.1:0-35122 GCA_046726415.1 Candidatus Methylomirabilota bacterium
GGCCGACCTCCGGAAGGAAGGCGCGGCGTTCGATCTGCCCATCGCCCTCGGGATCCTGGCCGCCACGGGATGCGTGAGAGACGGCGCCGTCGGTTCCTTTGCCGTCGTAGGGGAGTTAGCGCTCGACGGACAGATCCAGCCGGTGCGAGGCTCGCTCGCGGTCGCGCTAGCCTGCCGACGTCGAGGCATCGGCACGCTCCTTGTCCCTTGCGCCAATGGTTCGGAAGCCGCTGCGGTCACCGGCTTGCGCGTGGTCCCGGCCGGTACGCTTGGCGAAGCGGTGGCGTTGCTGAACGGCGAGGCCGTCACCAGTCCACCACCGGTCCAGCCCGAGCCACGGGAAACGCTCGCCGCGCTCGAGGATGATTTCGGCGACGTCGTCGGGCAGGCGCATGCCAAGCGCGCGCTCGACGCGGTCACGGCGCCCAGCCAGGCGGCGGCAGCCCTCGCGAGTGCCCCCGAGGTCCCCGGCGGCTCATCGCCCCAGCTCGCGCCGACGCCGCTCCGCGGCTTGCTCACGGGCGTCCTCGTCGAGTCTGTAAAACAGGCCGGCAGAGAGCCCGAGGCCAAAACACCATTCGGCCCAGGGCAGCCCCCGCCGCCCGGCGGCCGCCCAGTCGAAAAGGATCGTCTCGCGGTGAATCCGCCACAGCGGCTCGGCCACCCGGGTCCCACGACCCCATGATCGGTAAAGGTCGATTCGGTCGTCGTCGGGGCCGATCAACTCATCCGAGGGGTAGAGCCCGTGCTCAAGCAAATATCTCCACGCGGGGCTGAGCGCCTGTGTCTGGCGCCGACCGATCAACTTCCTCCGGATGTTCGCCATGGCTTTAGCTGACCTTTCCAGGGCGCCCTGGACGGCTGTGGGGCGGCTCGATATCCAAATTCAACATGCGCAACGCCCTCAACATGGCCAGGCGAGCGTCCTTGGCGACACCAGCCGCGGGGTTCGCCTTCCCGGCGACCACGAGCCCGTTCTGGGCAATCTCGCGCTGGGCGGCCCGCAAGCTATCGAACGCTTCCAGGCCGGTCTGGAGGATCACCAGGCCGGCGTGATCGAAGCTCCAAGTGCCGGTGTACCCCTTCCAGAGCTGCTGGGCCTCCGCGCTCAGGTGCGGCGGTGGCGTGTCCGCCGTCAGAGGCGCCGGGGAGACCGGCGGTGGGACAACCTGCAGTGTCGTGGATCCTCGTCGCATATGCTGTACCTCGATTCGATTTAAAGCGCGGCCCAGCCTGTATTGTCCCGGGAACCCCAGAGATTTAGGGTGCCCCCCACCCTTGTCACGACGTGGCCGACGCGACGGGATCTCTTCTCCCGTTCTCGGGTCGTGCTGGCTACCGTTGCAGACCACCGACGGGAGGGGACATGAGAGAGCGAAGAGGGCAAGATCAAGCTGGATAATATACAGCTTGATCGGTTCCCCTCCGGCAGTGTCGTCATCGATCTCCCACCCTCTTCTTCGCGCAGCGTAAGCACAGCGCCCGGCCACCATAACCGGCCAAGGTTCCGGCGCCGCAGTCAGCGCAGTGATCGAATCCGTTGATGGCGCGGGGGCCCAGGCCCGGAAGCGCGTCGGGCCAAGGGTGCAGATAGGATTGAGCGGCCGCGGCGATCGCGGCGCGCTGGCGGACGAGTCTCTCACCCCAGCGGCGCTCCCCTTCTGCGCGGGGCATGGTCTCGACAACCTCGGCAGGGAAGATCTGTTGAACCTCGGCGAGAAGGGCAGCATCATCAAGCGTGGGGGTTTCCGCGTTAATGTCGTTTAACGCGTCTACCCTCTCCGACGTCGTATACCGCTCGAATTGATACTTTTGCTTTCTTTCTTCCCCCTCTAGGAGGGCCAGATAGTCGACTGGGCCGACGCGATAAACGCGGTTAACGCTAAAACCCTGGCCCATCAGCTTGCCGCCTCCCAGGTTTCCGCCGGTCGCCCGCCGTTCCCGCCGGGCTCGGGCGGCCGGCGCCGGGCACGCCCTTGGGACGCGAGAAAGGTCAGGGCCACGGTGATGCGCTCGGACGACACGTTGCGATGGAACAGGTCCCGAATATTGGTCCGGGGCATTGGCCCTTTCGCCTTGAGGGCGGCCTCAATCGCGTCAGCGATCGGGTCCCCAAGCCGGTCTCCGAAGATCTCGTGAGCGGACGTCTCGGCGTACTGCCAGACGGCCAGGGCCGCTTTGAGATGGGGAAGGCGCACGACGGGGGAGCGATCAAGAGCGGCATACAGCACGCCGAGCCGGAGTACCTGGGCTTCAGCCCGGGCCGTGAGGGCGCCGACGAGCCCCGGCTTCTCCCCTGAGAGCGTCGGGTAGATCTTCGTCCAGGCGGCCTCGGCCTCCTCATCGCGCTCAAGCACCCCCACGCCGAGGGCGGCCATCGCCACGCCGTCAAGCTCGTTGATGAGCGGCAGGAGTACGGCGTTCGGCACAGGGCGGGGATTCGGCAGCAGCTTAGAGCGCCGCACCAGAAAGAGCATGTAGCGATTGGCCCACCCGTTGATGCGATCGTTCTCCGCCAGATGCAACTGCAGTTCGGCCACGGTGATGTGGGCGAGGATGCTGATGTGGGCGCCCGTGGCCCGCAGCGGGGAATTTCGCGTCAAGGTCCGCAGGGTCCCGCTATCCCACGCCTGGCGCATGACGGCACTGAGCGAGTTGCTTTCGTGATTCATGCGCTTGAGTACGGCGGCCAACTCTGGCTCCTCGACCAGGAGGCGCTTGTCCTCGACGCCCTGGTCGACGATCACGGTCTCGTACCCGACGACCCGTCCCTTGTCTTTGATCGGCTGCTTCTCTTCGCGCGGATCTCTGACGTGGAAGATTAAGCCCTCGCCACTGCTCAGGCCGGACGCGAGGCATGTCGTGGCCCACACACCATCGACGGCGCGCAGCAGGTACATGGGTTCGCCCCGCGACAGCCCCTTGCGGGCCTTTGACGACGTCCCCACGAGCGTCACGTAGAGTCGCCCGGGGTGATCATCGCGGCCGGCAGAGGCATGAGGGCCAGGGCCGATGAGGTTGCCGAAGCCTGCCAGGAAGGTGACGAGGGTGGCAACGGGATCGGCCTCGGTATGGGGATCAACGGCCTCCACGACGCGGCCGGCGAGTCCATAGAGGGTCTCGGGGGCGAGCTGGGGCCACGTCTCGACGCGGGGCAGGCCGTTCACGTCCGAAGCCGTGGCGCCGGTCTCCACAACATGATCGTCGAGACCAGCCTTAGCCACGGGCCGCCTCGTCGAGTGACGCGGGCAGCACGACGATCCTCACGCGGGCGCCGCGCGCCATTAAGGCCGCGGCGAACCGGTCGACGCCGCACTCCACGTCCGGATTGGTCTGCCAGTCACTATCGGGCACCAATTCGACGATGCGCCCGCGCAGGCCGATGCCATCGAAGTCGCCGAGCAGATTCTGTGAGCCTTTGGGGTGCCACCCCTCGATACCGCAGAAGCCAACGGCGGGCAAACCGAGCTGGGCGGCGACGAGGCTCTTTTTCTCTCCCTCGACGAGCCAGAGTGGCTCGCCCCGATGCATGGCGCGATCGAGGGTGGCCAGTGGGAAATATAGGCGCATTCCCGAATGGCGTGGCTGGAGATATTTGACGCTGCCCTTCTTCGTCTTGAGGGCCGGGAAGATCTTCATGCGAATGTGGTCCATAAACCGGCTGGTCGGACAGGGGAAGGGGAACAAGAGCGCGCTCATCACCTTTGATCCCGGGAAGCCGAGAAGTTGAGAAATCAAATTCGGAAGGACGCTGCGGATTTTCTGCCGCGCAATCGTCTCGTCGCTCAGTCCAGATTTCCGCAGATCAGCGAGGTGGGGCGGGTGGAGCCCGCCCTCGTAAAGGCACGACAGAAGAAAAGCCAGGTGAGCATTCACGGCCGCGCGCGCTCGTCGGTCAGCTGCTGCAGCCATTCAGCGCGGGTGAGCCGCGGCTCGGGATCGTCGAACAGCTCTAACTGCACAGGGCACGATCGCCGGGCCTCCGCCAGGATTTCCGTGTGAGAAGGCCCTCTCTCCGGCGGCACGAGCCCCGCCCGGCGGAACAGCTCCTCGCAGGCCCAGCTCAAGGCACTCATAAACTGGGCCCGCGGCAGAGATTCCAACGCTTCCCACGTGGCCTGGTCTTCATCAGAGCGGGGCGCCATTAGAAGGGCACCCCATCCGCAGACTCGGCGCACGCCGGCACCGGGCCACGCTTCACGATGTCGTCGGGATCAGCGAACACATTGGCGTCGTGAAACGTTTTGGCGCCGGTCTTCGTCGGAAAGAGCCCGAGGTATTCGATCGTGATCGTGCTGCCGACGCGAATGGACTGCAGCGCCTTGTACAGCTTGTCAAACGCGGACACGACGATGTGTCGGTCCTTCGTCTCGAGGTCGATCAGCGGCCCGTACTTGCCGTCGTGCATCCCGCGAAACACGACGTCCTCGAGCCTGGTGCCGGGCTCAATGTCCGCGACCCACTTCCTGAACGTGCCGCCGGCGTTTACTCTCACTTTGGGCATTGCCTTCGCTCTCCTGGATGGCGTATGCTCGCCATCGTTTGGTCAGTTCACTGCATGCAGACGCCCGGTGTTAAAGCCATCGGGGGCGTCGCCGTCTCGATCGCCTCGCCGTCTTACCGCCGTTTCGCCGCCGGGCCCGAGGGGCCGTCCCTCGTGCCCTGTTCGTCCCGCGACGTTGGCGAGAGCCTCCTCGAGGCTGACGCCGGGAAGCGCGTGAAGATATGCGATCAGCTCGTCACGCAGCAGGATGATGCGCCCGCCGAGTCGGCGGTAAAGCAGCAGACCACGGGCGATCTGCGCGCGTGTAGTCTTCTCAGTCGGATTGCCGATCAGTGCGGTGCCGGCCGCAATGTCGAGCGCGATACCGTTGATGGTGCGCCGGCCCTTCGCCTGACCGTCCCTCTTGCGCGTGGGAGGGGTCTTCACGACCGACTCGTGCGCTTCGCGAGATATTCGCGCAAAGCTGCGTCGGTGACTCGCACCATGCGGCCGAAGCGAATGACTTCTAGCTCGCCGCGGGCGATATCGCGGCGGATGAAAGCTAGAGAGAGGCGTGCGCGGGTGGCGTCTTCTTCGAGTCTGTAGGCGGTGTTATTGTCCGCATTCACGTCTAGCATAAAGCCACATACGGAACGCGGGGTGCAAAGGACTGAAGACTACTTCTTCGGTCCCTTTCAGGGTGTGGGGCGCCCGGCGCCGAGAGTCAGCCTCCAGGCGGTCTCACCGCCCAGAAGTCCGATGACCTTCCGGGTGACCGCAGGAACGGCCTGCTTCGCGTCCTGTAGGAAACTGTTTACCGTCTCAGGGCTGAGTCCGTAATGCAGGGCAACCATCTTGTGCACCTGCTCTGTCAGCGTCTCGGCGCCGAGCAGTTTGCGAGTCCCGGCTCTGGCCTCAGTTTCGAGCTTTCACCGGGCCCCCTTGTCCCCAATCAACAATTCACGGTCATCGACCTTCCGTGTCTTCTTCTTCCCGCGCCGGTTTCCGAGATAGGGGTTCGCCACGAAGGCGCTAACCTTGTCGAGCACGGCCTTAATGGCTTCGGGTGGGAACCCGCAGAAGTCAGCCGTCACGCCAGTGGCCATGTCAGGAGACTCGGAATACGGAAGAATGCGCCTGGTCTCGCGGTCCAGCCGGACCTGCGGCCCGAAGAGTCCATGACGTTCGAGGGCAGTTGCCACGCGATCGGAGGCCTTAGATTCCTCTTTCTTCAACAGTTCCAGGGTTCCGTGCCAGAGCAGCCACCAGCGCGCGTGCCCAATGGCGTTGTAAACGTCGTTGAGGCCCCCGGCCGCGTAGCCCTTGACCAGCGTCAGGAGGCTGGCGAGCGTCCCCGGGTCGGCCTGCTTGATGTCCTCCGTCCCGCACCTCGCCGGCGCAGAGGGCTTTCCAAAGGTCCTTGTCGAGGGGCTTCAGCCCGTCGACCTCGCGCTTGATTGCGGCAACGAGCTCGGCGACGATTCTGTCCTGGCCGGTGACCTCAGCACCGGGCGCCGACTGATGCGCGCTGGATTCAGCGCGCCGGTCGGATCTCTTCCTATTCCGGTCCCCGCCGGTGGCTCTCGGGAGCATGCCGCGCCTGTCTCCTGGCACGTCTCGGAAGAAATGGGCCCCAAACCGGCGAGACATTCCGGCCTTGTCGGATCGCGAGTCCTAGGGGCCCATGCTGGGAGCGTTGTGAATAGCGTTGTGGAATGAGTGGCGAAACGCGGGGAAACTCGGGGAACGGAGAGGAGCGCACAATGCGAGATTCTGTCCGTGTTCTCGCCCAGTTCATCGCGTGTTCACGTACTTGCGAAGACGCCTCAACAGTGATCGACCATCAGGCGCCCGCTGTCCTGGGAAATTGGCGGGTTGTCACCCCTCGATCTGGATGAGCGGTGTGGCCGGGTCCCGGATCGCGGACCCGGCCCGAGGATCCGTCAGGAGAGCTTGTGGACCTCGGCGAGAATCCGGTCGGGGTCGGGCAGCTCTCCCCTCCCGTATCGCTCGATAAAACGCACCGCGCCCACCCGGTCGACGATGAACGTGGCCCGGTTGTTCGCGTTCCAGTCAGGCCAGTAGACGCCGTAGTCTTTCGCCACCTTGCGGTGGAGGTCGGACAGCAGCGGATAGTGAGAGATGCCCACCGCCTTCGCCCAGTTTTCGTGGCTGAATGGGCTGTCGGTGCTGATACCCAACACCTGGGTATTCGCCGCCTCGAAGTCGCGGACGCGTCTGTCGAAGGCCGGCATGCACGTGCTTCAGCCCGGCGTCCAATCGAGGGGGTAGAAGAGCAGCACCACCGTCTTGCCGCGAAACCGGCTCAGACTGACCTCCTTGAGTCCGATCCCCTTCAAGGTGAAGTCCGGGGCCGGGTCGCCCACGTTCAGCGTCTTTTCGGTACTCACGCGCGGTAACCTCCCTTGGCGAATGTTCGCGGTTTGGCGGGCATCCTAGCCCGCGGTGCGCGCACCTTGGCGGGCGGTTTGCGCACCGTGGCCCACAGCTGGGCGCGCCGCGCCTCCAGGGCCGTTTCATCGACTCCCACGTACCCCGCCGCGCTCGTTACGCGGCCGGTTTCCCAGAGCCGCGCGAACCGCGACCTTGCGCGCGGATCGCGGAACGCGTGGTGATCCATGATGACGCGGCAGCCGGTTGCCTCGACGACGCGCAGCAGATTGTCGATACCCCGCTCGATGAGCGCCCGACCCAACTCGCCCTCGAGGTACGAGGGCGGTCCCGAGAGGTAGAGCAACGTCGGCCGTTCGCGGATGAGGTACGCGGCCGCCACCGGAGACAGCGGACCCTGGACGTCAGAGGCAAAGACGAACCGTTCGCGCTCGGCCGGATCCTCCACCGTGAGGGCCACCACGTAGCCGAGAAAGCTCCCTTCCACGCCATGAGGAAGTGGGGCAGAGCCGCGTAGAACCATGCTCGCCTCGCGCAGCGAGAATCCATCGGCCGCGTGGACGCGGGCCGAGGGGGTGAGAGCCGACCACAGGGCGGCTCCGCGACGGGCTTGCCGCCCCGCGATCATACGCCGCGGATCCTTGGCCAGGACGATGCACGCACCGTAGGTCGCCGGGTCGCTCCGGAAGTGGTCTTCGTGATAGTGACTCACGAACACGAAGGCGGCCCGCGTGCCGTAGGCGGAGATCCGGTCGTTGGCCCGGCGGAGCGCCTCCCACTCCTCCTCCGCGGGAGGGAGATTGTACCGGGAGGGGGCGAGCGTGGCGCCCGGATCGAGGAGGATCCCGGCGCCGCCGCATTCGACGTACGTCGCCATCGAACGCACGCCAAGGGACTCCGCCGCGAGCGGAAGGACCTTCATGGCGCCGACGTCACGACGAGATCCTCAGATACACCGCCCGCCGTCGACCTCGAGACACGAGCCCGTGATCATCGCCGCATCGTCGGAGGCGAGGAAGACGGCAGCGCTGGCTAAATCTTCAGGGCGATTGAGTCGACCCAGGGGCACAGTCGAGACATACCGCGCCATGCCCTCCTCGTCGACCACCTGCTTGCCCATGAAGGTCGCCAGCATGGGTGTCTCGGTGGCCACGGGAGCGATCGCCACGACGCGGACACCGTGCGGGGCCATCTCCAGGGCCAGGCTCTTGGCCAACGTCACCACCGCCCCTTTAGACGCGGCGTAGGTCTGTCCGCCGGGACGGGGGCGAATAGCGGCGGTGGAGGCCGTGATCAGAAACACCCCGCGCCTCTGCCGCTTCATGACCGGCAACGCGCACTTTGCTCCGAGCCACACGCCCTTCACGTTCACGGCCATGATCTGGTCGAAGACGCTCTCGTCGATCGTCTCGATAGAGCCTGGCCACTGTGGCACGCCCGCGTTGGCGAAGAAGATATCGAGTCGGCCCCAGGCGGCCTGCGCCCGTTCCACCAACGCCTGATTGTCGGCGGCCCGGGTCACGTCGACAGTCAGGGCCAGCGCCTCACCACCGGCCTTCCGGATTTGCTCCGCCGTATCGTTCGCGGTCGCCGCGTTGACGTCGGCCACCAGGACACGCGCGCCCTCGGAGGCCATGGCGCGTGCCGACACTGCCCCGATGCCCGATCCCCCTCCGGTCACAATCGCCACCCGTTCTGCGAGTTTCATGAATCGCTCCTATGGGCTTTGGAGGGGCGCGACGCCCCCTCCAAACCTCCCCCCTGGCGCGAGGGCAACTAACGGTCCCGTCGCCCATGGCGCGTTTACGTGGCGGGGGCGCGACGCCCCCTCCAAACCTCCCCCCTGGTGCGAGGGTCACACCGTCCAACGCGATCGCGAGGGCCTCACCCCGTTGCCGTCGGCCCGTTGTTCATCTAGAGCACCAGCTCGGCCATGAGCCGGGTCGCCCGCTGATCACCGGCCACCATCATGCTGGTCACGCCCGCGGCGGTCCATTCGCCGAGGCGTTCGCGGATCCGCTCGCGCGGCCCGCAGAGGGCGACGTCATCTACCAGCGCGTCGGGCACCGCGGCGGCGGCCTCATCTTTCCGTCCCGCCAGATAGAGATCCTGGATTGTGCGCGCGGCGTCCTCGTAGCCATAGCGTCGCGCGACGTCGTTGTAGAAATTCCGTCCGCGGGCGCCCATCCCGCCCATGTACAACGCCAGCCGCGGCCGCACCACTGCCCGGCAGGCGGCCACGTCGTCCCCCACGACCACGGAGACCATGGGCATGATGTCGAATCCCGCCCCGATTTTCCCGCCTGCCCGGAAGCCCTCCGCCAACCAACCGCGGAACATCGCGAGATGCCGCGGGGAGAAGAAGACGGGAATCCACCCGTCGGCGATTTCGGCGGCCAGCGCCACGTTCTTCGGGCCGATGGCGGCCAGATAGATCGGCAGGTCTGGACGCCCGTGCAAGATGGACTTGAGCGGCTTGCCAAGCCCCGTGGCGTCGGGGCCCGCGTATGGAATCTGGTAGTACACGCCGTTGTATTCGACCGCCTTCTCCCGCCGCAGGATCATGCGGACGACCTCGACATACTCTCGCGTCCGCCCCAGCGGGCGCCCGAAGGGTTGGCCATGCCACCCCTCGACGACCTGAGGACCGGAGACGCCCAAACCGAGCCGGAACCGACCGCCCGAGAGGGCGTCGAGCGTCATCGCGGTCATGGCGGTGGCCGCTGGCGTGCGCCCGGACACCTGCATGATGGCGGTGCCCACGTGCAGCCGGGTGGTCCGCGCAGCGATCCAGGTCGCCGGTGTCACCGCGTCGGAACCGTACGCCTCGGCCGTCCACGCGGAATCGTAGCCGAGGCGCTCCGCCTCGAGGATCCTGTCCATATCGACCGTCAGGGAGGCCCCGGAGTAGTTCAGACTTAGTGCGAGACGCATGACCATTGTCCTCGGCGGGGCGACGCCCCGAGACCACCGTGCCGCCAACGGTGGCGCGCCAGGAGCACCCGGCCCGCGCGAAAGGCGACCCCTTCCTGTTCGAGGCGGATTCGCTGCGTGATCATCCCGCTCATGGGCGCACGCAGGCTGATGCCGCCGCGGGCATTGACCACGCGGTGCCACGGAATGCCGGAGGGCGACACGCGCATCGCATGACCTACCGCACGAGCGGCCCGGGGGCGCCCGAGCCGCGCCGCGATTTCGCCGTAGGTGAGCACGCATCCGCGAGGGATGCGACGAACCAGACGGTAGACGGCCGCCATGAAATGCCCGGTGCCGTCAGGCACGCGCGGACTCGGGTCCGAACTGCATCTCGCAAAGACGCGCGTAGAGGCCGCCGCGACGAACGAGCGTCTCGTGGGTGCCGTCCTCGTGGATCCGCCCGCGATGCAGCACCATGATGCGGTCGGCGTTCTGGATGGTCGACAGACGATGCGCGATGGTGAGGGTGGTGCGACCGACGAGTAGACGGGACATCGCAGTCTGGATGAGCGCCTCCGACTCGGGATCGATACTGGAAGTGGCCTCGTCGAGCACGAGGATGGCGGGATTGTACACGAGGGCTCGGGCGATGGCCAGCAACTGACGCTCGCCGTGCGAGACGTTGGCCCCGCGCTCGCTCAGCTCGGTGAGCCAGCCGCGCGGAAGGGCTTCGATGAAGGCTCGCGCACTGGCGACGCTGGCCGCCTCCAGCAAGGCGTCGCGGCTGACCGACCCGTCGCTGACCGCCCGCAGGTTCGCCTCCACCGAGCCAGTGAAGAGCACGCTCTCCTGGAAGACGACGCCCACGTGTCGACGCAGTCGCTCAAGATCCCAAGCCCGGACGTCCACGCCTTCGACCAGCACGCGGCCGCGCCCCACGTCATACGATCGGTTGAGGAGCCGACCGCAGGTGGTCTTTCCCTCTCCGGTGGCGCCCACCAGGGCCACGTGTTCACCGCGCCGGACCGGGAACGAACAATCGCGCAGGACCCAGTACTCGTCCTCGTATGCGAACCAGACGTTCTGGAAGGCCATCGCCGGCTCTCCCGGCCGAGGTCTGACGACGCCGGCGGTCGAGGGGGACAGGATGGTCGGGGTGAGATCGAGAATGCCGAAGATGCGCTCGGCGGAGGTCATGGCGGCCTGCATCACCGCGTACTTTGCCCCTAGGTCGCGGATCGGGAGGAAGAACCGGTTCGTGTACTGCATGAAGGCCACCAGCGCACCGAAGCTCAGCGCCTCGGCGGCAATCTGCCGCCCGCCATACCAGAGCAGCAGGGCGAGAGCCACGAAGCCGAGGGCCTCCACCGACGCGTAGAGGGAAGACTCGAAGACGGTTGAGCCGAACAGCGCCCGCCGGTACGCGGAATTGAGCCCCGCGAACGCGCGCCGCTCGGCGCGCTCGCGAGCGAAGAGTTGCACCACCGCCATCCCGGCTAGCGACTCCTGGAGAAAGGCGTTGAGCCGGGCGAGCCGACGGCGGACGGTGCGGTAAGCGTCGCGCGCGCGCAGGCGGAAGTATCCGGCCACGGCTCCCACCACCGGCACAATGGCGAAGGTCACCAGGGCCAACCGCCAGTCCATCCAGAGCATTATGGTCACCACGCCCAGCAGGGTCACGGCGTCGGCCACCAGGGCGAACAGGCCGCTGGTGAAGGCCTCGCTCACCGCCTCCACGTCGTAGAGGACACGGGTCATGAGACGGCCCACGGGGTTCTTGTCGAAGAAGCGCGCATCCAAGGTCAGGAGGTGGCGGAACATCGTGTCGCGGAGGTCGTACATCACGCGCTGGCCGATTGCGGTCAGAAGGTACCCCTCGACCGCCCGCAGCGCGAAGAGGACCACGAGAACGGCGGCAAACGCCGCGGCCACGAGCCGGAGGCCCGCCCACTCCCCCGGCAGAATGTACTCGTCGATGGCGATCTTCAGGAGATAAGGCTGCACCAATTCCACCGCGGCGATGGTGGGAAACAGGAACAGCGTGCCCACGATCAGACGGCGATGTGGCCGGGAGGCCTCCCACAAGCGCGCGGCGAGGCGATGATCGTAGGCGCGGCCGAGGATCTCGTCGTGCACATATTCAGGCACGGGCGATTTCGTCCTCGAGCTGTTGAAGGCGCCAGAGCCGCGCGTACGCTCCGCCGGCCAGCACCAGCGCATCGTGGCGCCCCATCTCCGCCACCCGCCCCTCCTCCAGGACGACGATGCGGTCGGCGGCCCGGGCCGCCCGCAGGCGGTGCGTCATGACGAGCACCGTTCGCCCGCTGGCCGTGCGCAGGATCCGCTCCACGATCTCCTCCTCCTTGGCGGGGTCGACATTGGAAAACACGTCGTCGAGTACCAGGAGGGATGGTTCCGCGGCCAGGGCGCGCGCGAGGGCCACTCGCTGGCGTTGTCCGCCGGAGAGCGTGAGGCCGCGCTCACCCACGACAGTGTCCCACCCGCCGGCCAAGCGCTCGATTTCCTCGGCAATTCCCGCGGTGATGGCGGCGGCCCGTACTCGCTCCGGCGTGATGGTGTCTCGGCCGAGCGCGATGTTCTCCGGCACTGATCGGGAGAACAGGAAGGCCTCCTGGGGGACGTAGCCAAGGGAGGCTCGCAGATCGCCGAGCGAAATGCTGCGGACATCGCGGCCGTTGACA
This sequence comes from Candidatus Methylomirabilota bacterium, assembly GCA_046726415.1. Lineage (GTDB taxonomy): Bacteria > Methylomirabilota > Methylomirabilia > Rokubacteriales > CSP1-6 > CAVWFS01. The sequence goes on from JBKPAK010000233.1 coordinate 12,514, forward strand.
AACACCGTCTCCGGGGGCGGCTCCCACAGGCGGGCGACGAGGAGCCCCAGGGTCGACTTCCCACTGCCGGTCGCCCCGACGATGGCGATCTTCTCCCCGGGCTCGACGTGGAAGCTGACGTCGCGGAGGGCAGGCTTTCGCTCCTCGTAAGCGAACGTCAAGCCGGCGAAGCGCAGCGCCAATGGCCCTGGCAAGGGGCGGCCCTCCTGAACCTGCGCCGGTGCCCTCGCGGTGACCTCCAGGAGACGGTCCATCGAGGTCAGGCCCCGCCGGATGTTTGACAGCGTCCACCCCAGCGCCATGGCGGGCCAGGCCAGGTAGGCGAGGTATCCATTGAACGCCACGAGCGCGCCCAGGCTCAGGCGACCTTCCGCCACTGCCGTTCCTCCGATCCAGAGCACCGTGAGCGCGCCCAGCCCTCCAACCAAGCCGGTGAGCGGCGTGAACTGCGACTGCGTGCGGCCCAGGGCCAGGCTGCGCCGCAAGAACTCCGCGTTGGCATCGGCGAAGTGACGGCGGGCCCGCGCCTCCATGGTGTACGCGCGCACCACGCCGATCGCGGTCAGGTGCTCCTGCACCAGCCCCGACAGCGAGCCGAGTTGCTCTTGCATGGCCTCGGACTCTCGATGCACGCGCGCGTTGGTCCAGCGGGCGACCCCCACCGGCACGGAACACGGGAGCAGGGCCCACATCGTCAGCCAGAGATCGATGCTGAGCATGGCCGCCAGCGCTCCGGCGAACGCCGCGACCGTGCTCACCAGGCTGACGAGGCCGAAGCCGACCAGCCCCTTCACCGCGGTCACGTCACTGGTGGCTCGCGCCATGAGGTCTCCCGTCCGGTGCGTCGCGTAGAAGGCCGGCGGATACGCCTGCAGGGCAGCATAGAGGTCTCGGCGGACGTCCGATTCCACGCGCTGAGCGGCACCCAGCAGCGAGAAGCGCGAGAGAAGTCGGGCCAGACCATTGCCAATGGCCAGTAGCAGAATGACCAGGACATCGTAGGCGATGGGCGCCCCCGCGGCATCGTGCTCCAGGGCGTCGACGGCGCGCTTGACGGTGGCGGGGATAGTCAGCGCCAGTCCGGTCGCGGTCAGGAGCGCGAGCACCCCGATGAGGTAGCGCGCGCGGTAGCGGACCATGTACCCGCCGACTGCGCGCGCGGATGAGGTCAGCCGCGCCTCCAGTCGACGAACGGCATGGGTGAGCGCCCGACGGCCATGCGCGTCACCACCAACCCCGGCGCTTGAAATAGGCCGCCATGGCCACCGAGCACACTGCCATCAGCCCGAGGGCCCACAGGTAGCCATACCGCCAGTGCAGTTCCGGCATGAAGTCGAAGTTCATCCCATAGATGCTGGCAATGAACGTCAACGGGATGAACAGGGTGGCGATGACGGTCAGAACCTTCATGACTTGGTTCAAGCGCTGATTCTGCGCCGACAGGTAGACCTCCATGACCGAGGCCGCACCCTCTCGTAGCGATTCGATCATGTCGAGGGCCTGGACGGCGTGGTCGTACGCGTCGCGCAGGAAGACCTTGGTCTCGTTGGCGATCAGTCCCGAGTCGTCGCGCTGGAGCACGCCGATCTCCTCTCGGACCGGCCACACGGCGCGCCGGAGGATGAGGATGTCGTGCCGCAACCGCTGGATCTGGATGAGCGTCGCTTGGGTGGGCTGGGCGATGGCTTCATCCTGGAGGGCTTCCATGCGATCGCCGAGGGCATCGAGGACGGGGAAGTAGCCATCCACGATCGCGTCCACGAGCAGATACGCCAGGTAATCGGCGGCGGCGCCCCGCACGCGCCCTCGCGCGTGGCGAATCGCCTCGCGCACGGCCCCAAAGGTGTCGGTTCCGTCGCGCTCGCGCACCGACACCACCCAGTCCGCCCCGAAGAAGATGCTGATCTGCTCCTCTTCGATCTCGCTGGTGCCCCGGATGATGCGCAGCACGATGAAGAAGTGCGTGTCATAGCGTTCAGCCTTGGGCCGCTGCGGCACGTTGAGGGCGTCCTCCATGGCCAGCGGGTGCAAGCCGAAGCGCTCGCCCAGGTGCGTCAGGGTGGCCGGGTCGCCCGCTCCTTCGAGATCGATCCAGTTGATGGCGCCGGCGCGCGCGAGGCGAAGGGCCTCGCCAGCGTCGCGGGCGGGTCGCTCCAGCGCGTCGCCGGCGTCGAAGGACACCACCGAGATGCGCGCCGGCCCCAGCGATGTGGGGTCGGGCGGGGCCAGCGTTCCAGGCGGCGTGCCCGGCCGGCGCCGGGTGAGACGTCGTCGCCGTGTCGTGTGCGCGACCCGCGCGGCGGCGGGGCCCGGAGGCGGCGACGTGTCGTGCATGTCGATCTCCGTCATGCTCGGGGACGCCTCGGTGCTTGTCAAGCAAGCGTGATATAGTCCGCGGGTATGGCTTCGCTCGAGCGGCGCGTGGCGATCGACGCCGCACGAGCAGCCGGCCTCCTCCTTCGCGATGCGCGGGCCGGGACCCGGCAGATCACCTACAAGGGCGCTCCCACCAACCTCGTCACCGAGATGGACGCGCGCGCAGAAGCGCTGGTGATCGAGCATCTTCGCGACGCCTTTCCGGACGACGCGATCCTGGCCGAGGAGAGCGGAGCCCGGGCCGGGAATTCCGGACGGCGCTGGATCATCGATCCGCTCGACGGCACCACGAATTACGCGCATGGGTTGCCGCTATGGGCGGTGTCCATCGCTCTCGAGCGGGACCGTCGCGTCATCCTCGGCGTCATCTGCGACCCCGCCCACGGCGAACTGTTCGTCGCCGAGCGCGGGGGCGGCGCGGTGGTCAATGACGAACCGTTGGCGGTCTCGCGCCGGGCGATCCTCGACGAGAGTCTTCTCGCCACCGGATTTCCCTACGGCATTCGGGAGACGCACGACACGAACCTCTCCGAGTACGCCGCGTTCAGCCTGCGGACGCGAGGGGTGCGGCGCCTGGGCTCAGCCGTTCTCTACCTGGCCTGGGTGGCGGCCGGACGCCTGGACGGCTACTGGGAGTTGCGGGTCGGCTCGTGGGACGTCGCCGCGGGCGCCCTGCTCGTGGAGGAGGCCGGTGGTCGCGTGAGCGATCTCGCCGGCGGCCCCCTCGACCTCGATGCGCCGTCGATCGTGGCCAGCAACGGCCACATTCACGGCGCGATGCTGCGCGTGCTCAGGGAAACGCGCTCGCCCTGACCTGCTCGACACTCACTGGCTGGCCGTCCGCGCGGTCGGGGCGCGATTCTATTGCACGGGTTCGCGGTCCGGCGCGAGGGGGTACACGCGCCCGCCCACGCGAAGGGCCCCGCGCTCGGTCACCTCGTCGTAGTCGGCCAGGGCGAGGAGCTGAAAGGCGGCGGCGCGGTCGAAGCGCGCGTCGAAGGCGCCTCCCTTTACCGCGCAGTACGGCACGTGACCCGGTCCTAGCCGGATGAACGCGGGGTCGATGACCTCCTCAGCCCCGTCGTTCACCTGAACGCGCAGCTCCCCGCCTCGCTGCTCGAGACGCGTGATCACCCACGGCGCATCGTCGACGGCGACGGGGATGCGCACCACGGTCTGGATGAAATGGCCTTCGGCGTCGCGGCAGAGGTTCGCCCGCAGGTTGGCGAGGATACCCGGGTGGGTCACCTGGACGTCACCGTCGTACCAGTCGCCGTCGCGGTCGATGCGCAGGCGCGGAAGCGTCCACTCGGCGGGCGTGGCCATCAGAACACCACGCTCGCGTACGTCACCACGGCCTGGGGGTCGGGCCACTGGCCGTAGTGCTTCGTCTGGCCAGCGGTTCCGGGAAGCAGGCGCAGCAGGGCGTAGATGGGGGACAGGCCGCAGATGCGACGGCGGTCGCCGTCCGCGGCCACGGCAGTAAAGAACGCGTGCGCATCGCCCGCCTCGACCGAGGCGAGCATCGCGCGATCCTCCTGCCCCACGCGACGCAAATCCTCGGGGGCCAGCGGCGCTGGGTCGCCGAACCGCGGGCCCACGTGGGCGAGATCGGCCCCGGCGATCACGGCCATCCGGCGATTTGACGCGGCGATCGACTCACCCAGCGCCTCCAGGAAGCGGGGAACCCGGGGATCGTCTTCCGGGCCCTGCCTCCGCGCCAGCGCCTCATGAGCGAAGCTGGCCAGCACGGGGACGATCGTGAAGTCGCGCCGGTCCCCGAAGAGATAGCGCAGGAAGACCGCCTGGAACTCGATGGAGTGCTCACCGCGGTGGGCCAGCTCGGAGGCGAAGCAATCCTGCCCGGCCCGAGCCGCCAGGGCCTCGACGACGTCGTGGTCGACGGTGGCCGCTCCGAGCGGCGTCGCGTAGTCCTTGCGCGTCAGCGCAAAGGGATCCCGCATTCCGGCATGACAGGTTCCAAAAATGACGAAGCAGTTCGCGTCGCACCGCTCGGCCAGGTCGCGATAGGCCCAGGCATACGCGAGCCCCCCGCGGTGGAAATCGATGTGCGGGGCAATGACGCCGCGGACCCCGTCGCGACCGAAGTCGGAGGTCCACCGGATGGCGCCCGGCCCCGCCGGTGAGGCGAAGAAGCTGTCGATCATCCGGCGAAGGTCCTCAGGCTCGCCGGCGTAGGCGCCGCCCGCATGGGCGGCCGGCCGCGCCGCGGCGGCCAAGAATTCTGCGTCGACCGCATGGCGGCGCTGCGCGAAGCGCTTGTTGTCGAGAAATCCGTGCTCGTCGAGCGCGCCCACGATCTGCTCGATCTGCTCCCGCCGGACGAGCTCACCGTGCCGGCGCATGATCTCCGCCTGGACGTCGACGATCGAGCGCTCGCCGTCGAAGAGGGCGACGACCGCCAGCAACGGCCGCGAGAGGACGAGCACCGACGGCGTGTAGCCTGCGGGATCGCGCACCCCCACGAGGTCTTGGCCATCCTGCTCGACGGGGAAGGCGTCGATGTCGCGTCGGAGGCGAGGCGCCTCGCTCATCGGGCTTCCAGGAAGTTCAGAGCCGACGCGGCATAAATCCGCGCGGCCGCGACGAGCTCATCGACGTCGACGTATTCATCGACTTGGTGCGGCACGAGCCGGCGGCCAGGACCACACGTCACGATGGGGATCCCCAGTTCGGTGTGCAGAATCGTCCCGTCCGTCGACCCGGGAACCCCGCCGAACTTCGGCCGCCGTCCCGTGGCTTGGCGCACGCCCTTCTCCATGGCCTGCACCAGGGCCTCGCGCCGATCCACCTGGGTGGCCAGGCGAAAACCGTTGATCGGCGTCCACTCCACGCGGACCCCGCTGGCCGACGCGGCATCCATGCACGCGCGGTCGATTTCCGCCGCCACGGCGGCCGCGTCGGGCCCTGGGGTGAGGCGAATGTCGAGGGTCGCCACGGCGGTGGCGGGAATCACGTTCGATTGCGGAAGGCCGTCGGTGGGCGACTGCACCATCGTGGGAGTGACGGTGGGCGGCCGGACGTATCGGCTGCGTTGGCACACGCGCCGCAGCCGCCGTTCGAGGACGCGCGCCTGACGCACGACCTCGGCGACGCCGACGATCGGGTTGATGCCCGCTTCGGGCATTGCCCCGTGGGCCATCCGCCCCCGGACCACGACACGGGCCCACACCACGCCGCGCTGCTCGAGGCAAAGCTCGTTCTGCTCGGGCTCGCAGATGATGGCGGCGCTGAGCTGCCGTCCGGTCGGTGTGGTGCAAAGATGCTTCGCCCCCAGCATGTCACCCTCTTCGTCGACGAGGGCGCCGACCATCAGGCAGCCGCCGAGTCCGACCGCGCTTCGCTTGATGGCCGCCGCCGCGATCATGGCGGCGGCCAGGCCTCCCTTCATGTCCGCGGAGCCGCGCCCGTAGATCCGCCCGTCGACGATCTCGCCTGCGAAGGGCGGATAGGTCCAGGTCCGGGGATCACCCTCGGTGACGACGTCGGTGTGGCCCTCGAGGAGGAGTGTGCGGCCATCTCCTCGCTCACCGAGCCGGGCGATGACGTTGGGGCGCCCGGGCGCTACCTCTTGAACTTCGACGTCGAATCCTTCTTTGTCGAACCATTGCTGAATATGGTTGGCCACCGCGCGTTCCGTCATGGCAGGGTCGCCAGGCTTGATGACGCTCGGAATGCGGATTAGCTCGCGCGTGAGCGCTACCAGCTCCGCCGGGTCGATGCGTGAGAGGACCTCGGACAGAGGCATGCCCGCCGCGCAGGGAGGCGGCCGACTACTCGAGTGGGAACGACAGGATGACCGCGTCCAGCCGGATGACGCGATACTCCTCTCCCGCCACCATGAAGTAGTGTCCCTCCACTTCTTCCGAGCTCTCCTCGAAGGCAACCACGCTCTTCACGGCCGGCATCTCGCGGAACGCGTTGGCTCCCTCATCGAAGCCATCGCCCCTGGACACGACCTCCCCGTATCGAATCGGCGAGCCCTTGGGGCAGTGCACCCGGATGTCCGCCGGGGCCTCCGCCATCATCCGGACGAGAAGATTGATGCCGTAGACCTGGACTGGAATGGTCGTCATGTCCCTCCTCGCGGACCGCAGCAGTCGGAATTCGATGATACCACGCGGGTTCCGGTCGCCTGAGCGACCGCCCATGGCCTTCACGCGGTGACGTCTGCGCGATCCGCGGGCGACTCCATCGCCGTCAGCGCCCGAGGCTGCTCGGTGACCGCCTCCAGCAGCGGGATGTCCTCGCCACCGGCGGCGCCCAGTTCGCGGAAGCGACGGGCGGCCGGCAGCACGCGAGATTCCATCGACCCTACCGCGCGGTTGAAGGCGGAGGTAGCCCGGCCCAACGACGCGCCCACATCGGCGACGTGCGCGGTCATCACCCGAAGGCGCTCGTAGAGGTGGCGGCCCAGCTCACTGATGTGGGCCGCGTTCTCGGCGAGCTGCTCCTGCCTCCAGCCGTACGCGACCGCGCGCAGCAGCGCCACCAGGGTCGTCGGCGTGGCCACCACGATCTTGCGGGCCAGGCCGTCCTCGATGAGTTCGCGATCGGCGTCGGCCGCGGCGGCCACGAACGCCTCACCCGGAATGAACATCACCACGAGATCGGCCGCCTTCGCGAATTCCTCCCAGTACGCCTTGCTCACCAAGGTGTTCATGTGCTGACGGACCTGCTGGGCGTGGCGAGCGAGCGCCGCCGCCCTCTCCTCCTCGGTGGGCGCGGCCAGGGCGTCGAGATACGCATTGAGTGGCACCTTGGCGTCGACCACGATCTCGCGCCCCGCGGGAAGCCGGACCACCATGTCGGGTCGCAGGCGCCCACCTGGTCCCTCCATGGTTACCTGCTCGAGATAGTCACAGTGCTCGGCGAGCCCCGCTAGCTCGACCACGCGGTGGAGGGTCAGTTCTCCCCAGCGCCCGCGCACGTGCGGCGTCCGGAGGGCGGCCACCAGAGCGCCCGTTTCCCGCTGCAGATCCGCGTGCCCCGTGGCCAGTGTCCGGAGCTGCTCCTGCAGACTGCCGTAGGCTTGCTGGCGAGCCGACTCCATGGCGTGGATGGCGCCCTCGTACCGACCGAGAGCCTCGCGAAGCGGGCGCACCAGACCCTCGACGGCCTCCTGGCGACGGCCGAGTTGGACATCGAGGGCTTCGCGCGCGCGCTCGAGGAAGGCGGCGCCGCTCTGCTCCAGGGCCTCAACGCTGAGCACTTTGAACGTCTCCGTGAGACGCCCGCGGGCTTCGTCGAGCAATTGTCGCTGTTCCTCGAGGCTGGCGCGCGCGGTTTCCCATCGCGTCTCGGCCTGCGCCCGCAGCGCGCGCTCCGAGCCGAGGGCCCCGTGCAACTCCTCCCGTTCGCGCTCCCGCTGGACGAGCTGCCGGCGCATCTCGGCCCCCACCGCGTCCAGACCGGCCACACGCGCCTGGAGTTGCTCGCGCTCGGCCCTGACCTTCGCGGCATGGTGGGCCCGGCCCGCGAGCCAGGCCACCAGGCCACCCAGCAGGAAACCGGCCATGGCCAGGGCGATCTCGCTCACGATGCGCGCCTCCGTCCGGTGGGCGAACGCGCGGAGGTCCCGCGGGCCCGGCGACCCGAGGCCTTCCAGTGGCGGCAGACGTCTCGCAGCCGGCAGGTCGCGCAGACGTCGGCATCGCGGCGATCGAGACAATCCCCCGACATGCGCTTGTGGCAGAGGGCGAAATCGAACTTGACCGGATCGTGCGGATCGATCGCCGCCAGATGCGCCGTGATCTCCTCCGCCATCTTCCACGTCCGGGACCGCCGGCGGGTCAGGCCGATGGCGCGGCTCATGTTCTCCACGTGCGTGTCGACAGGCATCAGCAGGCGCGCCGGGGAGACGCGTTGCCACAAACCGAAGTCGGGCGGTTCGCGGCGCACCATCCAGCGCAGGAAGAGATGCAGGCGCTTGCATGGCCCGCCCACCGACGGCAACGGAAAGAGGTGGCGATACCCGCGGGACGCGCCGCGGGGGAATGCGGTGGACAGATCCGCATCGAGGAAGGCCTGCGCGAAGCGCTCCAGAGCCGCGCCGACCCCATCGCCCAAGGTGAAATCCCCCCCCAGAAAGCAGGACTCCAGGCTGCCGTGGCGCTCGAGGATCTGCCGGGCGGCCATGCAGAACGCCACGAGATCGCGGGGGCGATTGAAGCGATAGCGGAAGCTCGAAAAGAGCTGGCCGTCGCGGTCTGGCTCGAACTGCGCCACGAAGCGAGCGGGCGAAGCTCCCATGGCTGCCAGCACGCCCTCCAGGGCACCACCGAACAGGTCCACGCGGCCGTAGGCCAGGCACGCGGTGAGCAGCGCCACGATCTCGCGGTCTCGCGGGTCGGAATAGCGGAGGGGAAAGCGGATGGCGTCTCGTTCGACGCGGGCGGCGTAGTCGAAGCCAAGGTACAGATGCTCCAATGGCGCTCGCAGCCGCTCGGCGAGCGGCGCGCGACGCCGCGCGTTCTGGGGATCGCTCACGAGACCCGCTCGCTCCTCAGGGTGGCTGTACAATAGCACATCTTGGCGGGTCGTTCCCGCCGCCCACTACATCTTGAGGGAGGAGGGCCCCTGGATGCCCCTAGCGACAAGGGTCGGCGTGGTCGGACTGGGCGCGATCGGCCGCAGGGTGTGCGAGGCCCTGGACGCCGGCATCCCGGGCCTCACTCTCGCCGCCGCCACCGCTCGCGATCCCGAGCGGGGCGCGTGCTTTCTCAACGGCCTGTCCACTCCCCCACCCTTCCTCGATCTCGACGCGCTGGTCCAGGGCGCCGACCTCGTGCTCGAAGCGTCAACCCAGGCCCACCTCGCCGAGATTGCGCCGAAAGCGCTGGGGGCCGGGCGCCATCTCGTCGTGCTCTCCTGTGGCGGTCTTCTGGGGCGTCACGATTGGATCGCCCTCGCCGAGGCCAAAGGGTGTCGCATCTTCGTGCCCTCCGGGGCTATCGCCGGTCTCGACGGCGTCAAGGGAGCGCGCTTGGGTGCCATCACGGCGGTCACCATGGAAACGCGGAAGCCACCGCGCGGGCTGGCGGGCGCGCCGTGGATCCACCAGCAGAACATCGACCTCGAGGCGATCGCCGGTGAGACCCTCATCTTCGACGGGCGCGCCGTGGAAGCGTGCCGCGCGTTCCCCGCGAACGTCAACGTGGTGGCTGCGCTCTCCCTGGCCGGCGTGGGACCGGAGCGCACGAGGATTCGGATCTTCGCGGTCCCCGGACTGGCCCGCAATCAGCACCGCGTCCGGATCGAGGGCGAGTTCGGATCATTGACCGTCGAAATCGAGAATGTCCCTTCCGAGAATCCTCGGACCGGCAAGCTCTCGTATCTGTCGACAATCGCCCTTCTCCGCGATCTCGGCGCTACCCTCCGAGTGGGGACGTGAGGAGCCTGCGGTCGCCGCGGCCGTCAGATTAGGCGGGCATCGCCTCCAGGTAGCGTTCGGCCTCCAGCGCGGCCATGCATCCTGTTCCCGCCGCGGTGACCGCCTGGCGGTAGGTGTAGTCGGCGACATCACCGGCCGCGAAGACGCCGGGCACCGACGTCTGCGTCGTCCCCGGGACGACCTTGATGTAACCGTTGGGCAAGAGGTCGAGGTGACCGTTGAAGATCGCCGTGTTCGGCTCGTGGCCGATGGCGATGAAGAGGCCATCGATAGCGCGCTCGGTTCGCTCGCCGGTCGCGAGATTGCGCAGGCGCACCCCGATCACCTTGCCCAGGGCGGGGTCGGCGATGTCCTCGACCACACTGTTCCAGAGGAACTCGATCTTCGGATTCTTGAAGGCGCGCTCCTGCATGATCTTGGAGGCTCTGAGCGTGTCGCGGCGATGCGCGACATCGACCTTGCGGCCGAGGCGGGCGAGGTACAGCGCCTCTTCCACCGCGGAGTCGCCGCCACCTACCACCATGATGTTCTGGTCCTTGAAGAAAAAGCCGTCGCAGGTGGCGCAGGTGGAGACCCCACGGCCCATGAGCTGCGACTCCGCGGGCAAACCCAGGAGCTTGGCGGAAGCGCCGGTGGCGATGATCACTGCCTCGGACTCGTAGACTTGCCCGCCCGCGGTCACGCTCAAGGGCCGCCGCGAAAAGTCGACGGCGGTGACGTCGTCACCGATCAGTTCCGTGCCGAACCGTTCCGCCTGCTTGTGCATGACCTCCATCAGTTCGGGGCCCATGATACCGTCCCGGAATCCGGGATAATTCTCCACCGTCGTGGTGAGCATGAGCTGCCCGCCAGCCTGCACGCCGGTGAACATGAGGGGTGCGAGATTGGCGCGAGCCGCATAGATGGCCGCCGTGTAGCCGGCGGGTCCTGATCCGATGATGACGACCTTCCGTGTCGTGGGCATGCGAAGGTTGACCTCTCTGCGTTGTGATGCGCGGCGGGAGCCCGGCGATCCGGATCCCCGCGCGGTCAGGCCGGCAACCTCATCAGGCCGGCAACCTCAGGATCCGCGACAGCTCCGTGAGGTCGCGTACTTCGTACTCCGGGGGGGCCAGGCCTGCGGGCAGCGTCTGCGCCTCGCGGTTGATCCACACCGCGTGCATACCCATGCGTTGGGCGCCGACCACGTCGATGTCCGCGCGATCGCCGACGAACAGGGCCTCCCGGGGCGCGACCCCCAAGCGCTCGAGGGCGTGGGTGAAGATCGCGGGGTGCGGTTTTCTCCAGCCGACCTCGTCCGACACCACAATGGTCTCGAAGAGATCCGCCACTCCCGCCCGCTCCAGGATATCGAGCGCGGTCGGCGTGTAGTCGAAATTGGAGACCACGGCCAGGCGGGCCCGCTCCCCGAGCGCTCTGAGCAGCGGTCCATGGTGCACCGGGAACTCGGCCGCTCGGCCGAGCGCACCGCGATGGGTATTGAGGAGCTCGGTGACGAGCGCGGGAGGCACGCCGTCCGGATCGAGGCCCACGCGCCGCAAGAAGTCGCGAAAACGCTGGGGCGCGGGCACCTCGCGATGGTCGATCGCCCGCAGCCGCTCGGCCTCGCGCCAGCTCTCGCCCAAGGCACCGTAGCACCCCTCGAGGGTGAGGGCCGGGGCGTGGGCCACGAGGCGCTCGTGGAGCTGACGGGCCGTGGTGTGCACGCGCTTGCCGTTGATCTCGACGAGCGGGAGGCGGGCCGAGTCGAAGAGCACCAGGGTGTCGAAGAGGTCGAAGAGCACGGCGGCGTAGGCCATCAAAGCGGCTTCCGGGCCGCGTAGCCCTCGTCGAGCCCGTGCCAGAAGCGGATCTCTCGCTCTCCGAACTTCCAGCACAAGTTCACCGTGCGTCCTCCGCGCAGGAATGGGAAGTCCACCAGTCCGACCTCGAGATCCTTCGGCACACCCCCGAGCTCGACGATTTCGTCGAGGCCCTCCTGCACGGCCTGCGCAGCCCGCTCGATCGCGTCCTTGTCCGCCTGCCACGCGGCTCGATCGACGACACCGCCCCCCGCCAGCTCGAGGCGCTGGCGGGCCTGGCGCAGGCGTTCGCGCCGGGTGGTGGCATCCGCGTGCGCGCGCCGCGTGCGCTCCATGATCGCGGTGAGGCGCGGGATCAAGGCCTCGACCTCCCGCGGCGTGAAGTGGCGCTCAGCCATGGCCACCGGCCGTGGCCAGAGGGTCGCCGTCGACGAAGATTGCGTGCAACTCTTTGGGGCCGTGGACCCCGCTGATCAGGGTCAGCTCGATATCCGCGCTCCGACTCGGCCCCGTGATCACGTTGATGGCGCCGCCTACCCAGTCGGGACGAGCTTCGCTGTGCCAGGTCTCGAGGAAGAGGCCGACGTGAGCGAGCGACTCCACGAGCGCTTCTCGCCCGAAGACGGCCACGTGGCAGGCCGGCAGAAGCGATGTCGAACGGGGGCGCCCCCGACCGGAGATCAGGACCAGGCTTCCTGTCTCGGCGACCGCGAGGTCCGCGCCGGTGATCCCGAGATCGGCCTCGGCGATCCGGCTGCGCAGCGCCTGGCGCGTGCTCGAATCGCCGATCGCCGCGAGTGGCATCGCCTCGAGCGTCAGGCCGTCGCCGGTGAGCACCGCGCTCCAGTCGGCGCCGAGCACGGCTGGATGCCAGCTGATGAGGCGGCGGGCCCGCCGTGCGCGGGCGAGACGGCTCACCACCTCGGGCACGTCGGCGAGACCCGCGACGCGGTGGAACACGCCACCCACCCGCTCGAATTCCTCACGGAAGCGTTCCAGTGTCTCGCGCCATCGCTCGGCCAGCTGCCGCCGGGTGATTTCCGCGGCTTCGGCGGGGCGAGGCGGGCGCTCGGCGACCGCCGCGGAGTAGACGGGCGAACTCCGCGCCACCTGCCGGCGCAGTCGCGCGAAGAACTCGGCCTTCGTGGTCACGGCGCGATCGCCTCCCGCTCCAATTCGCGCCAGCGCTCGGAGAACGTCCGTGGCGCCACGGCGGGAAGGTCGCGCGTGCGCGTCCACCGGCCGAGCACGAGGGGCAGGCGCCGGATCACGCGGCCCCGCGCAAACGGTCGCTGGAGCAGTCGGGCGAGCGGCGCGGCGAGCCGGTACAGAACTGGCCGCGCCAGTATCGCGGCGGAGGTCTGGAGGAGGACCCGCTCGGCCAACGGCGCGATCCGTCCCTCCACGACCTCACGGCGCAACTCGATGAGCATCCGCGGAATGTCGATCCGCACCGGACAGGCATCGGTGCAGGCGCCACACAGGGACGATGCATGGGCGAGTTCCTGGACCGCGGGGGCTCCATGCTGCATGGCGGTCAGCAGGATGCCGATGGGTCCGGGATACGTGTAGCCGTAGGCATGACCGCCGATCTGGCGGTAGACCGGGCACACGTTCAGGCAGGCGCCACACCGGAGGCAGGCCAGGGACTCGCGAAGCGGGCCGCCGATCTGATCGATGCGGCCGTTGTCGAGCAGCACGAGGTGAAATTCCTCGGGGCCCTCCAGCTCGCCGGCCGGGCGCGGTCCCTGCACCAAGGTCGTGTAGGCGGAAAGCTTCTGACCAGTGGCGCTCTTGGCGAGGATGGCCAGGAAGACCACCAGATCGCTCATGGACGGGATGACCTTCTCCACGCCCATGACCGCGACGTGCACGCGGGGCAGCGTGGTGACCATGCGCCCGTTGCCCTCGTTGGTTACCAGCACGATGGTGCCGGTGTCGGCCACCGCGAAGTTGGCGCCGGTGATCCCCACGTCCGCCTGCAGGAACTTTTCCCGCAGCTCGGCCCGAGCGACTCGGGTGAGCTCCTGGGGGTCGGCCGGTACGGCATGCCCCAGCTCGCGCGTGAAGAGCTCCGCCACCTGCCCTTTCGTCTTGTGGATGGCGGGGGCGATGATGTGGGACGGACGCTCGCCGGCGAGCTGGATGATGTACTCGCCGAGATCGGTCTCGACCGGAGTGATCCCGGCATCGAGCAGCGCCTCGTTCAGCTCGATCTCCTCGGTCGCCATCGACTTGGACTTCACCACCATCCGCGCGCCCGCGCGGCGGGCGATGTCGAGGACGATACCGCGCGCCTCGGCGGTCGTGGTGGCGTAGTGGACGTGACCTCCGCGCGCCTCGATGCGAGTGATCAGTTGCTCCAGGTACTGATCGAGGCGCTGGAGCGTCGCCTCCTTGATGGCCCGCGCCCGGTCGCGCAGGGCCTCGCCCTCGGGGAAGTCGGCGAAGGCCACGCGGCGCAGGCCGATGAACTTGGTGGTGGCGATGGCCAGGGCTTCTTGCAGGAAGGCGTCGTGGAGCGCCGCGCCAGCACGCTCCCGGAATGGGGTAGCCAGCTCCGCGTTGCTCACGCCCGGAGCTCGTGATCCAGCAGCTCGGCCAGGTGCACCGCCCGCACCCGGGAGCCGCGGCGGCTGAGGCCGCCGCCGATCTGCATGAGGCAGCCGGCGTCACACGTCACCACGCACGCGGCGCCCGTCGCCTCGATGTTGGCCAGCTTCTTCTCGAGGATCGCGGTCGAGACCTCGGGCAGACGGACCGAGAAGGATCCGCCAAAGCCACAGCACTCGTCGCTGCCCGGAAGGTCCAAGAGCTCCACACCGCGCAGGCGGCTCAGGATCGTTCGCGGACTCTGGGCCTCGTGGAGACCGCGGAGCAGATGACACGAATCGTGATACGTGACCCGCCCGCGCACGGCGCTCGCGAAGTTGGTTTTCCCCAGGACGCGCACCAGGAACTGCGAGAGCTCATGGGTTCGCGCGGCCAGCTCCCGCGCCTGCGCCTTCGTCGTCTCGTCGGGCATGAGCCCGGGGTACTCGTGCTTGACCATCCAGGCACACGAGCCCGACGGGACCACGACGTGAGCGGCGTCCCGAAAGAGCACCGCGGTTCGGCGCGCCACGGCCGCCGCCTCCCGCTGATAGCCGGAGTTGAAGAGGGGTAGGCCACAGCAGGTCTGCCCGGCGGGGAAATCCACGGCCACCCCGAGGCGGCGCAGCAGGCGCACGATGCGCACCCCCACTTCCGGGTACACCATATCCCCGAGACACGTCACCATGAGGGCCGCGCGCACCGGCGACGTCATGCGTGCGGTGGAGGCGGCGTGACGACGACGAGCAGAATGAGCGGATCGGCGCCGTCGTTCGCGACGCCATGGACGGCGCCGGCCTTGGCCACCACCGCCTCCCCTGGACCCACCGCCTCTTCGGTCCCCTCGACGTGGATTCGCCCCTGCCCCTCCAGCACGACGTAGATCTTGTCCTGATCCGCATGCGTGTGAGGCTGCTGGGCCTGGCCGGGCGCTAGGCAGTAGAGATCCACCAGCGCGTGCGGCGTGACGGCCAGGGCGATCTTGGCCATCTTGTCGGCGTGCAGCCTCACGTGATCGCGCAGCCGGATCTTCACCTCGGCGACCCGTCCTTTCTGCCCTCCATCGCCGCTGCGTCGACGGCGCGGGCGAGCAGCTCGACGGGATGGCGCACCTCGAGATCCAGCCCCCGGAGCCTGGCGCTCCTGGCGATCTGCAACGCGCAACCGGGATTGCCCGCGGCAACCACGCGGGCGTTCGTCTCGAGGATCCGCTCCAGCTTCATCGCCGCTAGACGGTCGGCCATCGCCGGCTCGAGGAGGTTGTACACGCCCGCGCTTCCGCAGCAGAGATCGCTGTCCTTCAGCTCGACGAGCCGGAGCCCAGGGATGCGGCTAAGCATCGCGCGGGGCTCTCGTCGCACGCGCTGGCCATGAGCCAAGTGGCAGGCATCGTGGTAGGTCACGGTCAAGGGCAGTGACCCGAGCGGCAGGTCGCATTCGACCAGCACCTCGCTCACGTCGCGGGTGCGCTCGGCCAGGCGCGCCGCCGCTGCCGATTCGGGGAGCCAGCGGCCGTACTCGCGCAAGGTCGACCCGCAGCCGGCGGCGTTGGTCACGACGGCGTCGAGATTCAGGTCGGCGCTCAACGCCGCCGTGAGGGCCCGGGCCCGCTCGCGGAACGCCTCGACCCGCCCCCCGTGGAGATCCAGGGCGCCGCAGCATCCCTGACGGACCGGCGCCACCACCTCGTACCCGGCCAGCGACAAGAGCCGCACGGTGTCGGTGTTGACGTTCGGAAAGAGGTGGCGCTGGACGCATCCGGTGAGGAATCCGACGCGCCCGCGCCGCGGGCCGAGCGCCGGAGTGAACTCCGGGATCGGCGCCGCGCGGGGAATGTCGGGAAGGAGCGACTCGAGCAAGGTCAGCATTGGGGCAGCCCGCAGCACTCCACTGCGCTTGACGAGCGTCCGGAGCCGGGACCGCTGGTAGAGGCCCAGGGCGCGCAGGACGCGCCCGAGCCGATCGGGGCGTGGAAAGAGCGCGAAGATCAGGCGTTCCACCCAGGTGTCGCGCGGTGACGGCCGGCGCCGCCGCAGTTGGGCGCGCGTCGCTTCCAACAGCGACCCGAACGCCACGCCCGACGGGCATGCCGTCTCGCACGCCCGACAGCCGAGGCAGAGATCCATGTGCCGGGCAAACGTCTCGGTCAGCGCGGTCCGGCCCTCGGCGGCGGCGCGCATCAGATAGATTCGCCCCCGCGGCGAATCCATCTCCTCACCGAGCACGCGGTACGTCGGGCACTGCGGCAGACAAATGCCACAGTGCACGCATTTGCGCAGCTCGTCGAGACTCGGGGCTTCGCGATCGGCGGCTATCAGAGCCCGCCCACGAAGCGGCCCGGCTGCCATCAGAGCCCGCCCACGAAGCGGCCCGGATTCAGGATCCGATCGGGGTCGAACTGCTCTTTGATCGCTCGCATGAGCGCGAAGACCTCCGGCGTCATGGGCCCCCACGGATCCAGCGCACCGCGCAGCGCGGGCGACGCCGCCTCCACGACGACGCTACCGCCCATCGGCGCGACGAGGTCGCGGAGCCGCGCCACCAGCGCCGCCCCGTCCGGTATGCTCACGCCGGTGACCTGGGCGCGAAGGACACCGAGAGGCGCGCAACCCGTGACCGCCACCTCGCTCGACGCCCCCATCGCAACCACCACTTGCTCGATCCCGCCGACGGTTTCGGCGAGGTGGCTCGCCAGGGTGGCCACTCGCAGGGTGATCCCATCTGGACGAGCGGCGACAACCTGGCTGTGGCGCGGCCATACCTCCTGCTCAACGAGACGCCAGGCACCGCCGGCGAGGCGGGCCAGTTTCTCGATCTGTCTCTCCTGCGCCCGGACGGCAGCCTCGACGCTCCCGACCGAGACGGCGACCGACGCGGCACTGCCTGGCTCATCCCACGCGCCCCCGGCCCTCGCGTTGAGCCATTCGACACGGTTCGGCTGGAGAGCCGAGTCCACCAGTGCGGCCACGAACGTCTGGGCGGCCTCGCTGCTTCGAAAGGCGGCGAGGGAGGTCCGCTCACACGCCGGGGCGGGGTGCAGGCGTAACGTGAGCTCCGCGAGGACCGCGAGGGTCCCCAGAGAGCCGACCACCAGCTTGGGGATGTCATAGCCGGTGACGGACTTGACGACCTTGGCCCCGCCCCAGGTGATGACACCGTCGGCTTGCACGAAGCGCACGCCGAGCAGGAGATCCCGCATCGTTCCGTAACGCGCCCGCAACGGCCCGCTGGCCCCGGTGGCGGCGATGCCACCCAAGGTGCGCATGGCGCCACCGGGCGGATCGAGCGGGAGGCACTGCCCACGCGCCCTCAGACGCGACGCCAGTGCCTCGAGAGTGGTCCCCGCCGATACTGTCACCGTGAGGTCGTCGGGGTTGTATTCGAGGACGTCGTTCAGCCGCCCCAGATCCACGACCACGTCGGCGCGCCCCAGCGGATGGCCGAGCGCCATCGCGCTGCCGCTGCCGCGCGGCACGAGGCTCAGCCGCTCCTCGTGCGCGAGGGCCACGACCCCACTCAGTTCGCCGATCGAGGCGGGGGTCACCCACCAGCGAGGCCTCACCCCGTCGATCGGCGCGGCGCTCTCGCCGGGCCGGACGGCGCCGGTGCCCACGATGGCGCCGAAAGCTTGCTCCAGCCCGCGGGCGGAGATCGCCATCGTCAGATCCACGCGCCTGCCGGAAGCGACGGGCGCGCCGGGCGAAAGCCCTCGCCGCACGCCGGATGAGACGGCAGCAGTTTGTCGGGATTCATGATCCCGTCGGGGTCGAAGACACGGCGCAGGCGATACATGAAGTTGAGATCGACGTCGGCGTACTGGAGGGGAAGATTCTTGGCCTTGTCGAGTCCGACGCCGTGCTCGCCCGTCACGCTGCCCCCAAGGGCGATGCAGGCCTGCAGCAGCTCTTCGTTGGCCTGCTTGGCCCGCGCGAGCTGATCCGGATCGCGGTCGTCGTAACAGATCAGCGGATGGAGGTTGCCGTCCCCGGCGTGAAAGACGTTGGCGAGTAGCACCTGGTGACGGGCCGCGATGGCGGCCATCTCGCGCATGATGAGGGGTAAGCGGGAGCGCGGCACCACGGCGTCCTGCAGCAGATACGTCGGGGCCAGGCGCCCCACGGCGCCGGCGGCTTCCTTGCGTCCCTTCCAGAGCAGCGCGCGCTCCGCATCGTCGCGGGCCACGCGAACGTTGAGGGCGCCGCGCTCGCCGCAGATCGCGGACGCCCGCTCGGTTTGCGCCTCGATCTCGGCCTGGGGACCGTCCAGTTCGATGAGGAGCACGGCGGCCGCCCCGTCGGGAAAGCCGGCGCCGGAGCCGGCGTTGATGGCGCGGATCATCACCTCGTCGATCATCTCCAGAGCGGCTGGGGTCATGCCGTCCGCAATAATGGCCGACACCGCCTCCGCGGCCGCCTCCATCGACGAGAACGACGCGAGGGCCGTCTTGACGGCCTCGGCCTCGTGGAGCAGCCGCACAATGATAGCGGTGACGAGGCCGAACGTTCCCTCGGCCCCGACGGCAACGCCAG
Source organism: Candidatus Methylomirabilota bacterium (assembly GCA_046726415.1). Lineage (GTDB taxonomy): Bacteria > Methylomirabilota > Methylomirabilia > Rokubacteriales > CSP1-6 > CAVWFS01. Next base: position 31,227 of record JBKPAK010000233.1, read on the forward strand.
TGAGATCGTACCCCGCGTGATCGAGCGTCTTGCCCCCTACCCACACAAGCTCACCCGCCCCCGTGACGATCTGGAGCCCCAGGACATGGTTGGTGGTAATGCCGTACTTGAGGCAGTGCGGCCCGCCCGCGTTGGTCGACACGTTGCCCCCGATCGAGGACACCATCTGGCTCGAGGGATCCGGCGCGAAGAAGTAGCCGCGGTCGCGCACGGCGAGCGTCAGCCAGAGATTGATGAGGCCGGGCTGGACGGTGGCACACCGGCTCGCGAGATCCACCTCGAGAATCTGGTTCATGCGGGTCATGGACACCATCACTCCCCCGCGTGGCGCCATGGCTCCGCCAATAAGTCCGGTACCAGAGCCGCGTGGCACGACGGGAGTCGCCGTCCTCCGGCACGCGCGTACCACGTCGCGGACCTGCTGGGCGCTCGTGGGGAGGACGACGGCGTCGGGCGCGCCCTTGTAGAAGGTGTGCATGTCGCACTCGTAGACGAGGCGCCCTTCAGGGGAGACGACGAGACCGTCGCGTCCCACGATAGCCTCTAACTCGTCGAGAAGCGTACGGGTCAGCGGCATGGCTCACTCATGGGACACCCTGCCATGGCCTCCCATGCACCGACCCTCGCACCCCAGGAAGCCCGGGGCACTCGATTCTCCGGCGCCCTCCTAACAACATGAGGGGGCCCCGAAATGGCCCCCCATGCCCCCCGCGCTCCGAGCGCCGCGGCCTGGCCGGGGCGCTCCTCGATTCCTCGACATGCTCCTAACCGATCTTCCAGGTATCTCCGGAGGTCAGGAGCTTGGCGATGTCGCCAGGGCCTCGCTCCGAGATCGCCCGCTGCTCCTGGTCGAGGATGATGTCCTCGTAGACGGGCCCCGCGATGTCCGCGATGACGCCCACGGGCACGGGAAAGTCCGGCGCGAAGAGATCGGCGAGCAGCTTGGCGGCGTTGATGTTCTGCTCGTCGTGGATCCACAGGGCGCTTTCCGGCAGGTCCTTCGCCGGCAGCACCTTGGGGGTGACGCCGTCCATGATGACCGCCTTGCGCTCGGCGGGGGGGCCGAAGAGCAGCGGCTTGCCGTGCTCCAGCCGCAGCTCGTACTGAAGCTTCGACTCCTTTTCGTAGAGCACGTTCCAGGCCAGATCGTTGTAGACGTTGCAGTTCTGGAGGATCTCCAGGAAGCCCGTGCCCTTGTGGGCGGCGGCGCGCCGCAGCGTTTGCTCCATGTGCGGGATGTTCCGGTCGACGGTTCTCGCCACGAACGTAGCGCCGCACCCGAGCGCGAACGACAGGGGGTTCACCGGTCGGTCGGCCGAACCCATCGGCGTCGACTTGGTGATCTTGCCCAGTTCGCTGGTGGGCGAATATTGACCCTTGGTGAGCCCGTAGATCCGGTTGTTGAAGAGCAGGATCGTCACATCGACGTTGCGCCGCAGCACGTGGAGCATGTGGTTGCCGCCGATGGAAAGCCCATCGCCGTCACCCGTCACCACGAAGACCTTGAGGTCGGGACGCGCCACCTTGAGCCCCGTGGCGATGGCCGGGGCCCGTCCGTGGATGGTGTGAAACCCGTACGTGTTCATGTAGTACGGGAAGCGGCTCGAGCACCCGATGCCGGAGATGAAGACGATGTTCTCCCGAGGGATGCCGAGGTCGGGCATCGTCTTTTGGATAGCGCTGAGGATGGCGTAGTCCCCACACCCCGGGCACCAGCGGACATCCTGATCGGATTCGAAATCCTTCTTCGTGTACTTCGGCGTCGGCGCCGCGGCGGCGTCCGCTCCGGCTGCGCTCATGAATGACTCCCCAGGAGTTGGTTGATGGCTTCGTCGATCTCGTCGCTCGCCAAGGGCAGGCCGCGGACGCGATTGAAGCCGACCGCGTCTACCAGGTATTCCGCCCGGAGTACGCGAACCAGTTGACCGCTGTTGATCTCCGGCACCAGGATCTTGCGGTACTCCCGCAGGATATGCCCGAGGTCAGGGGGCAGCGGGTTGAGGTGGCGCAGATGGATGGAAGCCACCGACTTACCGGCCATCTGGGCCCGCTCCACTGCCGCGGTGATGGCCCCGAACGTGCCTCCCCAGCCAACCACCAACAGGTCTCCGGTGGCGGGCCCATTGATCGTCGTCGGCGGAATCTCCTGCGCCACGCGCCGGACCTTCTCGGCGCGCGTGCGCACCATGTGGTCGTGATTCTCGGGATCGTAGGAGATGTTCCCGGTGACGTCCTGCTTCTCGATGCCACCGATACGGTGCTCGAGACCGGGCGTGCCCGGGCGCACCCAGGGGCGAGCCATCGTCGCGGGATCGCGCAGGTACGGGAAGAAGCCCTCCTTCTCCGTCCTGAACTGGATCTCGATGGGTGGCAGCGTCTCCGGATCCGGGATGAGCCACGGCTCGGAGCCGTTGGCCAGGAAGCCGTCGCTGAGCACCATCACCGGCACCATGTATTTGGCGGCGAGGCGTACCGCTTCGTACGCGATGTAGAAGCAGTCCCCGGGTGAGGCAGGCGCCAACACGACGACTGGCGACTCGCTGTTCCGCCCGTAGAGCGCCTGCATGAGGTCGGCTTGCTCCGTCTTCGTGGGCAAGCCGGTCGAGGGGCCACCGCGCTGAATGTCGAAGATGACGAGGGGGAGCTCGGCCGTCACCGCCAGACCGATGGCTTCCCCTTTGAGCGCGATACCGGGACCGCTGGATCCGGTGACGCCGATGGCGCCGCCGAAGGAGGCGCCGATGGCCGCGGTCGCCGCGGCGATCTCGTCCTCCGCCTGAATCGTCCGGATGCGGAAGCGTTTGTGGAGGGCCAGCTCCTCCAGAATGCTGCTGGCGGGAGTGATCGGGTAGGCGCCGTAGACGATGGGGACCTTCGAGCGCTGGGCGGCCGCGAGCAGTCCCCAGGCCAGGGCGCGGTTGCCGATCATGGCCCGGTAGAGGCCGGGCGCCATCTCCGCGGCCTCGACGGCATAGTGCTCGGCGAAGATCTCGGCCGTTTCCCCGAAGGCGTGTCCCGCCTTCAACACGCGCGTGTTGGCCTCGGCGTACACCGCGTTTTTGGCGAAGCGCTTCCCGATCCATTCCAAGGTCGGCTCGAGGGGCCGCGTGTAGATCCACGACACCAGGCCCAGCGCGAAGAAGTTCTTCGTCCGATCCCTCTCCTTCGCGTTGAGCGCCAAGTCCTGGATGGCCTGATGGGTCAGGCCCGTCATGTCGATCTTGTGCAGCCGGTACCGCTCGGCCAAGGTCGCATCGTCCAGTGGGTTGGACGGGTAACCGGCCTTGATGAGGTTGCGATCGTCGAAGGATGCCGTGTTGACGATGAGCAGGCCGCCCGGCTTGAGGTCGCGAAGGTGCACCTTGAGGGCCGCCGGATTCATGGCCACCAGGCAATCCAGTCGATCGCCCGGTGTATAGACGCGCTGGCTGCCGAACTGGAGCTGAAAGCTCGAGACACCGAACAGCGTTCCCGCGGGAGCCCGGATCTCGGCGGGGAAGTTGGGGAGGGTGGCGATGTCGTTCCCCGCCCAGGCCGACTCCGTGGTGAACTGCTCGCCGGTGAGCTGCATCCCATCGCCGGAATCCCCGGCAAAGCGGATCACTGCGCGATCCAGTTCTTTCCGCGTCTTCTGGGCGCCCGTGACGGGAGCCGCTATTTCAGTCATCGAGGTGTCTCCTCAGCGCTGCCGTGTGCTCAACACCCGCGCGCATACCCGGGCCGCCAGGGGTCGATGCGAGTCGCTGCAGTCTCTCGGCCGCCTTTCGGGGACCTGGGCAATCCAACCAGAGTCTAGCGAAGAGCGCTCGCCGCGGCAAGGATTTACCTGGCACAAGCCATTATGGCTCGAGCGCGGCGTCGGTCAGGAGCTCGACGAAGCGGGCGGCGGTTGCCGT
>JBKPAK010000234.1:0-26648 GCA_046726415.1 Candidatus Methylomirabilota bacterium
ACTTCATCATCCGCCAGCCGCCCCAAGAACTCGGCCACCAGCCGTCGTTTCTCGAGGCGGCCGCGATTCTCCACGAGTCGCTGGCACAGGGCGACGAATTCTCGGAACGGAGTCACCCGCCCATTATGCGAGGCGACCGCGGGGGGCGCGTCGGTTCGGTCGTGCTCGAGCAGGGCGCGTCACTTCATCCGGCGGCCGCGCGCAGCGTCATCCGGCGATGAGGAACGCGACGGCGCTCCACGCGGCCAGGCCACTGAGGGCGATTGCCATCCTACCGATCTCCCGGCCGAGGCTCGACCTCTCCATGTGTCGAGTAGTCCCGCGCAAAAAAGGGGCCGACCGCCGACGCTTGACTGAACACCGCGGCCGGCGCGGAGAGATGATCGTCGGGCGTGCAAGACGCCGGACGACCGATCGACGAAGAGACGGGTATCGCCGCGTGGAGGTATTCATAACGCGCCTTTCTCGGGCTAGAAGCCTCTGACGACTCCGACGACTTTGCCGAGGATGGTGACAGCGCGGGCTCGCGGGTCCACGACGATGGGCGTCATCGCCGGGTTCTCGGGCTTCAGCACGACGAGATCGCCGTCGCGCAGGAAGCGTTTCACCGTCGCCTCGGGCTCGCCGCCATCGCCCAGCAGGGCGACCACGATGTCGTTGGGCTGCGCCGAATCTTGGCGGCGCACGACTACGAGGTCGCCGTCACAAATGTGAGCCGCGATCATGCTCTCCCCGCGCACGCGCAGTCCGAAGAAGTCCTCCGGACGCCCGGGGAGCGCCGCGGGGACGATCGGGAGCTCGCCTTCCCGGTGCTCTTCAGCGAGGAGGGGCGCCCCGGCGGCGATGCGCCCGAGGATCGGGACGCGCGGAAGTTCGTCGCTGATCAGTGGGCGCGCCACGGTGAGGGCGCGGGACGTCCGCCCAGCGCTCTCGCGGCGCTTCAGCGCCCCTTTCCGCTCCAGGGCCTTGAGATGGTCGAAGGCCGCGCGAGGCGTCATGCGGAACCGCGCGCCGATCTCGCGCACCGTGGGGGGCACACCATGTTGGGCGCTGAACGCGCCGACGAACCTCAAAACGTCGTGCTGCCGGCTTGTCAGCTCGCGCATGCCCGGTGACCTCCGCGAACCGAGCATGACTCAACGTCTGTTGAGAAGTCAACTTTTGCGAAAAGTCGATCGAGCCCGGCGAATCTAGCGAGTGTCACCCGGCTGGGAGCGCTGGGAGGAGGCCCAGGCCCCGCCAAGCCAATACACGTCCCCGATCAAGCGGGTTCCCAGGGCTCGCACACCGGGCAGGTCACGAGGCCCTGGTCCCGGGCGTCTACGAGTTGCTTGAAATACAGGCGATCGATTTCCGGAATGCGCTTGACCCAAGCGCAGTCGCGGCGATGGAAAATCTTCGAGTTGCGCTGGGCACAGAAGGGCTCGGTGCCGGTGTCCTCGGGAAGAGCCGGCGTCGCGGACGCAGAAGTCTCGTCGGGCACCACCGCGGGCGTGGGCGTCGGGTCCAAGGACGGAGACTCGGTCACCGCTCCGAAGGTGGAGGGCGGCTCTCTCACCGGATCGGGATCGTTGATGTGAAGATTCGTCTCCACGGTCGACCGGAACTCGTCGCTGGCCCGTCGGAACTCCCGCATGGCCCGACCGAACATCCGGCCCAGTTCTGGCAGCTTCGACGGGCCGAACACGAGGAGGGCGAGGACGCCGATCAACAGAATTTCCTGAAAACCGATGTCGAACATCCCCGCTAGCGTACACCCCCTGGGTCGGACTTCGCGATCCCGACCAAGGCAAGCAGCTCGTCGAACGAGCGGATCACCACGTCGGCATCGCGAGGGTCGGGCTGACCATCTGGCGCATACAGCACGGTGTGCATCCCGGCGGCCCGGCCTCCTCGCATATCGGCGGCCGGGGTATCCCCGACCATGGCCGTGACGTCGGGTGACACGCCCATGCGCCGCATGGTTACGTGGAAGAGGGGCGGATCGGGCTTTCCGACCACGAGTGGGCGAACGCCTGCTGCCACCGCTACTGCCTCCACGAACGCGCCGCAGCCGGGCAGGAAGTCGCCGTCCTCGAGAGGCAGTCGGGGATCCAGGTTGGGCGTCACCAGTGGAGCGCCGGCCGCGGCCACCCGCGCCGCGGCGGCCAGGCGCGCGTAGCTGACATCGAAGTCGTTGCCCACCACCACGATGGTGGCACGTCGCGCGTCATCGAAGGCGACGAGGTCGTGACCGCCGCGGCGCACGGCTTCCACCAGCTCGGGCGCGCCCATGACGAGCACGCGCGACCGCCCGAAGCGCTCGGCGATGAACTCGCCGATGATCTCGAGCGGAGTCACCACGTGCTCGGCGACCTCGATGCCGTGGCCGCGCAGCCGCCGCCGCAGATCCGCGCCGGTGGCCCGCGAGTTGTTCGACAGGAAACCGATGGCACGGCCGCTCGCGTGCAGGGCCAAGAGGGCCTGGCGCGCCCCCGGCTCCAGGGTGGAGCCGTTCCAGACGCAGCCATCCAGGTCGAAGACGAATCCCCGCAGCTGGGCGAGTGTGCCGGCCGGCACGGCGTGCTACTGATCCTCCGCGTGGCGTCGAAAGTCGTCGATGGCCGCCCGGTAGAGAGCCTCGGTGCGGGCGGCCACGCTCTCCCAGCTGAATCTCTCCTCGACGCGCGCGCGCCCGGCCCGGCCCATGGCCTTCGCGCGCCTGCCGTCGCTCAAGGGCTGCAGCAGGGCCGCCGCGAGCTGACCTGGCTGCCGCGGGGGAACGAGCAGACCGGTCACGCCGTCCTCGACGACCTCGAGAATGCCTCCGACGGCCGAGGCCACCACCGGGACCTCGCACGCCATCGCCTCCAAGTTGATGAGACCGAAGGGCTCGTAGACCGAGGGACAGCAGAAGACGGCGGCGTGGCTGTAAAGCTGGATCACGTCCTCTACTGGCAGCATTTCACCGATCCAGCGGACGTTCGGCCGTTCCGTCACGCGCTGGCGCAGCCGCGCCTCGATCTCGGGGGTGTCGGGCGCGGAAGCGCACAGAACCACCTGCACCTCCGCGGGAAGGGCCGTCGCTGCCTCGAGCAGATCGAAGATCCCCTTCTGGTCGGTGATGCGGCCGACGAAGAGCACGTACGGCTCGCGCACCCCCCATCGCCTCAGGGCGTCGCGCTGGGGCGTCCGGCGGTAGCGATCGGGATCGATGCCGTTGTGGATCACCACCACGCGGGCGGGATCGACCCGGAAGTGCTGCAAGATGTCCTCGCGCATCCGGGCTGACACCGCGATGACCCGGTCGGCGGCCTCCACGGTCGTCCGTTCGATCCACGTGGAGACGAGGTAGCCCGTGCCGAGCTGATCGACCTTCCAGGGGCGAAGCGGCTCCATGCTGTGCAGGGTGACCACGAGGGGGACTCGATGGAGCATGCGGATGAGGAGCCCGGCCATGTCGGCGTACCACGTATGCGCGTGCGCCACGTCGGCGTCGACGGCGTCGCGCGCCATGGCCAGGTTGATGGAGAGCGTCTCCAGCGCCGGCGCGTAGCGCGGATGATCGGGGCCGCTCCCGACCCGCTCCCACGGCACGTAGCCCCGGACGTCGATGTCTTCCTTCGCCCGATCAGTCCGGCGCTCACCGAAGCAGCGCACCTCCACCGCCATGCGCCGCGAGAGGGCCCGGGCGAGTTGCTCCGCGACGACGCCCGCGCCACCGTAGACGTGCGGTGGGTACTCCCGCGTGAGCACCAGGACTTTCACGAGGCGGAAGCGGAATCCTGACTCCCGCCGCCGTCCGCCTCCTCCAGGCGCTCCAGCTTGCGTGAGACCGTGCGCGGGTCGATTCCCAGGAGTCTGGCCGTGAGGGTCTTGTTGCCGCGGGTGATCCGGAGGGTTTCGTCGAGGAGGCGCTGCTGCACCTCCGCCAGCGGCGTCCCGATCCGGATCGTGAGCACGCCCTCGGGGATCGGGGTGGCCCCGGAGACTTCTTCGGGAAGGTCTGGCACGTCGATGAGGGGCCCGCTGGCCAGGACCACCCCTCGCTCGATCACGTTCTCGAGCTCCCGCACGTTCCCCGGCCAGGCGTACGCTTCCAGCCGCTTGATGGCCTCCTCGCTGAGCCCTTCCAGGTTGCGGTTGTTCTTGGCCGCGTAGAAGCTCACGAAGTGCTGGGCGAGCAGTCGCACATCTTCCCGGCGCTCCCGGAGCGGGGGGACTCGAATGGTGATGACGTTCAAACGGTAGTACAGATCCTTGCGGAAGCGCTTGTCCTTCACCATCTGGGCTACATCCTGGTTGGTGGCCGCGATCACGCGCACGTCAACTTTGAGGCTCTTGGTGCCTCCCAGGCGCTCGAACTCACCTTCCTGAAGGACTCGGAGGATCTTCGGCTGGGTCACCGGCGAGAGGTCAGCGACCTCGTCGAGGAACAGGCTGCCGCCGTCGGCCAGCTCGAAGCGCCCCTCCTTGCGTCCCACCGCTCCCGTGAAGGCGCCCTTCTCGTAGCCGAACAGCTCCGACTCCAGGAGCTGCTCGGGCAGAGCGGCGCAGTTCACCGCCACGAAGGGCCCCCGCCGACGCGCGGAGCGCTCGTGGATCTTGTTGGCCACGCCCTCCTTGCCGGTGCCGCTCTCGCCGATGAGCAGGATGGTGGCGGAGCTGTCGGCCACCTGATCGACGAGGGTCATCATGCGCCGGAAGGCCGGACTGAGACCGATGAACTGAGGCTTGCCGCGCAGATGCTCGATCTGCTGGCGGAGCGCCTTGTTCTGCTCGATGAGGGCGCGCCGTTCCAGCGCCTTGGTCACGATCTTGAGGAGTTGCTCGCCCCGGAAGGGCTTGGTGATGAAGTCGTACGCGCCGTCTTTCATGGCGCTCACCGCCTCTTCGACCGTCCCGAAGGCGGTGAGCAGGATGACGTCGACGTCCATCGGAATGGCTTTGATGGCGCGCAGCAGCTCGAGGCCGGTGAGTCCCGGCATCTTGAGATCGGTCAGCACGAGATCGACACCGCCGGCTTGGAGCTGCCCGAGGGCGGCGCGGCCGTCGGAGGCGAGGACCACTCGGTAGCCGGCGCGCGTCAGCGTGCGCTGCAGGCTTTCGCGCAGTCCTGGATCGTCGTCGGCGACCAGAAGGGTGGCTGGATCAGACATGGTCGGCTCGCTTGAGGGGCAAACCGATGGTGAAGACGGCGCCACGCGGACCATTGACCCAGCACAGTTCACCACCGTGCTCCTCGATGATCTGGCGGGCGATCGACAGGCCGAGGCCCGTGCCCTGCGGTTTGGTGGTAAAGAACGGCTCGAAGAGACGACGCCCGACGTCCTCGGCGATGCCCCCTCCGCTGTCCGACACCGAGATCTCGACGGTCTCGCCCCTAGCACGACTCGCGATGGTGATCTCACCACCGCTGGACAGGGCTTCCATGCCGTTCTTCACCAGATTCAGGATGGCCAGGCGCAGCAGTCCACGGTCGATCTCCATCCTGGGAGTCCCAGGATCAGTTTCCACCCGGACGATCAGCCCTTGACGCGTGGCCAGGGGACGGACGAACTCCGCCAGCTCATCCACCAGGTGGTTGATCGATTCCTCCTCGAAGTGTGGCTTGGGAAAGCGGGCGAACTGTAGATACTCCTCGGTGAGCGCGTCGAGCGCACTCACCTGGTCGAGAATGCCCGCCACCAGATGGGTGGCCTCGCCCATCTCGGATCGCGCCTCTTTCACGAGGTCCTGCAGCATCTCGGCGTTCAGCTCAATGGCGCTGATGGGATTGCGCACCTCGTGGGCGACCTTGAGCGACAGCCGCCCGACGGTGGCCATGCGCTCGGCCACCAGCAACTCGCCCTGCGTGGCCTCGAGCCGGTTGAGCGTGCCCTTGAGCTCGTCGTTGAGACGCTCCACTTCGCCGCGCGCGCGGCGTTCGCGCTCGGCCACGAGTCCGAGGATGACCGCGGGCAATCCGAAGACGAAGAGGAGGAGCAGGACCGGCGTCCAACCGACCCACGGTGGGACCAGTGCCGCCGCAGCGGCGTACAAGCCGCCGGCCGCCAGCGCCGCCCCCAAGCCGACGAGCGGGCCGAAATAGTAGGCGTTGACGCCCACCAGCGGAAAGAACAGCACGTAGAAGAGACTGTAGGCGGCACCGGTCAGGCAGAGCAACGCGAACACCAGGCACAGGTCGATGGCGAGGGCGCCGAGAAAAATCAAGCGGGTGGCGCGCGGGTTCACGGTGACGAGAGCGAAGACCCCGAGCTTGTAGGCCGCGAACCAGAACACCAGCCGGTAGAGGTCGACCTCGTGCGGCGGTCGCAAGGGTACGAGTCCCAACGTGGCGAGGCCTCCGACCATCCCGACGGCGAGGAGCACGGCGAAGACGCGCTCGTCGTGCTCGAGCAGCCGAACGATCACGGTGAGCGGTGTGCGCTCTGCGGAGGTCATTCCCGGTGACGCGACTATAGCATCAGTGTATACTTCCTCCATCCCCGCCCCGATGAAGGCCACAATTCTGCATACCGAGGCGTCTCTTGGCTTCGGCGGGCAGGAGCTGCGGATCCTCACCGAAGTCCGATGGCTCCTCGACCACGGCTGGTCGGCCGGCATCGCGGCCCAGCCCGGAAGTCGACTCCTCGCCGAGGCCCGCGCCGCCGGGCTTCCGATTTGTCCGGTGGCCATGACCAGTCCCGTGGGGCTTCCGGCCATTGTGCGATTGCGTCGCGTCATGCAGGCCCGTCGCGTCGATCTCGTTCACACGCACAGCTCGGTGGACAGCTGGGTCGCCACCTTGGCCGCGAAGTCTGCAGGGTGTCGGGTCGTCCGGAGCCGCCACGTGTCCATCGGGATCCGTCGCCGTCGCGGGCTCATCTATCGCCTCGCCGATCGGGTCATCACGAGCGGCGAGCACGTGAGGCAGATGGTGATGTCGGTCGGCGTCCCCGCCGATCGCGTGGTGGCCATTCCCGCCGGCATCGACGCCACGCGCTTCGGCCCGGATGTCTCGGGCGCTTCCGTGCGCTCGGAGCTCGCCCTCACGGGTCCCGTCGTCGGGCTCGTCGCCAACATCCGGGGCTCGAAGGGGCATCGATTCTTCCTCGAGGCCGCCCGCCTCGTTCTGGCCAGGCGTCCCGACACGCGCTTCCTCATCGTGGGCGATGGCGTGGGCTTCGAGGACGTCCGGCGCCGCGTCGCCGAGATGGCGCTCGACGCGGTGGTGCTGATGACCGGATTTCGCCACGATGTCCCGGAGATCATGGCGGCCCTCGACGTGCTGGCCCTCCCGTCCATTCGGTCGGAGGCCTTTCCCCAGGTGGTGGCGCAAGCGCTGGCCGTCGGCACCGCGGTGGTCGGCACGACAGTGGGGGGAATTCCTGAGATCATTCGCGAGGGGCAGACCGGTCGGCTGGTGCCGCCCGCGGACGCCGAGGCGCTGGCGGGTGCCATCCTGGATCTGCTGGGCGATGTCGAAGCCGCCCGGGCTATGGCGCGGCGCGGTCAGGCGCTCGTGCGCGAGCGCTTCACCGTCGACGCCATGATGGCCGCGACCATCGCCGTCTACCGGTCGGTGCTGGCCCGATGATCCGCGTGGGTACGTCGGGCTACAACTACCCCGCCTGGCGCGGGTCCTTCTATCCCGAGCGGCTGGCCGCGGCCAAGATGCTGCCCTTCTACGCGGAGCGCTTCGGCACCGTCGAGATCAACGCCACGTTCTATCGCATGCCGTCGCCCACGACCGTTACCGCCTGGGCCGGGGCCACCCCTTCTGATTTCGTGTTCTCACTGAAGGCGCCCCAGCGCATCACCCACATCGGCCGCCTGGCCAACGTCGAGCAGCCGGTGCGCTTCTTCGCGGAGACGGCCCGCAACCTTGGGGCCAAGCTGGGGCCGCTGCTATTTCAGTTCCCGCCATCGTTCCGCAAGAACACCGACCGCCTAGCCGACGTGCTCGGCCAGCTACCTCCGGATCTCCGCGTGGCCTTCGAGTTCCGCCATTCCTCGTGGTTCGCCGCCGACGTGTATGCCCTTCTCGGCGGCCGCGACGCCGCCCTCTGCATCGTCGACAGTGAGGAAGGCACCACGCCCGACGTGGCCACGGCTTCCTGGGGATACATGCGGCTGCGCGACCGCGACTACACCGACCTCGAGCTCACGGCGTGGGCGGCCCGCCTGGCCCGGGCGGGCTGGCGTGATGCTTTCGTGTACTTCAAACACGAGGACACCGGACTCGGGCCCGCGCTCGCTGCCCGACTGCTCACGCGATTGCCCCCGTCGCCTCGCGCCAATTGACGACCGACGCCGTGCTCGGGCGCCTCGCCGACGGCGCCCGCCGCGACGGATCGACCAGGGCAGCCCAGCTGGTCAGCGCCTCACGTCGCGCGCCGGCTTGTCCTCACGCAGGCCGAGGAACGTCGGATGGCGCAGGCGGCGATCCGCGGTCCACTCGGTGAATCCGACTTGGGCCACCAGGTGCGGCTCGAGCCACGTGGCGCCCGGAAACTTTGCGAGATCGGCGAACGGCGACGTCGACCGGATGAGCGGCTCGAAGCGCCGGCCCAGATCCGCCAGGGTCGCCGCGGTGAAGCCCGTGCCCACCCCACCCGCATACCGCAGCTCGGCGCCGTCATAGACCCCGACGAGCAATGCGCCGAAGTGTGCCCGCGAACCCTCGGGGCGGGTGAAGCCACCGACCACGAACTCCTCTTCGTTGCGAAGCTTGATCTTTTTCCAGGCCGGTGATCGCAGCCCGGCGAGGTACTGGGACTGCGGATCCTTGGCGATGAGGCCTTCGAGCCCCAGTCGCTTGGCCTGGGCGAGCGCGCGCCGTCCATCGGACCCTAGCCGGCGTGCGACCTTGAGAGCAGGCCCTTCGCGCATTTCCCGCTCGAGCGCCGCGCGGCGTTCGACCAGCGGGCACGCGCGGAGGTCGTGGCCCCGCGCGTAGAGACAGTCGAAGACCACGAAGACCTCCTCACCGCCCTCCCCGCGCTGCAGGAGCCCGAAGCGGGACACCGCCTCGGCATCAAAGACGACGGCCTCGCCATCGAGGGCCAGGGTGGGCGCCGGCAGTGTCCGCACGGCCTCCGCGATCCGCGGGAAGCGCTCGGTGCGATCGATCATATTGCGGGTCATGAGGCTGACGCGCGCGCCCTCCTTGTAGGCGATGAGCCGGATGCCGTCGTACTTCTCCTCATAGATCCAGCCGGGTCGGTGAAACGCGCCCGCGACGAGCGTGGCGAGCATGGGCCCAACGCGGAAGGGGATGGGAGCTATTTCGTCCTCGAAGGGACGACCCTCGGGGGGCGTGGCCACGCGCCGGACGCGAGGGCCAGGCTCGCCTCCGTGCAGCCGCCGGGCCCGCTTGGCCTTCATGCTCTCTGCCTACGCAGACCTCGACCTTATGTGAACGCGCTCAGTCGCTGAACGCGAGGTCCAGACGCACCGTGGGAAGGCCAAGCGAGAGTTCGACGGCGGTGAGGCATTCTGGCTCTGGCTCTGGATCGTCGGGACGCAATAGATACGCTGCCCGCGTGGGGCAGGTCAGGTCCTCGAAGGGCAAATAGAATACCCCGGTGAACGTCCCGCTTCTGAACCAGTGGAACGGCCCACCCTTGGCGCCCTTGGCGTCCCAGATCCCGGCGATGGACCCCAACGGGATCCCCTTCTTGAGAGCCGGCGAGAGGTCGATGATCCCCCTGAGGAAACCTTCGACGACTATCCATTCGGGCCCGTCCCCGTCCGGGAGGCTGTCGAGCTGTACCACGATAGAGAAGGTTCCGCGGACAGGGCCCTTCCCGCTCTCCAAGTCGATGTCGTCGGAGGCCGTGACCACCACATTGCACGGACCGCGAAGAGTCGGCGGGCAGATGGGGGCATCTGACGACATTGTGCCAACGAGCGTCGCCGTAGCCGACCGCGTCCCTCTCTTCTTCAGGAGCCGTAAACTGGCGGTCTCCGTCACCTCGTAGAGGCTGCCTTGAGGAGCCAGGTCCTGCGCTTGGACAGGAGAGACTAACGCGAGGACCAGCCAGGCGAGAAACCAGGCACCGGGGACCTTTCCAGTCATATCTCCTCCCTTGTGAGAGTGAGACAGCCACGGCGGGGTTCGTCCCCCGGTCAACCGGCCTCTGGTAGGGCTGAACGGGACGAATCGACCAAGGTCGGGCCGCCGGTAGAGCCCCACACGCCCAAGTAGGGGACGGCGTCCCGCTTCCGTTGCTTCCGAATCTCGTGTTCGAGAATGCTGAAGACGATGATGTCGCTAGAGATCCCGTGATGGATGGCGGCCCCACGAAGGACGCCTTCCTGGACGAATCCGTTGCGCCGCAAGGCGTTGATGCTGAGCCGGTTGTAGTCGTAGACCTTGGCCTCGATGCGGCGGATGCCGAGCAGGTCTTGCGCGTAGAAGGACAGCATGCGCGAAGCCGCCACTCCCCACCCGCGGCGCAGCGCCTGGCGGCTAACGATGGCCGCCTCGAGAAATCCGTAGCCCTGTCCGAGGTGGATCCCGAAGAGCCTGACGAACCCCAGGGGGACCTCCTGCCCGATGGCGGATTGCAAAATCAGCGTGAGCGAGGCGGGATGGTGCAGCACGCTGGAGGCGAACTCTGGATGGTATGGGCCGAGGTACCGGCACCGATACAACAGCTCGCTGCCAACCATGATCTTGAGGTTGGGATCGTGCGCCCACTGCTCGAAGAAACTCAGATCCTCCCACCGCACGCGTCGCAAGGCGAATTCGCCCGTGCGCACCACGGTCACATCGGGGTCCTCGTCTGGTTGTCCCTCGCGCCACAGTTCGGTCAAGCCTGACTCCGGTTCGCGCGGGCCGATCAGAGGTAGGTCCTCGACGATACCCGTCTCGAGGCTGCCGTGGAGGACGGCGGCACTGGGCAGGATGGAGAGGTGGACGCCCCGCTCCGCCGCCAGCTGCGCCGCCTGCAGCAGGGTGGCCAACCCGGCCACATCGACGATCTTCACCCCCTCCAGATTGATCTCGATGCGAGGGGTCCGCGCGGCGAGGTGTTCGCGAAAAGCCCAGGCGAAGCCGGCCGCCGTGCGCAAGGTCAGTTCGTTTCCCCCGGAGAACATCTCCCAACTGGCCGGGCTGGTCGCGCCGTCGGGCATGGCCAGGAATGCCATCAGACCGCCCGTGTCCATGCCACCAGGCTGATCCCGCCGAGGAACGTTCGCGAGACGTCCAGGACCGCGAAGCCCGCACCCCTGAGCAGGGCGTGGAATTCCTCCGGGCAGAGATAGCGGCGCTCTCCGCGGCGCAGGGCCTCGAAGGCGGCCGTGGGGATGAGCCAGCGGAGCGCGCGCAGCCCGTCGCTCAGTCCCGCCTCGCCGGCGACGTCGCGGAACGTGCTCAACACGTGGGGCGGCCTGGCATACGTCAGAAACAGCGCATGCCCGCCTCGAGCCAGGGCCCGTCGGCACCCCGCCAGGAATCGCCCTGGCTCCGGATGCCAGTACAGCGTGTGCAGACTCACCAGCACATCGTAGCGGCCCGCCTGCGGCACTGCGGCCTGAGCCACGTCGAGGTGGTGAAAGATGACCTTCCCATCGAGACGGGAGAGCGGCGTCCCGCGCGCGATCTCCACCAGACGCCCCACCCCGTCGAGCCCGACCACGTCGTAGCCCTCGTGCGCCAGTCGCCGGGCGAGCGTGCCCGTCCCGCATGCCACGTCCAGGATGCGGATCTCGTCCCGCGCGACGGCGGACGGCCTGGCCCGATTGATGCGCTCGACGATCTCATCGAGCAGCTGCGTGTATGGCCGAAAGGCGCGCACGACCGCGTCGTAGGCCAGGCCGTAGCCGACGGCGGCCAGGGAATCCATCATGGTCAGCCCTGGCCCCGGGCTGGCGTGGTGTTCAAGACGTCCTCGGCGGGCCGCGGCGTGGTCCCGTCCGCCTCGCGCCGGTGCGGGATCTTGACCCGCATGGTGGTGCCCTGCCCCGGCTGACTCTGCACTTCGATGCTGCCTCCGTGCCGGGAGACGATGCTGAGGCTCACGGACAGGCCGAGGCCCGTCCCCCTTCCCTCACCTTTGGTCGTGAAGAACGGCTCGAAGATCCGCGCGACCTGCGCCTGATCCATCCCGGTCCCGGTATCCGTCACCCTGACGACGACCATCCCCTCCGCCGGTATCAGTTCCGACTCCACCGTGAGAGTTCCACCTCCCGGCATGGCATCGACCGCGTTGGTGAACAGGTTGATGAACACTTGCGTTAGCTGGTCGCGATCGCCCATGACCAGCGGCAGGCGCGGTCCGAACGCAGTATGCACGGTCACGCCGCCGCTCGCCAGCCGGACCTGCACGATGTCCAGCGAGCGCCGGATCAGCTCGTTGGCATCCAGCGGTTCATGCTTCGGCTCCCGCCGGCGCGAGAAGTCAAGGAGATCCCGCACGATCTTTCCCGCGCGATTCGCCGCGTTGATGATGTTGGTGATCTTGGCGTAGGCGGCCGAATCGGACGGTGTCCGGCGGAGGAGCACGGCGCTGCTGCCCAGGATGACCGTCAGCGGGTTGTTGATCTCGTGGGCGAGGCTGGCCGCCAGCTCTCCGATGGCCGCCAGCTTGGCCGATTGGGTAAGCTGCTCCTGCGTAGTCTGCAACTCCAGCATCCGGTCCTTCAGGTCCTGGTACAGCCGCGCGTTCTTGAGCGCGATGGCCATCTGCCCCATGAGCATTTCGAGGATCCTGATGTCGGCGGGAGCGAACACCTCCCCTGACAACTTCTCCCCCAGCACGAGTACAGCCGCCAGGTCTCCCTCGAGAAACATGGGAACCAGCAGCGCCACCCGCTCCGCCTCCAGCCGCTTGACGATGGCGCGGAGGCCAGGGTCGCTGCTGGCCTCGAGCGCCGCCTCGCCGACCACCATCGTCCGGGCCGAACGCCGCAGCCAGAGGGCGAGGGCGGGGTCCAGGTACCGACTCGTCGGGATCCCCTCGCCGGCCGGCGATACGGCCTCCGCGAAGCGCTCCAGGCTGCCCGCGCCGGGACGGTAGAGGTGAAGGGCGGCCCGCATCGCGGGAATTCGGGAGACCAGCTCCGAGGTGAGCCTCCGTCCGAGCTCGTCCAGGTCGAGGAGCGATGCCAGCTCCTTACTGAGATCCAGGAGGGCCTCGCGCACGCTGTGCTGGCGCGCAAACATGAGCCGTTCGAGACCCCGCTCGAGCACGTGCAGGAGCGGAAGCGCCAGGCTGAACCCGATGAGCAGCGCACTGCCGACGATGACGCTTCGCAGGACCCCTTCGACCGGGACGAGTTGTTCGAGGGCCCACTGCCCGAGCCAGTGCCCGAAGATGAGCACCGGAGCGAGGGCGATCGAAGCCGAGAGATAGAGCAGCAGCCGCCTGCCCAGGGCCCCCATGTCGAGCAGTCGGTAGCGGACGATGGCCAGGCCAAGCGCCAGCGCCAGGAGCGAGTTGGTCGGGATGCCCACGGGATACACCTTCTCTAGGCCCGGCAGAATGAAGCGAAGGAAATCGACGGCGCCGCCGAGCAGGCTGACGGTGATGCCCACCATGACCAGGAGCATCCGGTGACGCCAAAAGCTCGACGTCTGCGCGCGCCGCGCCCGCACCAGCCGGACCAGTCCCCACACCATGTACAGCTGGAAATAGACGAGGAATAGCTTGTAGAGCGGTCCTTCGACCGGGACCCATCCCCAGTAGGTCTGCTCCACGCCCCGCATGAGCAGCGGCGTGGCGCACACGGACAGGAAGAAGACGCACAACACCCCTCCCACGAACAGCGATCGGCGTCGCGTCGGCAGCTCGAGAAAGATGACGATATAGCGGTAGAACAGGACGGGGAGAGGAATGACGCCGACGTGCACCACGATCTCCCACAGGAATGCCTCGTGGGGCCCGACACTCCACCGCAGCCCGAGCACTCCGAAGTTCCAGACGGCCTGGGCGGCCGCGAAATACGCGAAGCTGCGATTGAGGGGGCTCCGGCGGTCGGAGGCGAGGGCACTGACAATGAGGAGGAGATTCAGACCCAGGGCGAACAGCGGGACGAGCTTGTGGACAGTCATGACTGGCGCTCTCGCGCTACCCCAACTGCGCCGAGATTGCTCAGCCTCGCGAGTCCGGCCATGGGCACACGGGTGACGTTGGGGTAATCGGCCGGCCGGCCCCCGCTCCGGAGGGGGCTTGGCCTCGCTATATCAAACCCCTGATCATGCCCTTGCCCTCAAGGTATTGATCTCAGAAGCCTGCCCCATACAGGAACCAATACACCATGACCCCGGTCACGGAAACGTACAGCCACACCGGAAGAGTCCACCGCGCGAGTCGTCGATGCCGGGCGAACTCGCCGCGCCAGGCGCGATAGATCGTGACGAGGGCAAGCGGGACGATTGCCACGGCCAGCACGATATGGGAGGCAAGCAGAGGAAAATAGACCCAGCGGATCCAGCCTTGCCCCGCGAACGGTCGCGATCCAAACCAGTAGTGGTAGGCCACATACGAGGCGAGAAAGACCACTGACGCGCCCAGGGCGGCGAGCATGCAAGCCCCGTGCGCCCCGCGCTGCCCCCTTCGGATGAACGCGTAGCCGACCATCAAGAGCGTCGCGCTCAGGCCGTTGAGAAACGCGTTGAACCCCGGCAGGGCCGATACTTCGGCGGCAGCACTCACCGGGGACCGTCCGAGGAGGAGCACGCCAACCACCCCCACCACCGCGACCGAGATGCAGGCAATCGTCGGGAGAGCCACGCGATCCTGCATGGCGCGATCGTACTCCAATCTACGCCATCCGGCACTCAGCTCGGGCCTGCCGAGACGGGCACGGGGTCCCCGTATCGGGACCAGATTGGCACACCCACGTGCGCCCTCCCGCCGCTACCGTGCGGAGCGGAGGATCCCAGACATGGCGATCGACTGGCCCCAGGACCGGATACTCGTGGTGGATGACGATGCGGCCGCCCGCCGAACCCTCCAGGAGCTTCTGGGACAGGCTGACTACGCGTCGGTGGGCGTGGCCAGCGTGGCCGAGGCTCGGCGAGTCGCTGAAGGTGAAGAGCCTACCCTAGCCCTCCTCGACCTCGTTCTCCCCGACGGCGACGGCCTCCGCCTCTTGCGCGATCTACGCGCCTCGTGGCCGGCCATGCCGGCCCTCATCGTCACCACCTGCGTCGAGACGCGGAGCATCGTCGCCGCCATGCGAGCGGGCGCCTTCGACTACCTGACGAAGCCAGTGGATTGCGAGGTCCTGCTCTCAGCTTGTCGCGCGGCGCTGGCCCGCCGACCCTCCCGCTCGTGTGGTTCGGCCCGCTCGCACACCATCGTCAGGGAGATTGGCACGACCACACCCTGGCCTCCGTCGTCCGCGTATCTGCGCCCGCTGCGCGACATCGAGGACGCGTACATCGATCACGTGCTGGCCGCCACCCGGGGCAATCGCACCCGCGCCGCCCGGATTCTCGGGGTCGCCCGCGAAACCTTGCGCACGCGCATGCTCACGCGCCGGGCCGTGTCGTGATGTCGGCGACCGCCGCCCGGACCACGCCGCCCGTACTCTCATCGACCTCGAGGGAAGCCACCATGAGGGCCACCGCGTTCCACTGGCCGTTCGAAACCGCTGGTAAGACGATCCCTGCGCAGGCGGTGGAAGCTGCGTGGCGAGAATACCGGACCGTGCGCTCGGAGGCCGCGCGCGAGACGCTGCTGCAGCGCTACATCCACCTCGTTCGCTACATGGCCAGCCGCCTGGCCCGAACGTTCCCCCCCTCGGTGGACCCCGACGATCTCGTCTCCGCAGGTGTCCTCGGCTTCCTTCGCGCCCTCGACGGCTATGACCCCACCGTCGGCACGGACTTCAGCGTGTATGCCCTGACCCGTATCCGGGGGGCCATGGTCGACTTCGTCCGCACGATCGATCCCCTCGGCCGCGTCACCCGACGCCGGCTCCGCGACGCGGCGCGCGTGCTCGCCGGGCTCGAGCAGGAACTGGGACATCAGCCTTCGCAGGCGCAGACCGCTCACAAACTCGGGGTGACGATCGACGCGTACCACGAGTTGCTGACGCAGGGGAGCGTGGCCAACGCCATGTCGCTCGAACGCCTGGAGAGCGACAGCGATGAGAACGGCAACGCCTTGACCCGGGCGCGCATCCCGGACGCCACCACCAAGGGCTCCCTCACGAGTCTGGTCGACCGCGAAAGCGCCGCCCGCGTCGCCACCATGGTGAGCCAGCTCTCGAGCACCCACCAACTCGTCCTGCACCTCCACTACGTGGAGGAATTGAACTTCCGCGAGATCGCGATGGTCATGGACATCTCGGAGTCGCGCACCACCCAGCTTCACTCAGCCGCGATCACCGCGCTCCGGAGTCGGACGGCGGCGGCCACGGTGGTGTGAGCGCGGGCTACACCGACATGTTGTAGGACTTGAGCTTGTTGTAGAGGGTCTTGGGATCCACGTCGAGGATCTTGGCCGCCCGCGCTCGGTTGCCGCCGGTGTGCTGGAGCACCTTGAGAATGTGACGGCGCTCCACTTCGTCGAGCGAGGGAAGCTTCCCCTCGATCTCGGGTGAGGTGACGGGCAGATGGAGGGCCACGTCGCCGGGGGTGACCTCGTCGCCGGAGGACATTACCGTCAGCCGTTCGACGACATTGCGCAGCTCGCGGATGTTGCCGGGCCACGGGTAGCGCGTGAGCACTTGCATCGCTTCCGCGGTGAACTTCAGCGGCCGTTGGCCAGGTCCGGTCAGTTGGGCGCCGAAGAACTCGACGAGGAGGGCGATGTCTTCCACCCGCTCCCGCAGGGGCGGCACCTCGATCACCACCACGCTCAGTCGATAGTAGAGATCGTGCCGGAACTGGCCGCTGGCCACCGCACGAGCCAGATCCTTATTGGTGACCGCGATGACCCGCACGTCGACGTGCAGGGTGCGATCGCCGCCCAGACGGCGGATCTCGCCGCTGTCGAGCGCGCGCAGCAGCTTCGCCTGCATGGCGCTCGACATCTCGGCCACCTCGTCGAGAAAGAGGCTCCCTTCGTGGGCGAGCTCCAGGAGCCCATGGCGCCGCGCGGCGGCACCCGTGAAGGCGCCCCGCTCATGACCAAACAGCTCGGATTCCAGCAACTCGTCGGGAAGAGCCGCGCAGTTGATGACCAGGAAGGGCAGCTCGCGACGCGCGCTGCTGGCATGCACCGCCCGGGCGGCCAACTCCTTGCCGCTCCCGCTCTCGCCGAGAATGAGCACGTGGGATTCGGATTGGCCGGCCCGTTGAAGCAGGTCGCGCAGCCGATCCATGGCGCGGCACTGGCCCTGCATGACCGGCTCGAATTCGTGCTGGGACACCGCCCGCCGGAGGAGCCGGTTCTCCCGGCGCAGCCGGCGATGCTCGGCGGCCCGGCCCACCACCTGGGCCAGCTCGGCAAAGCGGAAGGGCTTGAGGATGTAATCGAAGGCCTTGAGTTTGAGGGCCTCGATGGCCGTCTCGACCTCAGCGTGACCGGTGACGATGATGACTTCGCTGTCCTGGCCTTCAGCCCGCATCGTCTGGAGCACTTCGATGCCGTTCTTCTTGGGAATGCGAAGATCGAGGAGCACGAGGTCGAACTCCTCCTGCGCCAAGGTGGCCAGGGCGGTCTCCCCATCCGCCACCGACACGACGAGATAGCCCAGACGGGTCAGAGCAGCGACGAGGGTATCGCGGAGGTCGGGATCATCCTCGACGACGAGCAGTCGAACGACGTTTGCCGTGCTACCGTTGGACTTCAGGCGGGGCGCCTCCGTCCGGGAACTCGTCGCTCTGGCAACACTGGACCTAAAAGCCTACTCGGTGGTGGCCGCCGAAGTCAACGCCAGGGGCGGCGGCCTCCGGGCCGCCTCATCCGGTGCCGATCACTCCATCGGGGTGCGAGGGGGAGACCGATGGGCGATCGGCACCGGGCGAACAACCGAGGCGTAGGTCCGCTGTCACACATCGATATCGCGCGCGCCGTGCTGGGTCATTGCGGAGCCGCCGAGGACGCCCCGTCCGCCGTGAGGGCGCGGCTCGATCGGGTCAAGGCGGTGCGGAGGGGGCTGGCCGACGGTTCGCTAGTGCCGGACCCGGCGCGCATTGCCCGAGCGTTGCTCGCGCGCGGCGTGCTCTAGTCCCTTCTTGACCCGCGCCCGCTCGGCCGCCGCTGGGAACCCAGGGGGCGCTGTGGCCTGTCCTTCGCGTCCCCGCCGCAACTCTTCCAGAACGGCGCGGTCAACCGCCACGACGTCACCGTGAGCCACGCGCAGGAGCCAGCGCAAACCACACACGCAGTCGAAGACGAGGGTCGACTGGAAGCTGCCCATGCTGCCCGCCGATAGGACGTGGATCCGGTGCAGCTTCAGTCCATGCCGCTCCGTGCAAGTCTTGAAGCGGGCGTGCTGCTGGACCTCCGTCACCACCCGCGCCATTTAGGAAGACCCCAGGGCTCGGCGCAGGCTTCCCTCGGACGGACAGAGGCGAATCGAGGACTGCGGGCTGGCGAATGGCCGACCGCACTGCGAGCATGGTCTCACCCACCAGGCGCGCGGGTGCACGGTATGGCTCACGAACAGGTAGATGGCCAGCGGGTGGGCGTTGCGCACGACCCGGCACAGAGCGTAGAAATCCAAACCGTGGCCGTTGTTGTGTAGTGTGGTGACGTCTTCCTGCTGGGCAGGGGTGAGGGCGCGATACCGAGGGGCATTCAGATCCTTGTAGACCGGTACGCCGAGGCGGGCGAGCCGCGCCAAGGTCGTCAAGACCCGCTTGCGACCGCAGCCCAGAATGGCGGCCAGGTCGTTCACGGAGCAACTGCGTCGCAGAAAGATGACGGCGGCGATGAAGGCCGGATCGACTTTTTCGCGGCCGGGGCGGCACGGAGAAAGGGTTGCGCTCATGATCGGGCCTCCGGATGACCGGTTAGACTGAGCATCTCGGCGAACAGCGACTGATAGCGATCGATAGACTCGTCGCTGAGCGGCGACGCCCCCGGAGGCAGGATCGCCGCCAGGGTGGCGAAGTCGGGAATCGCCACGGGAGGAAGCGCCCTCGCGAGGAGGTCGAGGCTGTCGTTGGACAGATCGCCGCGAAGCGTCCGAAGTGGTCCGTGAGCTTCCAGCTGTCCTCGACTCCTTGCGCGCTCCTCCGCGGCCAGAAGCAACAGCGCTGCGCGATTGAGGTTGGCGACGCGGTCCAGGATGCGCTTGGCCCCATCGGTCCAGTGCCAATGGTCCCGCAAGCCGTACGTGTCCCGCACCAGAGAGCTCAGCGCGCTCGCCATCCGTGGCGCAGTTCCCGAAATCAAGGCAAGCTGAAGGTCACGGTAGCGATCACGCGCAAGGGCACGTGCTTGCCGCGGGCTGACTGCGCCCTCGCGCCACGCGCCAGATGGTCCGAGACGAGACGGCACGAGGGTGCCGAGCAGTGTGGGCGCGGCCACGAGCGTCGCGAGCGAGAGAGGGGCTCCGTGGCCGACCTGGGACAGCAGAGCTTCGGGAAGAGGACTCGCGGGCCCGTAGAGTAACTGGACGGCGGTCGCCGCTGCCGAGGCGGATGGCAGCCAGAGCAATTCATCCACCAAACTCAGAACGGCGTAGTTGAAGGTGACCCTGAGGGTGTCCGATCGCCCATCTGTTGGCTGGTTTGCCAGTACCTTCATCGCGACGGTAGCATGGCGTCAGCAAGACACATTCCACGACAAACTGCCCCAATTCGGCGAAGAACTGGACGAATCCGAGCGGGCGGGCAGGAAACTTTCCATGGGCCGCACCAGGATTTTTTCCCGACACTTTCGACCTCGCGGATGCGGTCGCCCGTCCAATCGCGCGCCGTGTCCAGGCTGGGCCGACGGTGGTATGCTCGCGCCACGCGCAAGACGCCGAAGGTCCATCAGCAAGGGCTGACCAGGGACGCGAAAGGAGTTACTCGATGTCGGTGAGGCTGTTCGTCGGAGGTCTCTCTTTTTCCACCTCCACGGAGCGTCTTCGCGAGACGTTCGCCCGATACGGTGGCGTGGACTCAGCCGCCGTGATGACGGACCGAGAAACGGGGCGATCGCGTGGGTTCGGATTCGTCGAGATGGCGTCGTCGGAGGAAGCCGAGCAGGCCATTGGCGCCCTGAACGGATCGAGTCTCGACGGCCGCACAATTCGCGTCGACAAAGCGACCCCGCGCGGAGCGGCGCCGTCGCGAAGCGGCGCTTTCGAGAGGCGACCGAGTGGCACAGCGCCCGGAGGCGGAGCGCCCCGACGAATGCCCTCCGCGCCCGGTGCCGGCCCGCGCGGTCCGAGCGATCGCCCAGGCGGATGGACGCCCCGGCCCGGGGGGCCAGGCGGACGAGGCCCGGGCGGCCCGGGATCGGGCGGGCGGGGTCCAGGTGAACCGTGGAACTTGAATGCGGGCGATCAGCGGCGTGGCAGCGGGCGCCGCCGCGACGGGGAAGGAAAGCGCAGCGGCAGCGAGGGGCGCCGAAGCAGTGGCCTTCGTCGCGGCGCCGGTCCCCAGCGCCGCAGCAATGATCGCGGACGCCGCAGCCTCGGAGACGACTACCGCACCTTCTGACGCCCGGAAGCGATCGCACCCCCCACGCCGCGTCCCCGGAACTCACGCCGACTTTGGCATACTCAGGGGGTGCAGATTCGTTTCTGGGGCACCCGCGGCTCCATTCCCACGCCAGACCGGCGCACCAACTATTTTGGTGGCAACACCAGTTGCGTGGAGATTCGCGGGGCCGACGACCGTCTGATCATCCTCGACTGCGGGACGGGAGCCCGGCCGCTCGGCCTCGACATCTTGGGTCGCGGCGAGAAGCTGCAGCCGATGCACATCCTGATCACCCACACACACTGGGATCATATCCAGGGCTTCCCCTTCTTCCTTCCCGCCTATGTGCCGGGGGCGCGTCTGACCTTCTACGGAACCCGGGGTCTGGAGCGCACGCTCGAGGCGTCGATCTCGGGGCAAATGCAGCACACGTACTTTCCGGTTCAGCTGGGCGAGCTGCGCGCTCAGATCGACTTCATCGAGTTGGCCGAGCAGCGCTTCACGCTCGGTCCCCTTCGGGTGACCACGCAGTTCATGAACCACACGGCGGCCACCATTGGCTACCGCTTCGAGTGTGGAGGCTTGAAGTTTACCTATTGCACTGACCACGAACCGTTCTGGTGGCCCTCTCCCGCGCCGCGTCCGGGCGACGGCAACGCCGCGCGGCATCCGGGGGAGGATCGCCATATCGCCTTCATCGAGGGCGCAGATCTGCTCATCCACGATGCGCAGTACAGCGACCACGAGTATTCGGCCAAGCGCGGTTGGGGGCACAGCCCCATCGAATACGTCGTCGAGATCGCCGCCCGCGCCGGCGTGAAACAGCTCATCCTGTTTCATCATGATCCTCTTCACTCGGACGACTGGGTCCGTCGCCACACCGAAGCGGCCCGCCGCCAGGCGCGGCGACTGCGGTCCCCGCTCGAGATTCTCGCCGCCTCCGAAGGCCTGGAAATCAACCTCGACGAGCGGCACAGTCCCGGGCGCCCAGGGGCCAACGGCAGCGCTCGGCCGGCCCTTTCCTCGGTCGGAGGGCGGATCTTGGTGGCGGGCTCGTCAGCTGAGACGGTGAAGGAGCTTCGCGACATCCTCGCCGGAGACGGCTACGACATTGCGATGGCCGGCGACCGACATCTGGGGAGCGCGGTGACGCGGCGGCGACCACATCTGCTCATCCTGGTTGGCGCGCGAAGCGAAGCCGCGCTCCTGGAGACCGTACAGCAAGCCCGGGCCGAAGCGTGGGGGGCCTCGCTCCCCGTGCTCATCCTCGCCGGCTCGGAAGGTCCCGGGCCCGCCGGACGCCTCGTCGACGCCCTCACCGATGTCCTGTCACGCCCTCTGAATCCGGCGTTCCTTCGCCCTCGGGTGCGCGCGTGGTTGAGCCGTGCCGGCGTCGCCGTCCCCGCCCGCGGGGACTTGCACCGCCAGCGGATCGTCAGCGCATCGCTGGCCGCCGGGCGTGGCTTCTTGACCGGCTTGCCGCTCGCCGAGCGCGCGACCCTGCTGACCAGTGCGAAGACCGCGCGCTTCCGCCTCGGCGAAATTCTCTTCAAGCAGGGCGAGCCCGCCGGTGGTCTCTACTTCCTGCGCTCGGGGCGCGTGCGGCTCACTGTGCGCCGCAACGGACGAGAGGTCGTCGTGGCCACGGCCAGGGTAGGCGACACGGTCGGAGAGCTGGCCGCCGTCGATGGCGGACCGCGCACGGCCACGGCACGGGCCATCGAAGCGACAACCGCCGACTACATTTCGCGCGAGGCCTTCGCGGCCAGCCTGGCCGCCGCGCCCGCGGCGGCCGCCCGCCTGATCCGCCGGATGGCGCAGCGGCTCCGCCAGACGGATCCATACGTGGGAGAATTGACGAGCGTCCGCGCCGCGGCCAGCGACGCGCCGACCCGCGGGAAGCCGGACAGCCCGCGGCGACGCTGAGCGGGATTGTTCGGATGGGGCCCTGAGATGGCCCCATCCCCCGTGCCGCTCGCAACGCCCTAGCCAAGCCGGGCCGTCGGCGCACCACACGCAGCGCTATCCACGTCTCCACCGCCATCCCCACGGGGAAATTTGCATCGCCTGAGGCGGCCTCACGGCCGTGACCGTGGACCAACGCATTCTTTTCGGCCTCGAAGTGGCCCGGGCTATCGCCTGATGCGATTCGACGCCTCCGATCGAGCCTACCCTCCACCGGTGGCGCATGGGGAGCACGTGAATCCGCGATTGACACGACCCCATCGCTCCCTCCTAGAGTGCCGGCGACGGCGACCCGTGACAGTCGCGCCGCGATCAGCGTGGACGACACGCGAAGGAGGTATCGGGCTCGATGCTTGGATCGATCTGTGGCGACGTCCGTTTCAAAGAATCCTTGCGCATCCACACCTCCCTGCGCCTCGGGGGGCCTGCCGACATCTTCATCACTCCTGAGAACATCGACGACATCCGCCACGCACTGCGCTTCGCCGAGCGCGAACAGATGCCGGTCACGGTGATCGGCGCCGGGACACACCTGCTCGTCACCGAGCGCGGCTTTCGCGGGGTGATCCTCCACCTGGAGGGGGTGCTCAGGCGCGTGGAGTTCTACGGCGAGGAGGCCGTGGTCGGAGCGGGTGCCGAAATGTTCGCCCTGATCCGCGCCGCCGCCGCCCTGAACCTCGGCGGCCTCGCGTCACTGGTGGGGATCGCTGGCTCCGTGGGTGGTGCGCTCGTGCTC
The DNA here is from genome assembly GCA_046726415.1 of Candidatus Methylomirabilota bacterium. Lineage (GTDB taxonomy): Bacteria > Methylomirabilota > Methylomirabilia > Rokubacteriales > CSP1-6 > CAVWFS01. The sequence continues at coordinate 23,208 of JBKPAK010000234.1, forward strand.
CACGGATCTGCGCTCGGTCAGCCTCGGTCGTCGATCGTCTCAGCCGTGTATTTCGTCCGAGCTGATGGCGAGATCGACGAGGTGAAACCTGGACTGCACGGACTCGGCGATCGTTCCCTCGAGGCGCCTGGACGCATTGTCATCGGCTGCCGGCTCCGACTCGAGCGCCAGCCGGCCATCAAGATCAACCGCGCGATCGCCCACGCGCTGCGGGGGCGCCCTCTGCTTCAGACCCTCGCCCTGCCTGGGGCCGCGGTCTGGAAGGATCCGCCCGGTCACTCCGCCGGGGCGCTGATCCAGCGGGCCGGACTCTCGGGCAAACGCTTGAACGGTGCGGAGATCTCCGCCAAGCACCCCTGCGTCATCGTGAACCGCGGCACGGCCACGGCGGTGGCGATCCTCGCTCTCATGGAGCTCACTCGAGAGCGCGTGCGGGCGCGGACCGGAATTCGCCTGGAGCCGAGCATCCGCACGCTCGGCGATCCGTTCTAGTTGGAGGAGGCGCCCTGCCCCGCCGCGGCCCAGGAGGAGTCGCGTCCGCTTCGCGCCTCGCGAGATGGAATCGGGCCGAATCCGATACCACAGGCCTCCGGCACGCAGTTTGCTTGTCTGTCATGGCACGAACCACACGCGAGGGCGCCCTGAAGATGCCCGAGCGACAGGGAGACAAGCGATGCACAGTCGCAGGCGCAGTCAGACGCGCAGGGCGCAGACAGTCCCGCCCGGTCTGTTTCTCAAGTCAGACTGCCCGAGAGACATCGATTGGCTGATCGACTACTTCGGGGAAGCCGATCGCCGACGACTACTCACAGGGCGCGGGCGGTGGTCAGCCAGAAGGGATGGTCAACAGGTGGTGAACTGCGAACACGGCTCGCTCAACAGGTGGCGACCTGCGGGTAACCCGGTCAAGGTGGTGGTGTGACGGTCGATGGCGGATCGTCAACAGGTGACGATCTGCGAGTCGAGGCTGTCAAGCGCTGTTTGGGATCAGGGCCAGCTGATTGAGCCATGCCGTGGCCTCGCTGTCGCTAGGGGCCCTATAGTCTCCGCGCGGAGACAGCGAGCCGCCGGAACCGACTTTGGGACTATTGGGGACACAGCTGCGCTTGTACTGACTCAGATGGAAGAAGCGTTCGAGAAAGATGCCGAGGAACGCCTTGATCTGGCCGATGTCGTACTGGCGGCGTCGATCGAGAGGCACGTCGGGCCAAACTCCCTGCCGTTCATCGTGCCACGCGCAGTAGGCCAAGAAAGCCACCTTGGGCGGCGGATAGCCGAATCTGAGGATGTAGTAGAGATTGAAATCCTGCAGCTCGTAGGGTCCGATCACTGATTCGGTGTCGGGAGCAGGCTCGGCACCGTTACCCGCCCGCGGAATCAGCTCGGGGCTGATCTCGGTCGCGAGGATCTCGCGCAAGGTGTGACTCGCCTCATCGCCGAGCGCCCCGCGATCGGCCACCCAGCGGATCACGTGCTGCATGAGTGTCTTGGGCACGCTGGCGTTCACGGCGTAGTGCGACATGTGGTCGCCGACGCCATAGGTGCACCAGCCCAGGGCCAGCTCGCTGAGATCACTGGTCCCGACCACCAGCGCCCGGCGATAGTTCGCGAGCCGGAAGAGGTGGCTCGTCCGCTCGCCGGCTTGCACGTTCTCGAAGGTGATGTCATACACCGGTGCGCCGTCGCCAGCGGGGTGACCGATGTCCCGGAGCATCCGTTCAGCGCTCGGCCGGATGTCCAATTCGTTGGCCTCGCATCCCACGGCCTTCATCAGCCGACGGGCCTGGTCGAGAGTGCGGCCGCTGGTGCCGAAACCGGGCATGGTATAGGCGAGGATGTGGCGGCGAGAGTGGCCGAGGAGATCCATGGCCTGCGCGCACACGAGGAGCGCGTGCGTGGAGTCGAGGCCGCCCGAGATGCCGATGACCACCCGCTCGATTCCGGTAAACTCCAATCGCTTGGCCAGCCCCTGCACCTGGATCTGGTAGACCTCGGCGCAGCGCTGGTCCCGCGTGGACGGATCGGCGGGGACGTACGGAAAGCGCTCGTAGCGGCGGGCCGGGAGCAAGCGGCCCCTGCGTGGCAACTCCACCGAGGCGCGGACCACGCGGACGCTGCGCAGCTCCCCGCGGTGTCGCTCGACCGTCTGACCGAAGGTTCCCTGCCGCCCGCGCTCCTGCGAGAGCCTTTCGAGGTCGATGTCGCCGACGATGAGCTGCGGCTCGCGGGCGAAGCGGCGCGACTCGGCGACCAGCGACCCGTTCTCGTAGATGAGGGCGTGGCCGTCCCAGGCGAGATCGGTGGTCGACTCGCCGGGCCCGGCCGCCGAATAGAGGTAGGCGGCCAGGCAGCGCGCCGACTGGCTGCTCACCAGTTGGTGGCGATACTCGGCCTTGGCCACGGTGACGTTGGAGGCTGAGAGATTCAGGAGCACCGTGGCACCGGCGAGGGCCGCGTACGACGACGGGGGAATCGGCACCCACAGGTCTTCGCAGATCTCGACGTGCAGTCGGAGCCGGGGCTCCTCCTCGATCTCGAACACGAGCCGAGCCCCGAAGGGCACGTGGCGCTGACCGCCCACGGAGATCTCTTCGCGCAGCGCGACGTCGCCCGAGCGGAACTGGCGCGCCTCGTAGAACTCCCGGTAATTTGGCAGGTACGTCTTGGGCACGACCCCGTGGATGCGTCCGCCACCGACGAGCACGGCGCAGTTGTAAAGCTGATCGTCGATCACCAGCGGCATCCCTACCGCGGCGAGTACGGGCAATTCGGTCGAGGCGCAGACGAGCTGGCTCAGCGCCGCCTCGCAGCCCTCCAGGAGGGCGCGTTGCTGGAAGAGGTCCTCGCACGAGTACGCGGAGATCCCCAGTTCGGGGAAGAGGACGATCGCGGCCCGGCGCTCCACGGCCTGCCGCATCAGGGCGATGGTCTGACCGACGTTAAAGTCGGGATCGGCAACCCGCACGGGCGGGACGGCCACCGCGGCGCGAACGAAGCCGTGGTTGTAGAGATTGAAGAAGTCCTGGCCTTCCTTCATCGCTTGGGGGCTCTCGGGTAATTCACGGCGTCTCCATGCTACCCCTTGATGCTGCCGATGGGCCGCAGCGACGCGACCCGACGCGAAATGCCAAGCCGATCGACGACATTCACGACATCGCCAAGGTCCTTGTACGCAAAGCCGGCCTCCTCGGCCAGGCCCGACCGGGAGGCTGCGCGCACCACGATGCCCCGCGCCCGCATGTCCCGGACGAGGTCCTCGCCGCTGACCCGCTTTCTGGCCTGGGCGCGCGACATGATGCGACCGGCGCCGTGCGCGGTCGACCCGAACGTCTCCTCCATGGCTCGGGCGGTCCCCACGAGGAGCGCCGAGCCGGTTTCCATGGAACCACCGATGATGATCGGCTGCCCCAGGGGGCGATAGGCGTCCGGCAGATCAGGCGC